>CAMCUN010000154.1 GCA_945878995.1 Polaromonas sp. YR568 | reverse complement strand
AGCAACGCGGTGCTGATTTTCATCTTGCCGCCCAGCTGGGAAGAGCTCAGGGCCAGGCTGCAGCGCCGTGGCGAGGACAGCGCCGAGGTGATTGCGCTGCGCTTGCAAAATGCGGCACTGGAGATGGCCCAGGCCCGGGAATTTGACTTCGTTATAATCAATGAACTTTTTGAACGCGCGGTTTTCGACTTGAAAACCATTGTTCATGCCCAGCGGCTCAAGTACGCGGCCCAACGACGCAGTCGAGCGGTCACCTTCGAAGCGCTGAACATTCCCTGATTCGCACCACGCCCCCACCGGAGATTCCTCATGGCCCGCATCACTGTTGAAGACTGCCTGGAAAAGATCCCCAACCGCTTCCAACTGGTTTTGGCCGCCACTTACCGCGCGCGCATGCTCAGCCAGGGCCACACGCCCAAGATTGAGAGCAAAAACAAGCCTGCCGTGACGGCCCTGCGCGAAATCGCAGAAGGCAAGATCGGCCTGGAAATGCTCAAAAAAGTGCCTCTTTGAGCGATTCACAGCGCATTCGAGCGCTTTGCTTCATCCAAAAAGCACCGCCTCTGGCGGTGCTTTTTTTTGGGTGCTTCTCCATAGAGTGTCAGGACATGAAAACCACTGCCACAAAGCCCTTGCACACGCGCTACATTTGAGACCATGACTGCCTTGGCTCTCATTTCCACAGGACGGCCGTCGCCTGCCGCGGTCAATGCGGCTGCGGCCAGCTTTGCCGCGCTCATGGCCAAGCTCGACTACCTGAGTGCCAGCGACATTGACCAAGTGCGCCGGGCCTACCGCTTTGCCGACGAGGCCCATTTGGGTCAGTTGCGCAACAGCGGCCAGCCCTACATCACGCACCCGATTGCCGTGGCCGCGCAATGTGCAGAGTGGAAGCTAGACGCCCAGGCGCTGATGGCGGCGCTCTTGCACGACGCCCTGGAAGACTGCGGCGTGAGCAAAGCCGAGCTGATTGAGCGCTTTGGCCCGCAGGTGGCCGACCTGGTGGACGGCCTGACCAAGCTGGAAAAGCTCGCTTTTAACACCCGCGAAGAAAACCAGGCCGAGTCGTTTCGCAAGATGTTGCTGGCCATGGCGCGCGATGTGCGCGTCATCCTCATCAAACTGGCTGACCGCACGCACAACATGCGCACGCTGGGTGATGCACCGCGCAGCAAGTGGAGTCGCATCTCCAGTGAAACCCTGGATATTTACGCGCCCATTGCCCACCGCCTGGGTCTGAACGGCACCTACCGCGAGCTGCAAGATTTGTCGTTTCGCCACCTGCACCCCTGGCGCTACGGCACACTGAACAAGGCCCTGACGCGCGCACGCGGCAGGCGGCGTGACGTGATCAAGCGGGTCAAGACCGAGGTGGAAGCGGCCTTTGCAGCGGCGGGCATTGAAGTGACTCTCGATGGCCGAGAAAAAACGCTTTTCTCGGTCTACCGCAAGATGGACGAAAAGCACCTGTCGTTTGCGCAGGTCACCGATATTTACGGCTTTCGCATCATCGTGCGCGACCTGACCACCTGCTACACCGCCTTGGGCGTGCTGCACCAGCTCTACAAGCCCATGCCGGGCCGCTTCAAAGACTACATTGCCATTCCTAAAATCAACGGCTACCAGTCGCTGCACACCACCTTGATTGGGCCGTTTGGCACCAACATCGAGTTTCAAATGCGCACCGAGCCCATGCATGTGGTGGCCGAATCGGGGGTGGCTGCGCACTGGCTCTACAAGGCCAGCCAGCCGCAAAGCGAGGCCTCGCAGCGCCTGGGCTCGCAATGGCTGCAGTCGCTCTTGGACATTCAGCACGAAACGCGCGACGCGGCCGAGTTTTGGGACCATGTCAAGATCGACCTGTTCCCAGACGCGGTCTACGTGTTCACGCCCAAAAGCCAAATCATGGCCATGCCGCGCGGCGCCACGGTGGTGGACTTTGCCTACGCCATCCACAGCGACATTGGCCACCGCACCATGGCCGCCAAGATCAATGGCGAGCAGGTGCCGCTGCGCACCGAGCTGCGCAACGGCGATGTGATTGAAGTCATCACCGGCCCCGTGTCTAACCCCAACCCGGGCTGGTTGGGCTTTGTGCGCACGGGCCGCGCGCGCTCAAAAATCCGCCACCACCTCAAGACCATGGCACTGACCGAGTCGCAGGACTTGGGTGAAAAAATGCTGGCCCAAGCCCTGCGGGCCGAAGGCATTGAGCACCTGCCCGCCGAAGACGACAGCAGCGCGCGCGGTCTGTGGGAGCGTATTTTGCGGTTCTCAGGCAACCGCAACCGCGCCGACCTGCTGACCGACATTGGCCTGGGCAAACGCATTGCCAGCATCGTGGCCAAACGCTTGGTGGCCATCCTGGCCGAAAGTGGGCACAGGCCCGACGCCCTGCTGATGAGCCGCGAGCGTTTCACGGCCCATGAATCGGTGCATCAAGGCGCGCTCTTGATTGATGGCAGCGAAGGCTCCTCGCTGCAGTACGCGCCGTGCTGCCACCCTATTCCTGGCGACGAGATCGTGGGCTACCTGGGCCGCGGCGAGGGCGTGGTGATACACACCGAAGACTGCGCTGTGGCCAAGCGGCTGCTTCACCGGGACAGCGAGCGCTTCATTGCCGTGGAATGGTCGGACGAGCCCAGCCGCTCTTTTGAAACAGACCTTTTGATCACGGTGACCAACGGCAAAGGCGTGCTGGCCCGCGTGGCCGCCGCCCTGGCCGGTGCTGAAGCCGACATCACGCATGTGGAAATGCAGCAAGAATCCACGCAAGACGCGGTCGATCTGCGCTTTACTGTGGCCGTAGACAACCGCAATCATTTGGCCGACGTGATCCGCAACGTCAAACGCACACCGTCGGTGTTGCGCGTGCACCGGGCCAAGCCGGGGGGGTGAGGCATATTAAAACGCGTTGGCTTTGACCCTGTAGGAGCTTGCCTGCAAGCGATTCGTGGCGGTCAACTGCCGTTGCCTTACGCAACAATTCGCCAGCAGGCTGGCTCCTACAAAAATCCAAAGCCTGGCCCTTCCCCTTGTAGGAGCTTGCCTGCAAGCGAATGTTCGCCTGAGGTGATGCCCGTTGTCAGGCACGCATCGCCAGCAGGCTGGCTCCTACAAAAACCAAAGCCTGGCCCTTCCCCTTGTAGGAGCTTGCCTGCAAGCGATTCTTCGGCTGAAGTGATACCCGTTGTCAGGCACGCATCGCCAGCAGGCTAGCTCCTACAAAAATCCAAAGCCTGGCCCTTCCCCTTGTAGG
>CAMCUN010000153.1 GCA_945878995.1 Polaromonas sp. YR568 | reverse complement strand
GCCACGCGATGCCCCCACCCCGGCCCTCCCACAGAGGGGTGGGAGTGCATAGGGGAAATTGGTTTTTTTAATTTGAAAGGCGGCCACATGTTTCAGCCACACACACTCTGGGCCCCCGGCCTGTTCACTGGCCAACGCGTGCTGATCACCGGCGGTTTGGGCGGTATTGGGCGTGAGTTGGTGGCCCAGTGCCAGGCCTTGGGCATGCGGGTGGTGGTCACCGATTTGCCGGCCTCGATTGCCAAGCACGGTCTGAGCGGTGTGACCTGCTTTGCCATGGATGGCAAAAGTGCAGCTTCAGTTCAAAACGCCGTGACCCAGGCCGCGCAAGCCCTGGGCGGGCTCGATGCGTGCGTGAATCTCGTGGGCTACATGTCAGCCGATCAAAGCTTGGTGAAAACCGAGGTGGAGGTCTGGGACGACGTGATGCGCGGCAACCTGGACTCGGCCTTTTACATCTCCAAAGCGGTGTTGCCGCATTTGCATGAATCGCCGCAGGCCAGCTTGGTGCATGTCTCGTCTGGCTTGGGCGCCTGGGCGCGGCCCATGGTGGGGGCATACGGGCCGGCCAAGGCCGGTTTGCTGCTGCTGATGAAGGAGCTGGCCCTGGAAAACGCGCCCAAGGTGCGCGTCAATGCGGTGGCGCCTGGGGCAGTGGACACAGCCTTTTTGCGGGGCGGCACAGGCCGCTCTGACGAGCAGGGCCAGCCCCGCGTGGACCCGGCCACCTATGGCCGAGTGGTGCCGCTGGGCCGCATCGCCCAGCCCCTTGATGTGGTGCAACCCATTTTGTTTTTGCTCAGCCCGGCCTCGGCCTACATGACTGGGCAGACCTTGCACATCAACGGCGGCACCTACATGCCTTGAGGCGCGGCCGGCCTGCAGCGCAGGCCCTGCATCAATCCCTGTGCAACACCGTCACGCTCATGCGTCGGTTGCGCGGGTCTTTGGGGTCGTTGGGGTTGAAGTGGGCGGTGTCGGCCACGCCTTCAATGCGCGCAAAGCGCCCGCCTTCAATGCCGCGTTTTTCCATTTGCGCCCGGGTTGCTTCGGCGCGCTCGGCCGAGAGTGACCAGTTGTTGCGCCCATCCAGGTTGGCAAAAGGCACGCTGTCGGTGTGGCCGCGCACGGCCAGTTTGTTGGGTGTGCCTTGCAATGACTTGGCCACCTCGTCCACCAACTGTTGTGCGCGCGGTCCCATTTGCGTGCCACCCAGGCTGAACATGGCGAAGTCGGCCTTGTCGATGATGTCAATGCGCAGGCCTTCTTTTTCGCGGGTGAAGTTCACCTGGTCTTTGAGGTTGGCCAAACGCGGGTTTTGCTCAATTTTTTCGCGAATTTCTTTTTCCAGCTTTTCAAATGCCGCTTGGTCTTGCTGTTCCGCGACTTTTTTGCGGTCTTCCTCGCTCATTTTGGAGGGGTCTGAGGGGTCTGAGCGCTCGGTGCTGTTGGGGCTGGGGTCGTTCTCGGTGGGCCCGCCCTCGGACTTCGGCGTCAGCCGCTCCATGGCCGCTGTTTGCTTGGCGCTGAAGGGAAAACCGTCGGTGTCGACAATGGAGGAGCCGCCCAAAATGCCGTTAGAGCCCGCCAGCTTGCCCATGGTCACATTGCTTTGCGAGGTGGGCTTGAAGTAGTCGGCAATGCTTTTGCGCTGGGCTTCCGAGGTGGAGCCGAGCAGCCACATCAACAAGAAAAAGGCCATCATGGCCGTCATCATGTCGGCCAGGGCAATTTTCCAGGCGCCGCCATGGGCACCGCCATGGCCGTCGTCCATGACTTTTTTAATGACAATGACAGGCGCCACCGGGGCGGCGGCGTCTGCGGCGGGTTCTGCCGCAACGGCCGCAGCGGGCGCATCAGTTGCGGGCGCTGCTGCTGGCTCAGCCTCAGGTGGGGCTGCGGCGGCTTCTGGGGCGGCTACAGCTGCGGCGGTGGCCATGCTTACTTGCCGCGCAGGCCGTCAAAGACCTCGCCAAACGAAGGTTGATTGTGGTGGCTGATGCTCACGCGCGCACCTTCAATAATCAGCGGCGGTGGGTGGCCGTGCATGGTGCCAATGATAATTTGCTTGACCACTTTGTAGATCTCGCCTTCGTCGTCAATGATTTGCTTGAGCCGGTTGGCCAAAGGCTCGACCAAACCGTAGGCAAAAAACACCCCCAAGAGCGTTCCTACCAAAGCGCTGCCGATCAAGGCGCCCAGCACGGCCGGGGGCTGGTCAATCGCACCCATGGTTTTCACCACGCCCAACACGCAAGCCACAATACCCAGAGCAGGCAAGGCGCCAGCCATACTGGCCAGGGCCTCGGCGGGCTTGAGCGCGCCGTGGTGGTGTGTTTTGATGGCCTGGTCCATCACCTCTTCGACCGCATAGGGGCTGAGGTTGCCTGAAGAGACCACCAGCAAGCGGATGGTGTCGGTGATCAAGTGCTGCAGGTCGTGGTCTTTGAGAATGGGCGGGTATTCGGCAAATATGGCGCTGGAGTCTGGGTTCTCAATGTGTGCCTCCAAGGCCACCGCACCCTCAGACTTGAGCACTTTCATGAGCTTGGAGACCAAGAAAATGGTCTGCAGGTAGTCGTCTTTTTTGTACTTGGGGCCTTTGAAGCATTTGCCAATGCCGGCAAACGCGCCTTTGAAGATGTCCAGGCTGTTGCCGGTCAACATGGCGGCAATGGCCGCCCCGGCAATGATGAAGGTCTCAATGGGCGCGGCCTTGATGATGGGGGCCATCTTGCCCCCGGCCATGATGTAGCCGCCAAACACACAGACAAAAAGAACGACGATTCCGACAATGCTGAACATGGATTCTTCGCCTGACGACGCTCCAATTGTTGCTAAAAGTTTACTATAGGGCGCTACTCTACCGCAGTGCTTGCGGCCGATGGCTGCAAAAGCCCTCAAGCGAGCAGCTCGGCCTATGTGTCAACTGAAAGCAATTGTCTTGCCTGGTTTTGATTGTCGAAAAAGCGACAGGCGTTGAACGCGGTTGTGCGTTCAACGCCTGAGTTGGGGAACGCTCGTCCAGGCTCAGTGTGCGGAGCCCAGTGCGCTGGCGGGCACCAGGGCAGGCACGGCACGCCAGGCCTCACGCACCTCGGTCATCAGGCCTTGGACTTCTTTGAGCGCGTCCAGGTCGTTGTGGATGTTGACATGCAACAGGCGGCGGATGGCATAGGCGTACAACTCGTGCAAGTTGCTGGCGAGGTCGCCCCCTTGTTCAAAGTCCAGCGCACCTTGCAGGCCCACCAAAATGCGGCTGGCGCGGGTCAAGCTCTTGCTTTTTTCTTCAATGGACTGGCGCTCAATGTGACCGCGCGCCGTGCTCAGGCTGTCGATCAGCCCGTCGAACAGCATTTGGATCAACTCGACTCTGTTGGCCACGCCGGCTTGGCTGGTGGTGCTGCCGGAGCCGTAGCTCTCGAGGGCTTTGAAGTGGACTCGCATTTGGGAAGGCTCCTGATCAATTCGTGACACTGCATGAATCGACGATCTGCTTGCAAACTTGAGGCAAACCAAGGCTTTGATCGGATCTTTACAAAAGCGGCTAAAGCTTGCCGCTGGCGGCCTGGGTTTTTTGGGGA
>CAMCUN010000152.1 GCA_945878995.1 Polaromonas sp. YR568 | reverse complement strand
CGGCGGTGGCAGCCGCTTGAGCTGATTTAACGGCAGCGTCAGCGGCGCGGGCGCCAGCGGCTTCGTCAGCCGCGCGGGCATCGTCGGCCGACAAGGGCGCTTGGCCTGCGTTGGCCACGGCTTTGGCAGCCTGGGCTTGGGCATCTTCGGCGGCGCGGGCCGCTTCAGCAATGCGGCGCTCTTCTTCCAGGGCGAGTTCGCGGGCGTCTTCGGCTTCGCGCTGGCGGCGCTTTTCAGCCATTTCTTCTTCTTGGCGGCGCAAAAGTTCGGCTTGGCGCTGGGCGTCTTCCTCGCGGCGCGCCAGTTCGGCGGCTTCGGCAGCGGCGGCCGCCTCGGCGGCGGAATCGTCATCTTCGTGGCTACCCTCGGGCACAGCCTCGGCCGCGTCATCGCGTTTGATGAAAGTGCGCTTTTTGCGGACTTCCACCTGAATGGTTCGGGCTTTGCCCGTGGCGTCGGCCTGCTTGATCTCGGTGGTGGATTTTTTCACCAGCGTGATTTTTTTACGCTCGGCCGAGACGGTGCCGTGGCTGACTTGCAAAAAGCCCAGCAGCTTTTGCTTGTCGGCCTCTGACAAGGGGTCGGTGGCCGATTTTTTGACGACACCTGCGCTGCTCAATTGTTCGAGCAGCACGGCGGTAGGCTTGTTCAATTCCGCTGCAAATTCAGCGACGGTGTTGGTACTGGACATAGTTGGGTTTCCCGGCCTCCATGGTCATTGCTCTTGGGGAGCGGACTCATCGGAGAACCAATGTGCGCGCGCGGTCATGATCAGGGCCGTGGCATCTTCAGGGGTCTGGCCGGTGATCTCGGTGAGTTCGTCCGTGGCCAAATCGGCCAGGTCGTCGCGGGTATGCACCCCCGCCTCGGTGAGTTGGGTGATCAGCTCGGGGGTCAGGCCGTCGAGGTCACGCAGGTTTTGCGACACCCCTTCCACGCTCTCTTCCCGGGCAATCTCCATGGTCAGCAGCGCATCCTTGGCACGGTTGCGCAACTCGGTGATGGTGTCTTCGTCAAAAGATTCGATCTCCAACATCTCTTGCAGGGGCACATAGGCCACCTCTTCCAGGCTGTTAAAGCCTTCGGCAATCAGGATGTCGGCAATTTCTTCGTCCACATCGAGCTTGGCCATGAAGAGCTGACGGGCCGAATCGGTTTCGCTGGCTTGCTTCAGGGCCGATTCATCGGCCGTCATGATGTTGATTTTCCAGCCCGTGAGCTCGGATGCCAAGCGCACGTTCTGACCGCCTCGGCCAATGGAAATCGCCAGGTTTTCCTCGTCCACCACCACGTCCATGGCGTGCTTTTCTTCGTCCACCACAATCGACTGCACGTTGGCCGGCGCCAGCGCGCCAATGACAAATTGAGCCGGGTCTTCGCTCCACAGCACAATGTCCACACGCTCGCCAGCCAGCTCGTTGGTCACGCCATTGACGCGCGTGCCGCGCACGCCCACACAAGTGCCAATGGGGTCCACGCGCTTGTCGTGCGAGAGCACGGCAATTTTGGCGCGGGAGCCGGCGTCACGGGCGCAGGTTTTGATTTCCAGCAGGCCTTGCTCGATTTCGGGCACTTCCTGGCGGAACAACTCCATCATGAACTCGGGCGCTGTGCGCGACAAGATGATGGGCGCCCCGCGCAGGGTGGAGTCCACCTCCATGATCATGGCGCGAACCCGGTCGCCGGAGCGCAGATTTTCTTTGGGGATCATGTCGCTGCGGCGCAGGCGGCCTTCAATGCGGCCCGACTCCACAATAATGTCGCCCTTGTCCATGCGCTTGACTGTGCCCACAAAAATCTTCTCGCCTCGCGAGAGAAAGTCGTTGAGCAGCATTTCACGCTCGGCGTCCCGGATTTTTTGCAAAATCACTTGCTTGGCCGCTTGCGCACCAATGCGGCCTATGGGCAAGCTTTCGATCGGCTTTTCAATAAAGTCGCCCTCTTCAATGTCGGCCAGCTCTTCGCGGGCGTCGCTGAGGAGTTCTTCACCTTCGGGGTTTTGCAGGCCGGCCTCGTCGGGCACCACCAACCAACGGCGGAAGGTCTCGTACACCCCGCTGTCCCGGTCCACAGACACGCGAATGTCTGTGCCTTCTAGGTAGACCTTTTTGGTGGCCGAAGCCAGCGCCAATTCAACGGCGCCAAACACCACGTCGCGCTCGACGTTTTTTTCGCGGGAGATCGCATCTACCAGCATCAACAGTTCGCGATTCATTTCACAAGCCTGCCTTTCCTCTTATTTCTCAATCTGATCATTTTTCACTTCTTTGGGCTTGCGGCCCTTGAAGTCCACCACCGGGGCCAAACGCGCCTGTGCAAGCTCGTCGAGCGTGAAGCCCAACGCCTGCAGGGGTGCGGGCACCTTTTTTTTGCTGACTTTTTGGCCAGGCTTGGGCTCGGGCTCTTGCGACCACAGCAGTTGCCAGCCCGAGGCGGCGCGCTCTAAGCGGCCGCGAAATTTTTTGCGGCTGACCGCCACACCAGAGCCCGCCGCTGCAGCGCCTATGGGCGCCTTCAAGGTCAGGTCCAGCAGTTCGCCTTCAAAGCGCTCAAAGTCTTTTTCCGTTTTAAGCGGCCGGTCAATGCCAGGGGAGCTCACTTCCAGGCGGGCATAGTCCACGGCTTCAACTTCAAGCACAAACTGCAGTTGACGGGTGACTTTTTCGCAGTCCTCGGCGTTGATGAACTGCTCAACGCCTGGGCTCCAGGGCAAGTCAATGGTCACGCGCAAGAGTCCACCGCCGGTGCGCTCAATGTCGACCAACTCATAACCCAAACCCGCCACTGTTTGCTCTACCGTCTCTGAAAGCGCCATGAGGCCTTGAACCGCCTGAACTGTGATAACTTTGCCAGTGAATGTGTGCCTGCGCGCCTTGAAAAAGCCACAAACTGCCGTTTTGGACCCTCGGGCGAAGTCGCCACGAAAATCAAACGACCAAAAAAAATGGGCCGGTGAAAACCCGCCCATTTGGTCGTGAAGATGGGATTGTAACCGTTAAATAACCGTTGGCAAAGGCTCGTTCAGGCCTGTTGATCAAGCCCAGCCAGCCACAGCCAGGAATTTTCAGGCTTGCTCGGTCAGCTGCCGGGTGTAGGGGTGCGTGGGCGAGCTCAGCACCTGCAGGGCCGGCCCAGCTTCGAGCACTTGGCCGTCTTTCATGACCAAGACATGGTGGGCCATGGCCCGGATCACCGCCACATCATGGGTGATGAGCAAGTAGCTCAAGCCCCGCTCGCGCTGCAGGCTTTGCAGCAGGGCCAGCACCTGCTTTTGCACGGTCACATCCAAGGCGCTGGTGGGCTCGTCAAGCACCAAAAGCCGCGGCTCGACCACCAAGGCCCGCGCAATGGCGATGCGCTGGCGCTGCCCGCCTGAGAACTCATGCGGGTAGCGCTGCAAGAGTGCGGGGAACTGCACCTCGTCCAAGCCCACCTCGGCCAGCGTCTGCCGCACCTGTTGGCGGCGCTGCTCGGCGGACAGTTGGGGGTGGTGCACCCACAAGCCCTCGCCCACAATTTCTTCAACGGTCAAGCGCGGAGACAGAGATGAAAACGGGTCTTGAAACACCACCTGCACCTGGCGCCGCAAGGCTTTGTCCACCGCCAGCTGGCCGCTCCAGCCCACCCCGCCCAGCAAGAGCTCGCCTTGGCAGGGCTGTAAACCCAGCAGGGCC
>CAMCUN010000151.1 GCA_945878995.1 Polaromonas sp. YR568 | reverse complement strand
CCCACCCCAGCCCTCCCCCAGAGGGGGAGGGAGTGAATGGGGAAACAAAATACGGTCAAAGCGCACGGCGCACCTCTTCTAAAAACGATGGCGTAGGCACAGGCACTGCCTCAGCCTCTGCACCCTCCACCGGCCACTGACCCAAAGCGGTGATCTGCCCAGGCGACACTCCCACCAACACTTCGTGCACGCCCACGCGCACCAAGGCAATTTTTTGACGGGGTCCCACGCTGTGGCTTTCCAGCACCTGCAGACGCCGGGCGCCAGGCTGGCCAGGGCGGGCTTGGAGTTGCAAGCGCTTGAGCCCCCACAGCACAGCACCCAGCAGGCCAAAGACCACCACCAGGCTTCCAATCATCCGCAACGCGTCCATGTTCATGGTGCCTGGGCTTAAAGGTTTTTCATGCGCTCGGAGGCGGGCACCACCCGCGTCAGGCGAATGCCGTAGCGGTCGTTGACCAGCACCACCTCGCCCTGGGCCACCACGGTCTTGTTAACCAGCAGGTCCAGCGGCTCGCCAGCAATGCGGTCGAGCTCGACCACGCTGCCTTGGGTCAGGCGCATGAGGTCTCGAATTTTGATCATCGCGCGACCTACCTCCACCGACAGGGTGACCGAGATGTTTTGCAACACCTCGGGGTTGATTTGAGCGTCGGCAGCAGAGTTCTGGGAGGTGTCGGTCATGGAAATAAGTCCTGAAAATTCATTGCAAGCCGGGGATCACGGCTTGCTCAATCTGCACAGCGGTCTGGCTGCCCAATTGGCCGACCTGAACGTCAAAGGCCGGCACGTCATTGATGAGCATGCGGGCCAAATCGGGTTTTTTGAAGAAAAGTACGTCGCCGGCCTGCAAGGACTCAATATCACCCAGGCTGGAATGGACCTCGCCCAGCAGCACGCGGGCCTCGACACTGGCGTTGTTGACAGCGTCGCCCAGATCACCTCGCCACTGGTTGTCGGATTCTTCGTTGCCGTCGCCGGTTTGCACGCGGCTGCGCAGCAAGTCGCGCACGGGCTTGAGCGTGGCGTAAGGGTAGACCAGGTCAATAAAGCCCTGGGTGTTGGGGCCGGCATCGACTTCAAAACGGGTGAGGATGACCAAGTCGTTTTCGTCGGCGATTTGCGCGAACTGCGGGTTGATCTCCGAGCTCACCAACTCAAACTCCAGGTCCATGATGGGCGACCAGGCTTCTTTGAGCGAGCGGAAAAACACGTCCAGCGTCATGCGGATGATGCGCGACTCGGTGGGCGTGAACAGCCGCGTGGGCGGCAACTGGCCCACGCCCCGACCAAAGCCACCAAAAAAACTGTCCAGTGAGCTGAACACCACCACCGGGTCTATCACCACAATGGAGTAGCCCCTGAGCGGGCTCATGCGCACCATGTTCACCGAAAGCGGCGCCTGAAGTTGCTTGAGGTAATCGCCAAAGCGGGAAATTTGCACCCGGTTGGGCGTGATGCGGGGCGATGAGCGCAGCATCTCCAGCAATCCCAGGCGGAACTGGCGCACAAAGCGCTCGTTGATCATGTCCACTGAGGCCACATTCACGCCCAGGCTGGAGTCTTCGCTGGCCAGGTCGTGCTTGCGCACGCGCATAGAGGTGTTGTAGCCGGTGTCGACGGGAATGCGGCCGTCGCTGATGCCCTCGGCCAAGGCCGACAGCTCTTCCGGACTCAACAGTTGATCAAGCATGTGGGGGTCGTCAGGGGAAATTACTGAACGATGAAGGAGGTAAAGAAGATTTCTTCCACGCCACCAAAATCTTCAAAGGATTCGAGCTTGGTGTTCATGGCGTCGCGCAGTTTGCGACCCAAGTCCACCCGGAACTCGGGCTTGGCGAGTTCGGCCTCGGTGGTCTGGCGCAGCACGTCCATCATCACCGAGCGCAGGGCGAACTCGTGCTTTTTGAGGTTGTCCACCACACGCTGGTCATAGCGCGTCATGGCAGCCACCTGCAGCGACATGACTTTTTTAGACCCCGTCAGGTTGACCAAAAATTCACGGTCCATCTGGTGATAAGTGAAATTAAATTTTTGGGCGTCTGGGGATTTCTTGGCTTGGAGCACGGGCTTGCCGTCTTTGTCCAGCTCGGGCTTGCCATCTTTGCCGTCTTTGCCACCTGCTGCGGGCGCAGATTCCAGGCCCAGCTGAATGCGCTCTTCGGCCGTCAAGGTGGGCGGCTTGGGTTTGAAGAACCCGGCCACAAACAAGGTGCCGACCATGGTGCCGGCAATCAGCACCAACAAAGCCACCACGCCAAGGATGATTTTGATCAGCCCGGATTTGGACTTTTTGACCGGTTCTTCTTCGGTCGCTGCTGCTGCTTGTTCTGCCATGGTCTTACCTCTTCGCGGTCAATTTCAGGGTCAATTCGTTGGTGGGCACGGCCGTCAGGCCATGAGGTCCCAGTCGCTGCTCGGCACGCGGGGCCGGGCGATCAAGCTCTGGGTGGCGGTGGCGCCCTCCTCGCTGGGTCGGCCTCCGCGCTCTGACTGTCCTTGGCGCCCAGGTGTCGGGTTTCCGCCAGATTGGCGCTGTGATTCCCCCTGTACCCAGACGTTAGCAACTGCCGTGCCTGATTGCGCCAAGGTCTCGCGCAGGCGCGGCAAGCTTTGCGCGATCAGCTCGCGGGTCAGTTGGTTGTCACTGCGGAACATGGCGTCCAAACCGCCGGCGCGCATGTCCAGCTCCATCTCAATGCGGCCCAGCTTGGCCGGGTCCATTTGCAGGTGAACCTTCCACTCGCCGCGCTCAATTTGAGCTTGCAGGCGATCGCCCAAGGCCCGGCCCAGGCGCTGGGCCAGCTGTTCATACTGGGCCACCCGTTCAGCGGCGGTGCTGGCAGGCGCGTTCAGCTCGGCTGAGCTGGCCGCTTGGCTGCGCAAGGCCTCGGCGGCCGGGCTGGCATGGGCATGCGGGGTCCAGGAATCGGCGGCGCTCAAAGCGTCGGTGGCGGTCCATTCAGGGCCCAGGCCCAGTGCCAAAGTCTCCAACTCACCGGCCGACTGTGCGCTGATTTGCTTCCACATGGCCTGCTCGCCCGTGGCCGCCATGGCAGCCAGGCGCAGGGTGATGGCTTGCTGGGGCTGCAATCGCAGGCGCAAGCTGTCTTGCATAAGCTGTCGGGCCTCCGGGGTAACAGCGGCAAGCGCTGCGGCGCGCACGGCGGGGTCATCGCTGTCAGCACCGCCGGTGGCCAAGGCGGCGGCATCTGCGGGCAGGGGTGCAGTCAAGCCTGCGGCCTGGCGGGCGATGCGCGCACCAGGCAGCGTCAAGACATGTGCGGCTTCAGTCAGCTCTGCGGCCATCACCGCCTGTTCGGCCGCAGGCAGGTTCGCAGCCAAGGTCACGGCCTGGGTGGCCGCCGCAGTCGCGCCCGCCAATTTCAAAGCTTCATGGGCCAGTTGACGCGCAGCCACCGCCAGCATGGCACTGTGGCTGGCGCTGTCCAAAGAGGCCGGAGTCAGCTCAGCACCCGGCCGCAAGCCCTGAGGCATGCTGGTCAGCGACGCCACCTGCATGGCCACCGGCTGCAGCGCCATTTGCTCAGACAAGCTCAGCACTTCTTCTTGCAGCAGCCCTGGGGCCACCAAGGCAGTGGGTATGGCCGTGTTCACAGCCGTGTTCACAGCCGTGGTCGCAGCCGTGTTCACAGCCGTGGTCGCAGCCGTGGTCACAGCCGTGGTCACAGCCGTGGTCGCAGCCGTGGTC
>CAMCUN010000150.1 GCA_945878995.1 Polaromonas sp. YR568 | reverse complement strand
CCCGGCGCACTGCCTGGTGGTGGAAGACACCACCGTGGGCATCACGGCCGGCGTGGCCGCCGGCGCCACGGTGTGGGCTTATGCGCCTGAGGGCGTGGACACTGCGCCGCTGCGGGCGGCGGGCGCGTCGCATGTGTTTGGGCACATGCGGGAGTTGCGGCTCTAGGTGGCAAATGAGTGGCCGCGCAGGAGTGGCGAGCGCTAGACACGGCGAACTCAGCCAGGACTCAGCAATGGAAAAGCTCTCAAAAATGCGACTTTTTGAAGGTACTTTGAATAAAAGTCGCGACTATTATTCAATTTTGCATCAAAAAGTCGCAAAATAAGGCCATGAAGCGCTACCTTGATGACCGTGTGCAGGCCGATCTGGCCCAAAAAATGGTGTTCCTCACTGGCCCGCGCCAGGTGGGCAAAACCACGCTCAGCCGGCAATTGTTAGAGCGGCAAGGCGGCCAGTACCTGAATTACGACGTGCTTGCCGACCGGGCCTTGGTGCGCAAACAGCTGTGGAACCCGCAAGCGCCGCTGCTGGTGCTGGACGAAATTCACAAAATGGCGGGCTGGAAGGCCTGGCTCAAAGGCGTGTACGACGGCAAAGCGGCCAGCCAGCAGTTGCTGGTCACCGGCAGCGCCCGCCTGGACACCTTCAGACAAAGCGGTGAGTCTTTGGCCGGGCGTTTTTTTGGGGTGCGGCTGCATCCCTTGTCGGTGCGGGAATGGTGCGCGCAAACCGGGGCCGCGCCCGATGCGGCGCTCACCCACTTGTTGGAGCGTGGTGGTTTTCCCGAGCCTTGCCTGGCCCCCGACAAGGAGCAGGCCGAGCGCTGGCGCAGGCAGTACTTTGACGGGCTGGTGCGCAACGATGTGCTGGAGTTCTCACGCATTCAAGAGCTCAACGCCATTCGCCTGTTTGCCCAGCTGCTGCGCTCGCGTGTGGGCTCGCCCCTGTCCCTGGCCAGCATTGCGCGCGATTTGGGCGTCTCGCCCGTCACGCTCAAAAAGTACCTCGACATTCTGGAGGCGCTCTACATTGTGTTTGTGGTGCGGCCCTGGCATGACAACATTGCCCGCGCCACCCTGCAAACCCCCAAGGTCTACTTTTACGACACCGGCTTGGTGGAAGGCGACGACGGCCTGCGCTTTGAAAACCTGGTTGCCACTGCCTTGCTCAAGCAGGTGCAGTGGCAGCACGACGTGCAGGGCAAAGAAGCAGGGCTGCATTACATACGCACCAAAGACGGCGCCGAGGTCGACTTTGCCCTGAGCGACAAAAACCAACTCACACACCTGGTGGAGTGCAAGCTGTCAGACGACAAACCGCATCGCGCGCTGCAGCGCTTTGCCCTTGAAAAAGCCCCCGTGCAAGCCGTGCAACTGGTGCGCCATGCGCGACACAGCTACACATTGGGCGCTGTCCAGATCAAGGTGGCGCACGAGTTTTTAAATGACTTGCTGGCTTGATGCCCTGCTCTTAATAGCTGTGCGTTTTGCCTGTGGCCAGAGCCGTGCGCAAAGACACCTCAGCCCAAGTGCCTTGGCCGCGGCGTGCCAAGATTTCTTGGTGCTGCTTTTGTGCACCCACCAAGTCGCCAGCTTCGACAAGGCCTTGACCCATGTAAGAGCGAACCAGCAAGTTATTGGGGTTGGCCGCGACAGCCGATTCATAAACTGTCATCGCCTTTTCAAACTGCCCAGTTTTGCGCAGTAAAAAACCACGGTAGGTGAGCACTTTATCGTCTTGCTGGTTGGCCATGGCGTCCAGCACCGAGGCAGCCGAGGCGTACTTTTCGGCATAGGCCAGTTCCCGAACGGCTTGGTAACGGTCTTTGTCGTCAACCGCACTCGAATTGGAGGGAACGCATTTGTTGGATTTTTGGTCGTGAATCTGACCGCTTGGGCAGCGCGGCGTGGGTGTGGGCTTGGGTGGGGCGGTGGTGTCTTCGCCCGCAGCGAAAGCAGGCGCGCTCGCCAAGGCGGTGAGCATCACTGCCAAACCGAGGGAGGTGGAAAAACGACTGAGCAAAGACATTAAAAAACTCCCAAAAGGTGAATGTCTGATGTTAAAAACTAGAATTTAACCTCAGACTGCCGCGTTCAGAACGTGCCTTTTGAAAGCCCTTTTTTTACTGCTTGGCACCTTCAGACAAACGCCGACCCATGGACACTGCATAAGGTGCTGCCCGGCCAAGCAACATCGGATCGGATGATGCCTCCACGCCTTTGGGCAACACCATGGGGTTGAAATTGATGTTAACGCAGGGGCCTGAGGCGTCGGCCGCCACCGATTTGATCGTCAACCGACCCAGCATGACTTTCTTTCGGTCTTCTGGCAAAGGCGTGGTGGCGCTGTCAAGCTTGTCGCCTGGCTGAGCGAGCTGCAAGTTGAAATCAAAGGCAACATTCCCGACCGCCACCCGCTGCCGAATATCGTCAAACAAAAAGTCAGCTCCTTTGGCTTTGGCCTCTTCATCAGTCAGGCCTTCTGTGCCGCCTACGGGCTCAAAAATCCACTTGCCGAATTGCTTTTTGCCGCTGGCATCCACAAAAGCGAAGGCATGAACACCCCAGTAATTGACCTTGGCGTAGCTGGCAGGCACAGGCTGGCTGGCAAAGTGTTTGCCTTGCAGCAAGGTCTCGGGGTTGGCGTCAGCAAAGGCCTTGATCTTGTCTGGGTTGGAGCGTTTGGTTTCTGGGTTGGGCTTGAGTGCTTCAAGTCGTGCCATCAATTGCTCGGGGCTTGAACTGCCGAAAACGGGCGCAGAGATATTGCCCATCAACCAAGTTTCATTGCGTGGCAAGTTGAATTGAAGGGCCAAGTTGCGCTGACTCTTGGCGTTGTCAGGGGCCTTGGGGTTGCCACCGCCTGTGGAAAAACGAACAAGCACGGGCACGGGCTTGCCGCTGAAAGCTGACGACACCGACAAGGCCCGGCCCGCTGCAAGACCGACAAACTCCCCAGTGGCACAAACGCCTTTGGCGCCTGAGCGCCTGTAGCCTTCAAACTTTCCGCCAGAAGCCTCAAAGGCATCGACCATCTTGACCGGGTCTGCTTGGCCAAAAGCGGCACCAGAAAAAAGGCTGGCCATGCCTGCAAAGATCAAGGTCGAAACCGCAGTTGGAGTGTTTGATGAGTTCATGGCAAATATGAAAATTAATTGATTCAACTGTAAAGCGATTTCAAAAAACCAGCAGTTTTTTTGAATTTTCGTTTTGCAACGACCGCGGCTTGACTCTATCGCCGTAGAACGCTCAATGTCGCTTGTCTGACTTCCACGTACCGCCGTAGCGATAAAGGGGCTGGCTGGCCACTTTGAGCCGGCACGCGTTGCAAATCAGCACCCAAGATGCGCTTGCATCATGCGCAACTCTGTAAAGCGTTGAGCTCACCTCTTTGCAGTGTTCGCACGCCTTGACGCGGGACCTGGCGGGTTTAGACATCATTCAATGGTTGACATCCAGCGTGCCGTCCCTGAACGCTGCCGGGGTCTGCCCCGTCCACGCTTTGAAAGCACGGATAAAGCTTTTCTCATTCATGAACCCCACGGCTGCGGCCACTTGTTTGATGGGCTTGTGGCTGCGCTGCAGCAGCTCTTTGGCGTGTTCGTTGCGCACCTCGTCTTTGAGTGCCTGCAAGGAGGTGCCTTCTTCCTTGAGTTGGCGGTGCAGGGTGCGCACCGACAGGTGCAGCAACTCGGCCAGGGCTTGGGCGTTGTGGGTGGCTTGGGCGTGCTGCAGCAG
>CAMCUN010000149.1 GCA_945878995.1 Polaromonas sp. YR568 | reverse complement strand
TGCCCCCACCCCAGCCCTCCCCCACAAGGGGAGGGAGTGGGTCAGAATCAATTGCGCAAAGGCTTGCCCGTGCTCATCATGGCCATGATGCGTTCTTGGCTCTTGGGGTGGCCCACCAGTTGGCAAAAGGCGCGGCGCTCTAGGGTCATGAGGTACTCCTCTGTCACCGGCGTGCCGGGGTCCACATCACCGCCGCACACCACGCCCGCTATCAGTTGGCCAATGTGGAAGTCGTGCGCGCTGATGAAGCCGCCGTCGCGCATGTTCACCAGCTGGCCGTTGATGGTGGCCAAGGCATGGCGACCTGCGGCCGCAAAGCTCTTTTTCAGAGGGGGCCGCCAGCCCGAGGCGGCCATGGCGCGGGCCTCGTTCAGGGCCACAAAGAGCAGCTCGTCTTTGTGGGCGACGATCACATCGCTCTCCAGCAGGTAGCCCAGCTTGCGGCTTTCAATGGCGCTGGTGCCCACCTTGGCCATCGCTGCAGCGGTGAAGCCTTCGGTGAGAAAGGGCAGCACGTCTTTGTTGGTGCTGGCCTGGGCGTTCTCGGCCGCGCGGCGGGCAATGTAGGCCAGGCCGCCTGCGCCCGGCACCAGGCCCACACCCACTTCCACCAGGCCGATGTAGCTCTCCATGGCGGCCACGCGGCGGGCGCAGTACAAGGCCAACTCGCAGCCGCCGCCCAGGGCCAGGCCGCGCACGGCGGCCACCACAGGCACGGCGGCATAGCGCAGGCGCAGCATGATGTCTTGCAACTCGTGCTCGGCCCCTTCAATGGCGCTGACGCCGCCCAGCATGAAGGAGGGCAGCATGGCTTGCAGGTCGGCACCGGCCGAGAACACCTCATCGGGCGACCAGATCACCAGGCCCTGGAACTGCTGCTCGGCCAACTCGATGCCGCGGAGCAGGCCTATGGCCACGTCGGGGCTGATGGCGTGCATCTTGGTTTTGATGCTGGCAATCAGCAGCTCGCCCTCCAGCGTCCACAAGCGAACGGCGTCGTCCTCGAACACCGTGGTGCCGGTCAGGTCCACGCTGGGCGCGTGGGCGCCCAGCACGCTTTCAGGGAAATGCTGGCGCGCGTGCACGGGCAAGCTGCGGGCGGGCACAAAGCGGCCTTGTGCCGGGCTCCAAGAGCCTTGCGGCGTGTGCACGCCGCCCGCCTCGGCCACGGGCCCCTTGAACACCCATTCAGGCAGCGGCGCTTTGCTCAGCGCCAGGCCCGCGTCAATGTCTTCTTTCACCCACTGCGCCACCTGCAGCCAACCGGCTTGCTGCCACAGCTCAAAAGGCCCCTGCTTCATGCCAAAGCCCCAGCGCATGGCCAAATCCACGTCGCGCGCGGTCTCGGCAATGCTTTGCAGGTGCACAGCGGCGTAATGGAATTGGTCGCGCAAGATGGCCCACAAAAAGCGGGGCTCGGCGCCCTCGGTATGCCTGAGCAGCTTGAGGCGTTCGGGCGCGGGCTTTTTGAGCATGCGGCCGACCACCTCGTTGGCCTTGGCGCCGCCGCTCACGTACTCCAGGGTCTCGGGGTCCAGGCGCAGCACCTCGCGGCCGACTTTTTTGTAAAAGCCAGCCTTGGTTTTTTGGCCCAGGCGCTTGTCGGCGATCAGCTTTTGCAGCACCTCGGGCGTGGCGTAGTTCGCGGCAAACGGGTCATTGGCCTCGGTGAAGTTGTCTTGCAGCGTTTTGATGACGTGGGCCAAGGTGTCCAGGCCCACCACGTCGGCGGTGCGGAAGGTGCCCGAGCTGGCGCGGCCCATTTTTTTGCCGGTCAGGTCGTCGACCACGTCGTAGCTCAGGCCAAATTTCTCGGCCTCCTTGATGGTCGCCAGCATGCCGGCGATGCCCACGCGGTTGGCAATGAAGTTGGGCGTGTCCAGCGCCCGCACCACGCTTTTGCCCAGGGTGCTGGTGACAAAGGTTTCGAGCTGGTCCAGCACCTGCAAATCTGTCGAGGGCGTGGCAATGAGCTCAACCAGCTGCATGTAGCGCGGCGGGTTGAAAAAGTGAATGCCGCAAAAACGTGGCTGCAAGTCCTGAGGCAAAGCTTCGCTCAAGCGCGTGATGGACAGGCCCGAGGTGTTGCTGGCCACGATGGTGTGCGCCCCCAGCGCCGGGGCCAGCTTGCGGTAGAGGTCCAGCTTCCAGTCCATGCGTTCGGCAATGGCCTCGATCACCAGGTCGCAGTCTTTGAGCAAGCCCAGGTGCTCGTCGTAGTTGGCCGGCTGAATGAGTGCGGCGTCTTCGGGCACGCCCAGCGGCGAGGGCTTGAGCTTTTTGAGGTTCTCGATGGCGCGCATGGCGATGCCGCTTTTGGGGCCCTCGGCTGCACCCAAGTCGAAAAGAATCACCGGCACCCGGAGGTTGACCAGGTGCGCCGCGATCTGCGCGCCCATCACACCGGCGCCGAGCACGGCCACTTGTTTGACATTGAATCGTTTCATGGCTTGTCCTTACTGCGCACGTTGCCACACCTGGGTGCGGTAAATCGGGCCAATATAGCCACGCACTTGCAGCTTGGCCCCGCCCTCCACCGGGGTGAGCTTGAGCTTGTAGACCTTGCCGTTTTCGGGGTCCAAAATGGTGCCGCCCTCCCACACCGCGTCTTTGCCCGTTTGCTTGGCATCGCGGATGATCTCCATGCCAATTTTGGGTTGGCCTTTGCGGTCGTCGGTGCACAGCGAGCAATTGGGCTCGGCGCTGCTCGGCTGCAGGCTGCGCTCGACCCGCCCGTTCAGGCCTCCCTTGCCGTTGTCTTTGATGGCAATTTCGGCTTTGGGCTTGCCGGTGCTGTCGTCTATGCTGTTCCACACGCCCACCGGCGTCAGTTGCGCGTGGGCCAGACCGGCCAGGGCCAGCAGGCCAGATGCGATGAGAAATTTATTCATGTGCATGTCTTTCAGGCCAAGGCCGCTTCGGTGTCCATCAGGGGCTTGCTGCCTGTGCGCGCGGTGCGCATGAGGGTGGCGGTTTCGGGGTAGAGCTTGGCAAAGTAAAAGCGCGCGGTTTGCAGCTTGGCGGTGTAAAACGGGTCGGTGCTGCCTGCTTCAATCTGCTGCAGTGCCACCTGCGCCATGCGCGCCCAAAAGTAGCCAAACACCAGGTGGCCGGCCACGCGCAGGTAGTCCACGGCGGCGGCACCCACTTCGTCGGGGTTTTGAAAGCCCTTGAAGCCCAGCTCGGTGGTGAACCTGGTGATTTGCTCGCCCAGGTAGGCCAGGGGGTTGATGAACTCGGCCATCTTTTCGTTGACGCCTTCTTCTTCCACCAGGGCGGCAATGAGCTTGCCAAATTTTTTGAGCGTGGCGCCGTTGTTGCCCAGCACCTTGCGGCCCAAGAGGTCTAGCGACTGAATGGTGTTGGTGCCCTCGTAAATCATGTTGATGCGGTTGTCGCGGGCAAACTGCTCCATGCCCCACTCGCGGATAAAGCCGTGGCCGCCAAACACTTGCAAGCAGGCGTTGGTGGCAATGTGGCCGTTGTCTGTGAGAAAGGCCTTGATGATGGGCGTGAGCAAGGCCAGCAACTCGGCCGCGTTCTTGCGCACTTTTTCGTCGGGGTGGTTGAACTCTTGGTCCAGCAGCAGCGCGCAGTAGGTAGACAGCGCCCGCCCGCCCTCGGCATAGGCCTTGGCGGTCATCAGCATCTTGCGAACATCGGGGTGCACGATGATGGGGTCGGCCGGCTTGCCCGGCGCCTTGACGCCGGTGAGCGAGCGCATCTGAACCCGGTCTTTGGCATAGGCCAAGGCATT
>CAMCUN010000148.1 GCA_945878995.1 Polaromonas sp. YR568 | reverse complement strand
CCAACCCTCTCCCCAAAGGGCGAGGGAGCAAAGAAAAAATCCCCGATTTGCTCCCTCCCCCTCTGGGGGGGGGCCGGGGTGGGGGCAGCGCGTGGCGAAGATGTTTCCTCACACGTGCCCCTCTCCCCAACCCTCTCCCCAAAGGGGCGAGGGAGCAAGACAGTCTCCCCTCGCGCCACGATTCGCCAGCAGGCTGGCTCCTACAAAGACAAGAGAATGGCCAGTGGCTCACGCGAACTACCCCTGCAGGCGCGCCTGCATCTACCGCGCCTGATCAAGCTCCGCGCGGGTGGTGCATCGCGTGCAAGCTTTTGAGCCGCTCGCGCGCCACATGGGTGTAAATGGTGGTGGTGGAAATGTCGGCATGGCCCAGCAGCATTTGCACGGCGCGCAGGTCGGCACCGTGGTTGAGCAGGTGCGTGGCAAAGGCGTGGCGCAAGGTGTGCGGCGACAACGGCGCCGTGATGCCGGCCAGCAAGGCGTATTTTTTGACCAGCATCCAAAACATCACCCGGCTCATGCCCGCCCCGCGGCCGGTGACAAACAAATCGTCGCTTTGGCGCCCGGCCAAAATGGCGGCCCTGCCCTCGCGCATAAAAGCGTCCAGATGCTCGCGGGCCACCGCACCAAAGGGCACCAAGCGCTCTTTGCCGCCTTTGCCCATGATGCGCAGCACGCCCTCGTTCAAGCCCACATGAAAGGTCTTGAGCCCCACCAACTCGCTCACCCGCAAGCCGCTGGCGTACATCAGCTCCAGCATAGCCTTGTCACGCAGGCCCAAGGAGGTGTCCACATCGGGGGCGCTGAGCAGGTCATCGACTTGCTTTTCACTCAGGGACTTGGGCACGCGCAGCGCCTGCCGGGCCGACTGCAGCTTGAGCGTGGGGTCGGCGCTCAGGCGGCCCTCGCGCAGCGCCCAGCGAAAGTAACGCTTGAACACCGTGAGCCTGCGGTTGGACGAGGTGGCTTTGCTGTGCGCGTGCCGGTGTGCAAAGTATTCGTTGAGTTCGAGCTCTCGGCTGTCGTCCAGGCGCCTTGCAGGGGCCAGCCCGGCCAGCCACTGCGCGTAGAGCTTGAGGTCGCGCCTGTAAGCGGCCAGCGAGTTGGCGGCCAGGCCCTCTTCCAGCCACAGGGCGTCGATGAAGGCGTCAATGCCGGAGTCGGAATCCATGAGCTTGTGGTGCGGGGCGGGTCAGGCTGAAAGACCAGCCAGACCCGCCCGCTTGAGCTTGCCTAAGAGCTCTTGGCTTGCGCAAGAACTCTGGCCAGCTGCGAGTCAGTCCAGCTTGAGCTTGGCGCTTTCAACCACGCCTTTGTAGACCTCGAACTCGGCCTTGATTTGGGCCACAAACTGCTCGGGCGTGTTGGCCACAACGAGCGAGCCCGTGTCCTCAATGCGCTTGCGCACGGCCGGGTCTTCAAGGGCTTTGCGGGTGCCGGCGCTGATTTTGTCCACCACCTCTTTAGACAAGCCCTTGGGGCCCAAGATGCCGTAATAAGCCATGCGGTTCACCGGCTCCAGACCCACTTCTTTGAAGGTGGGAACGTTAGGCAACACCGTCAGGCGCTGGGGCGCAGCCACCACTATGGGCACCAGCCGGCCTTGCTGGATAAAGGGCAGCGCAGAAGGCAGGTTGTCAAAAATAATCTGCACCTGACCGGCCACCGTGTCGTTCAAGGCCGGGCCCGCACCCCGGTAAGGAATGTGGGTGATGAAGGTGCGGGTGAGGTTTTTGAACAGCTCGGTCTGCAGGTGGCCAATGCCGCCCGTGCCCGAAGACGAGTAAGAGTACTTGCCCGGGTTGCGCTTGAGCTCGGCCAAGAACTCTTGGTAGTTTTTGGCCGGAAAGCTGGGGTGCACCGCAATGATGTTGGGCGTGGCCGCAATGTTGATGATGGGCGTGAAGTCGGTCAGCGGGTTGTAGGGTGTTTTGGGGTTGATGGCCGGGTTGGACGCCGTGGTCGACACCGTGGCCATGCCCAGGGAGTAGCCGTCGGGCACGGACTTGACCGTCTCGGCCGCCCCCACCAAACCGCCGCCACCGGCGCGGTTTTCCACAATCACGCTTTGGCCCAGCGCCCGGCCCAGCGGCTCAGCAATCACGCGCGCCACAATGTCCGTCGTGCCGCCGGGTGCAAAGGGCACCACCAATTTGACAGCCTTATTGGGGTAGGCCTGGGCCCACACCGATCCTGCGGCCAGGGTCAAGGCGACCAGGGTCAGGGCTTTGTTCGACAAAATGTAAAACTTTGACATGCACGAATCCTTTGGTGAATGGTGACGGAACGGTGGCTTGCGCGCACAGGCAGGCCAACGGGTCGTCTATCGTAATTCACCCCAGCAGCGGCCTTTCTCAGACCGACGTGACATCCCCTTTAGCCTGGAGGTTGAGGGCCTAACAGGGCCGTAAAAGGAAGTTCACTTTCACAGCGATCTTGATGGATATACCAACATCGAGTTTGAGCTTCGGACAGCAATCGCCTAGACTGAAGCCATGGCATCGCACCAGCAGTCAAACATTCAAGGAAACCGAGCCATGAACACGACAGATCAGGTTTTGCTCGAAAAAATCAAACAGCTTCCGCCGCAGCGCGTCGCCGAAGTCGAGGATTTCGTAGATTTTTTGCGCACCCGCGAGGACGAGAGCAATCTCACCAGGACGGCCGGCAAGGCCAGCGAGGCGAGCTTTTCTGAAGTGTGGAATAACGAAGAAGATGCGGCCTACGACCGCCTTTGAGAGCTTCAGTCCATGGCCTTTACATCTTCAAAGTTCAGCTTTGGCGATGTCTTGCTGGTGCCATTTCCCTTCACCGACCAAGTGGGCATCAAAAAAAGCCTGGTGTTGTCGTTTCCAATCGTGACTACAACGCCAAGAAACCAGACATCGTGATTTTGGCTGTCACAAGTCAAGTCCGCGTGCCTTTGGGTTACGCTGAAGCCATGATCAGTGACTGGCAAGTTGCTGGACTGATTAAATCGTCTGTCTTCAAGCCTGTGTTCACCACCATTGAACAAAACCTCGTCTTGCGGGTTTTAGGACGCTTGTCAGAGTCCGACGCCCAAACGCTTGAACTGCTCGTTGGCGCTGTGATGCGCCAGTCGCGTACAGCACAGCAAAATTTTTAAGCTCTCCTGACAAGACCCCGCATAGCGGGGATCACGCACCCACTGCGGTTATCCTCCCCGGCGTGAACTACCTGCCGCTGCTGCTCCCCGACTTTTCGCTGATTTTGTGTGGCTACCTGATTTGCCGCTTCACCGCGCTGGACCGCACGGTGTGGACGCAGGTGGACAAGCTGGTGTACTTTTTCCTGTTCCCTGTGCTGCTGTTTCACTCGGTGGTGAAAAGCCCGCTGGACCTGGGGGCCGCCTCGCACCTCATTGCAGGCGGGCTGACGGTGGCGGCTGCGGGCATTGGCCTGTCTTACGCCCTGCCCCACCTGCCCTTTTTGGGCCGGTACATCGACGCGGGCGAGCATGCGGGGGCAGCGCAGGTGGGTTTTCGGTTCAACTCCTTCATTGGCCTGGCCATGGCCGAGCGCCTGGCGGGCGCCGAGGGGCTGCTGCTGATTGCAGTGCTCATTGGCGTGTGTGTGCCCATTTTCAACATGGGCGCGGTCTGGCCCATGGCCAGGCAGTCGCAAACCCACTTTGGCCGCGAACTGCTGCGCAACCCGCTGATCATTGCGACTGCCTCCGGGCTGGTGGCCAACCTGCTGGGATTTCGAATGCCCACCTGGCTGGAACCCAGCGTCAGCCGCATAGGCGCCTCGTCCTTAATATTGGGCTTGATGGCCGCGGGCGCAGGCCTGCAGCTGGGCTCGCTGGCGCGCGTCAAGGTCTTGGCCGTGAGTTTGCTGACCATCAAGCACCTTCTCTTGCCGCTGGTGGCCTTTGGTGTGGGCCGCTTGCTGGGGCTGAGCCAAGTGCAGGCCACGGTCTTGCTGGCTTTTTCAGCCTTGCCCAC
>CAMCUN010000147.1 GCA_945878995.1 Polaromonas sp. YR568 | reverse complement strand
CAAGTTTGTCAATATCGCGTCGAGGGCATCTAACTTTCTCGTCAAGCATTTTGACGGCCAGGTCGGCTTTGTCGGCAGCACGTCGGAGCTCATAGAAAGTGCGGTTGCCTCCGCCTTAATGACCAAAGAGGCCTATGAGGCGCGCGAGTACAGCAAAGCGCTGCGAGACATCATGGCGCTGGCTGACGGCATCAACGCTTCATTCGACGCAGCCAAGCCGTGGATATTGGCCAAAGACGAGAGCAAGCGCGCTGAACTGCAAGACATTTGCTCTCGGGTGCTGCACGGCTTCAAACTCTTGTCTGTGCTGCTGGCACCCGTGTTGCCCGGCTTGACCGATCAAGTCGCCAAAGGGTTGTTCAAGCTTGACCGTCCTTTCAAGTGGGAAGACGCGTCAACGCTGCCCACCACCGTGGCGCCTTATCAGCACCTCATGCAGCGGGTGGCAACCGAGCAGCTCGACGCCTTGTTCGAGCCCCCCGCCGTGGTCGAGGAAAAACTCATCCCCGGCGGCGAAGAAATTGCGCCCACCATCAGCATTGACGACTTCGCCAAGGTCGACCTGCGCATTGCCAAGATCGTCAAGTGCGAGCCGGTGGAAGGCTCGGTCAAGCTTTTGCGCTTGTCGCTGGATGTGGGCGAAGGCCGGCTGCGCCAGGTGTTCTCTGGCATTGCCAGCCAGTACAAGCCTGAGGACCTTGAAGGCAAGCTCACCGTGATGGTGGCCAACCTGGCGCCGCGCAAGATGAAATTTGGCATCAGCGAGGGCATGGTGCTGGCCGCCAGCCACGCCGACGACAAAGCCCAACCGGGCATCCATGTGCTCGAGCCCAGCGCTGGCGCGCAGCCGGGCATGCGCATTCACTGATCTTTGATTCCCAGGAGCTCCCTATGCGCTTACTTCTTTGTGTTCTGGTGGCGGGGTCTTTGAGCTTGAGCGGCTGCGCCGTCATTGCCGTGGTGGACACGGCCGCCTCGTTGGCCGTAGGGGCGGTGGGCCTGGCGGCCGATGCTGCTGTGGGCACGGCGCGCATTGCGGGCAAGGCCGTGGGCGCGGCCGCAGACGCGGTGCTGCCCGACAAAAAGCCCTGACTTTTCGCTGAGCCCTGAGCCAGGCAAGAACGTACAGTGCGGTCATGCTGCACCCTTTCGCGGCCCTGGCCTTTTTCAAACCTCGCCTGATTCAAGCCCTGCAGGGCTACTCCCGAGACCGCCTGCTGCGCGATATAGGCGCGGGCATCACCGTGGGCATTGTGGCGCTGCCCCTGGCCATGGCGTTTGCGATTGCCTCCGGGCTCAAGCCTGAGGCGGGCATCTGGACCGCCATCATTGCCGGCGCCATCGTGGCCGCCTTGGGCGGCTCGGCCGTGCAGATTGCCGGGCCGGCGGGGGCCTTCATCGTCATCGTCTACGGCATCGTCGAGCGGTACGGCCTGGCCAATTTGCTGATCGCCACCGGCCTGGCCGGGGTGCTGCTGGTGCTCATGGGCGCCCTCAAGCTCGGCACGCTGGTGCGCTTTGTGCCAGTGAGCATCGTGATGGGCTTTACCAACGGCATAGCGGTGCTGATTGCGCTGTCTCAGCTTAAAGATTTTTTAGGTCTTAACGTGGCGCGCATGCCGGCTGATTTCTTCGGTCAAGGGCAAGCGCTGCTGGCTCACCTGCACACCTTCAACCCGCAGGCCCTGGCCTTGGGTGCGGCATGTTTGCTGGGCCTGCTGATTTGGCCCCGCGTGGTGGGCACGGCGGGTCAACCCGGCCTGGCGCACGCGGCGGTGCGCGCCCTGCCCTCGCTGGAGGCGCTGCAGTTGCACCGTGCCACGCGGGTGGCGTCCAGGCTGCCCGGGCCCATCGTGGCGCTGCTCAGCCTGAGTGTGCTGGCTTATGTGCTCCAACTGCCGGTGGACACCATAGGCTCGCGCTTTGGCGGCATCCCCCAGGGTTTGCCGCCCTTGAGCCTGCCTGCGTTTTCTTGGGACAGCGCCAGCCAACTGCTGGCGCCCACGCTGACCATTGCGGTGCTGGGGGCCATTGAGTCGCTGCTGTGTGCACGGGTGGCCGACCAGGTGTCTGGCCTCAAGCGGCACGACCCCAACCAAGAGCTCATGGCCCAAGGCCTGGCCAACATGGTGGTGCCTTTTTTTGGCGGCATGCCGGTCACGGGCACGGTGGCGCGCACCATCACCAATGTGCGCGCAGGCGCTAGCTCTCCGATTGCGGGCCTGGTGCACTCGGCCACTTTGCTGCTCATTGTGCTGTTGGCCGCGCCCTTGGCCATGCATGTGCCCCTGGCCGTGCTGGCCGGGGTGTTGATGCATGTGGCCTGGAACATGGGCGAGTGGCGGGAGTTTGCGCGCCTGAAGGCCCACAGCCGCCATTCGGCGCTCTTGATGCTGGGCACCTTTGTGCTGACGGTGGTGTTCGACCTCACGGTGGCGCTGCAAGTGGGGCTTGTGCTGGCCTGCGTGCTTTTTGTGCAGCGCATGGCCAGCTTGTTCAGGGTCAGCGAGACCGGCCGAAGCGCACAGACACTCAGCTTTTCGCTGCATGGCGCGCTGTTTTTTGGCGCGGTAGCCAAGCTCGACCCGGTGCTCGATGCGCTGGAATCGGCCGGCGGCCCGCTCACCGTGCGCCTGGACCTGTCAGCCCTGCAGGCCCTGGACCGCTCTGGCCTGGAGGTGCTGGAGCGACTTCATCACGCCGCCCAGGCCCAAGGCGGAGGGCTGGAAGTGTGGGGCGCGCACGGTGAGGCTTTGACCGTGATGCAGCGGGCCGGCTTGATGGACAAACTCAGCCCCAGCACCGCGCCAGAGCCCGGTGGGCCTGCGGCAGCCAAGGCGCAGCCCCCCATCGCCTAAAATCAGCCCCTGATCTGGACACAAGGTTTCAAATGCCCTTTTTTCGCCGCGCCGACTACACCTCTGGCATCACCGACTTTTTGACCCAGCTCAAGGCCGACAAGCCCACCCTGGAAGCCGAGCAGCGCCAGGGCCGCGCCATTTGGTGGGACAAAAAGGTAGACCGCAGTGCGCAGCAAGACTTTGGTGACGCCAAGGTGGCGCAAAAGCCCTACGTCTACCAGACCAGTGGCCACCCCAACAGCAAATAAGCGGCCGCCGTGAGCCCCGACCTGCTGGCCTCAGCCGCCCTGCCAGCCCAGCCCGACAGCCAGACACTGGCCATGCCAGTGGTGATCGACCAAGTGGCCCTGGCCCGCCTGTACGGGGAGCCCTTGTTTGCGCTGCCCCACGACCTGTACATACCGCCTGACGCGCTCAAGGTTTTTTTAGAAGCTTTTGAAGGCCCGCTGGACCTGCTGCTCTACCTGATTCGCCGGCAAAACTTCAACATCCTCGACATCCCCATGGCGGCAGTGACCCGCCAGTACCTGAGCTATGTGGACGAGATCCGGGCCAGCAACTTGGAGCTGGCAGCCGAGTACCTGCTGATGGCGGCCATGCTCATTGAAATCAAGTCGCGCATGCTGCTGCCGCCCAAAAAGGTGGCCGAAGGCCAAGAGCCCGAAGACCCGCGCGCCGAGCTGGTGCGGCGCCTGCTGGAATACGAGCAAATCAAGCTGGCGGCGCACCGCCTCAACGAGGTGCCGCAGTTTGGCCGTGACTTTGTGCGCGCGCAGGTCTACGTGGAGCAGTCCTTGCAGCCGCGCTTTCCCGACGTGCACATGGCCGACCTGCAAGAGGCTTGGCGCGACATTGTCAAGCGCGCTCGCCTGGTGCAGCACCACGTCATCAGCCGCGAGGCGCTGAGCGTGCGCGAACACATGACCATGGTGCTGCGCAAGCTCCAAGGCGTGCGCTTTGTCGAGTTTTTGGACCTGTTTGACGTCTCGCGCGGCATGCCCGTGCTGGTGGTCACCTTCATTGCCATGCTGGAGCTGGCCAAAGAAGGCCTGCTCGACATCACCCAGGCCGACGCCTTTGCGCCCATTTACGTGCGCCTGGCCTACACCCCAGCATGAGCTTTGGGTGTGTACGCCTGCCCCATTCAGGGTCAAGGCCGCCATGTATAAACTGCGAGTCCCAGACGCACAGACCTTCATGAACACCTCTGCTCCCACCCACCCCGGCTCGCCCTACGGCACCTTGCCCACCTCCACCGTGCCCGCCTCGCGCCGGCCGGTGAGCCTTCCGCGCCTGCGCGAGATGCACAACCAGGGTGAAAAAATCACCATGCTCACCGCCTACGACGCCACCTTTGCCGCCGTGGCCGACGCCGCTGGCGTGGAAACCATCTTGGTGGGCGACTCGCTGGGCATGGTTTGCCAAGGGCTTTCAAGCACCGTGGGCGTGACGCTGGAGACCATGAGGTACCACACCGAAAGCGTGGTGCGCGGCCTGCGCCGCGTGCAAGGCACGGCCTGGGTCATTGGCGACCTGCCCTTTGGCAGCTACCAAGCATCCAAAGAGCAAGCCCTGCACAGCGCCGTGGCCCTGATGCAAGCGGGCGCCCACATGGTCAAGCTCGAAGGCGGTGGCTGGACCACCGAGGTGGTGCACTTTTTGGTCGAGCGCGGCATTCCGGTGTGCGCCCACCTGGGCCTGACGCCGCAAACCGTGCACGCCTTGGGCGGCTACCGCGTGCAGGGCAAGGGCGAAGCCGCCGCCGTGCTCAAACGCCACGCCCACGAGCTGCAAGACGCGGGCGCGGCCATGCTGGTGCTGGAGATGGTGCCTGC
>CAMCUN010000146.1 GCA_945878995.1 Polaromonas sp. YR568 | reverse complement strand
TGTAGCTCGTAGTAAGCGGCCAAATCTGCCATGTCTTGGTCGGTCAGGCTTTGGGAAATGCCGCGCATACTGGGGTGCTTGCGCTCGCCCTGCTTGTAAGCATTGAGAGAAGACACAATGTACTTAGCGTTTTGGCCTGAAATTTTCGGTACTTTGTACACCTCTGGAAAGCTGGCTTGGTAGCCAGGAATGCCATGGCAGCCGATGCACATGGCAATTTTGGTTTCGCCGGCTTTAGCGTCGCCCTTGATCTCTTGAGCTTGGACAGAAACAGCTGTCAGGGTGGTGACAAGCAGGGAGGAAAGCGTCAGCAACAGTTTGTTCATTTTGCGTGGACAATCAGCCCGTGGTGGTTAAAACACAGCTTTCGATTATATGGGTGGCTTGCTTCACCCCTCTTTTCTCCTGATATAAAAACCGCATGAAATTCCAAGGCACCTCCAACTACGTGGCCACGCAAGACCTGATGCTGGCCGTCAACGCGGCCATCACCCTCAAGCGGCCTCTGCTGGTTAAAGGCGAGCCCGGCACCGGCAAAACCATGCTGGCCGAAGAGGTATCGCAAGCCCTAGGTTTGCCCTTATTGCAGTGGCACATCAAATCCACCACCAAAGCACAACAAGGCTTGTATGAATACGATGCCGTCAGCCGCCTGCGCGACAGCCAATTGGCCGAGCTTGACGGTGGCGAACGCGTGAAAAATATTCACAACTACATCGTCAAAGGCGTGCTTTGGCAGGCCTTCACTGCCAAAGAGCCCGTGGCCCTGCTGATCGACGAAATTGACAAAGCCGACATTGAGTTTCCCAACGACTTGCTGCGCGAACTCGACCGTATGGAGTTCTACTGCTACGAAACCCGTGAGCTGATTCGCGCCCAACACCGCCCGTTGGTGTTTATTACGTCCAACAACGAAAAAGAACTGCCCGATGCTTTTTTGCGCCGCTGCTTTTTCCACTACATCAAGTTTCCTGATGCCGACACCATGAAGCGCATCGTGGATGTGCACTTTCCAAACCTCAAGCAAGAGCTGCTCACCGCGGCCATGAAAACTTTTTTTGATACCCGCAACTTGCCTGGCCTGAAAAAAAAGCCCTCCACCAGCGAACTTTTAGACTGGCTCAAGCTTTTGCTGGCCGAAGACATACCGCTTTCGGCCCTGCAAAGCGGCGACGACCGCGTAAGCCTTCCCCCTTTAATTGGCGCGTTGCTTAAAAACGAGCAAGATGTGTCTTTGTTTGAAAAACTGTTGCACATGCAGCGCAACCACCGCTAAAACTATGTCCAATACGCCGCCCGACTTGAATCAACTTATTAAAGAAGGCTTGTCCGACGCCATTGGCTTTGTGGGTGGCGCCCTGCTGGGCTTTTGGGCCGGCCAGCTGGTGGGCTGGGATGTGTTTGCCCCGGGCTATAACACCGCTAGCATTGGCGGCATTGTGTTGGTGAGCGTAGGGGGCGGGCTGGGTTTGCAGCTGGCACGCAAGTGGCGCGCGAGCCGATCGAACAAGCCCTAAAAATGAGGTGCTTACGCTTAGCTTGAGAGCTAGCTGTTGAATGGCTTTTATGCACTTGCGTATATACAATCAGGATATACAAAACTCCAAAGTCACCTATGAACGCTCGCCTGCCACCGCCTTCACAGCTACCGACCACGACCGCAGCCGTTTTTACCAGCGGCAACAGCCAAGCCATCCGCTTGCCTAAAGAGTTTCGTTTTGACACCAAACAAGTCACGATTGAACGGCGCGGTGATGAAGTCGTGCTCCGCGCCAAAAAACAAACTGTGGGCGAGTTGCTGCAAAAAATGTCCGAACTGAGTGCTGAAGATCGAGCCGAGTGGGATCGTGTGATGGTGCTGTTAGAAAAAACTCCAGCCCAAGAACGCGACTGGAACGCACTGCTGGGGGATGGAGCCCCCACTAAGTGATCTACCTGCTTGATACCAATATCGTCAGTTACTTTCTTCGCGGAGCTTCCCCCGCCCTAACTCAGCGGGTCCTGAACAGCACCGCCGATGACTTGGCCATCTCCACCATCAGCGCTGGCGAATTGCACTATGGCCTAAGCCGACTGCCTTCTTCTCGCCGCGCCCAGCAACTCGGTCAGCAACTCAACGCGCTTTTGGCAGCCATCAAGGTGCAGCCTCTGCCTGTTGAAGCTGCATCGCACTATGGCGCGATCAAGGCGGCAATAGATTCCAGCGGGACGCCCATTGGCGGCAACGACCTTTGGATTGCAGCTCATGCACTGGCTGGCAACATGACTTTGGTGACGCACAACACCAGAGAATTTGATCGGGTGCCAGGCCTCACGGTCGACAGCTGGCTTTAATAAACCAGTCACTTATTTCATGCTGCTCGACTTTTTTTACACCCTGCGCGCAGCGCAGCTGCCAGTGTCAGTCAAAGAGTACCTGATGCTTTTAGAGGCGCTTCAGGCTGGTGTGGTGGGGCCGCAGGCTGGCGCGTGCGCGGTAGATGACTTTTATTTTTTAAGCCGTACCACGCTGGTCAAGGACGAAAAACACTTCGACAAATTTGACCGTGCTTTTGGCGCTTACTTCAAGGGCGTGGAGTTGGTGGCCGACTTTACCCAAGAGGTGCCACTAGAGTGGCTGCGAAAAGCCCTAGAGCGCGACCTCACTCCCGAACAAAAAGCCGCCATTCAAAAAATGGGCTGGGACGATCTGATGCAAACCCTTAAAAAGCGCTTTGAAGAACAAAAAGAGCGGCACGAGGGCGGCAACAAATGGATAGGCACCGGTGGCACATCGCCCTTTGGCAACAGCGGCTACAACCCGCAAGGCATCCGCATTGGCGGCCAAGGGGGTAATAAAAGCGCTGTTAAGGTGTGGGAGCAACGCGCCTACAAAGACTACGACGACACCCAAGAACTGGGCACCCGCAACATCAAAGTCGCGCTGCGCCGTCTGCGCCGATTTGCCCGTGAGGGCAACGAGCTGGAGCTGGACTTAGACCACACCATACGCAGCACCGCCGCCAATGCGGGGTACCTGGACATCAAAATGGTGCCCGAGCGGCACAACCACGTCAAAGTGCTGCTGCTGATGGACGTGGGCGGCACCATGGACGAACACGTGGGCCGGGTAGAAGAGCTGTTTAGCGCCACCAAAAGCGAGTTCAAGCACTTGGAGTTTTATTACTTTCACAACTGCGTGTACGACTTTATGTGGAAGCACAATCGCCGCCGCCATGCCGAAAAGTTTGCCACTTGGGACATCATCCGCAAGTACAACAAAGACTACAAACTGATATTGGTGGGCGACGCCACCATGAGCCCCTACGAAATTATTCAGCCCGGCGGCAGCGTGGAGTATCACAACGAAGAGCCCGGAGCCGAATGGCTGCAACGCTTAACCCACGCGTTTCCGAACTTCGCGTGGATTAACCCCGAACCCCCGGGCGTCTGGCCTTACAGACAGAGCATCAGCATCATCCAGCAGCTGATGAGCCAGCGCATGTACCCTTTAAGCTTGCAGGGGCTGGAGCAAGCGATGCGTCAGCTGAGCAAGTAACTCATGTCGGACGCATGCGCCAAGTTTGTTGAGGTTGGGGTTCTAAAATCGTTTTTTGTTGTTGGTCTCCGTAGTTCAATGGATAGAACGGCCCCCTCCTAAGGGGCAGATACAGGTTCGATTCCTGTCGGGGACACCCTAAAAAAGGAAAATATCTTTTAAAATCAACAAGTTAGAAGAAAGAGGCCATCCTAATTTAGGTAGAATTCAGGTAGAGGTGGCTCTGACAGCACGGATTCAATACGGTAGCATTGAATTACATGTGAACGGATACATCTTCAAAAATGGCAGCGGTGGACGGATTCAGCATCCGGTGAATTGGTGGTCAGCTTTTCCATGCTCACCGTCAATGCAGATGCACATCCAATGATGCGTCAATGCAAAAAACCAGCACTTGGTGTCAGCAACTCAAGGCTAATCATCGGGACGCAGTCAGTTCGGTTGGAGATTAACTAGCTTCACTGCACGGTCAAACTTTTTCTGGTTTTCGCGCAGATGTTCGCGGTAATCGTCTGGTGAATTCCATTTCACCACCGTTGCAGAACCCTTGAATTTGTCGATAAAGTCAGGGCTTTCGGCCGCTTGCTTTATTGCGTGCGCGAGTTTGGCAATAACATCGGACGGTGTGCCGATAGGTGCCAACACGCCGAAAGCAGCATCATACCCGTCGTAGTTCTTTATCACCTCGGACAGCGATGGCACATCCGGATACGACACCAGCCGCTGGGGTGCGGTTACCGCGAGCAGGTTTACTGCGCCAGACAGAATATGCGGACCGGCGGCAGCAAAAGAAGTGATAGTGATGGGTACGTCACCGCTGACTACCGCGAGGATCGACTGGCCGCTGCCCTTAAAGGGTATGTGGGCAATGTCCAGACCCGCCGCGAGTTTGAGATCTTCCATGGCGATATGGTGAACGCTGCCTATGCCCGAAGTACCGTAATTCAATTTACCGGGATTTGCCCTAGCCTGTCGTATCAGGTCTTGCAGGGTCTTGATCGAAGATTTGCCATTAGATACGATTATTAGCGGCTCGGTAGTGATCAGGCTCACGGGCACGAAGTCCTTCACGGTGGACACGCCTTTGAACAGATGGGGTGCCAGCATCAGGGATGCGGTGCTGACCAGCAGTAGCGTGTACCCATCGGCTGGCGCCTTGGCAACAAAGGCATTAGACAGCGTGCCGCCGGCAGCCGCCTTGTTCTCGACGATAAAGCTCTGTCCTAGGCTCTCCGACAATTTGGTGGAAAGCGCGCGTGCCACAAAGTCGGGACCACCTCCAGGAACCAGGCCTATGACCATTTTTACCGGCTTGTTCGGATAGGGTTGCGCAAGTGCACTGGTA
>CAMCUN010000145.1 GCA_945878995.1 Polaromonas sp. YR568 | reverse complement strand
CAAAGGCCAACAGGCCGAACATGACCATGGACGCCAACTCGTCACCAAAACCCAGGTGCGAGGCCAGCGCGGCCAGGCCCAAACCTGCGGCGAGGCCAGCAAGCGGGCCCATCCATGAGCGCTTGGACGCTGCTGCTGCTGCAGGAGCGGCCGCAGCGGCAGCAGCCGGGGCCGCTGTGGCGCCAGATGCCTTGTCTGGGCTGGCGCTGCGTTGGGTGCCCATGGACTTACCACCGCCCATGCGCTTGGCAGCTTCTGCGTCCAGGGCCATAGTAGATATGCCGAGAGTCAAGACCACGGCAATAAGCGAGAGGAACTTTTTCATGCGAATCTCCTTAAAAAAATGATTAAGCCATGGCACTTTAAGCCAGTATCGGCCACAATAAAAGCAGCATTTCGATGAAATACACTTCGTAAAAACAAGATTAAACAAAGATTTTCACGTAAGGAACTCAAGGGTTCAGCAGCACCGGTTGCAGCAGGCGAAGCACCAAAGGATGCTGCACTTTCTTCTCGGTACCGATTGCAAAGAAATTTTCCATGACGCCGTCGCAGGGGCCCAGACACTGCATGTCAGGGTCGGCCAACAGGTCATCCTGCACCCATTCGGCGGCAGGAAAAACCCCCATGCCACGGGCACCAAAGGTTTTGAGCAAAGCACTGTCTTCAAATTCACCCACAACGCGCGGCCGTATGCCGCGATGCTCAAACCACACATCGAGCCGGGCACGCACGGCTGCGTGGCCGGTTGGCAACAACACCGGCATTTCAGCAAGACAAGACGGGAAACTGGTCGTGCCGCGCTGGAGAAGCGCAGACACGCCGTACCAGGCCACAGCAGAAGACCCGAGCGCATGGTTGTAGAGCTTGATGTTGGCATTGTTGGGCGCGGGTCGGTCTGACAAGACGACATCGAGCCTGTGCAGCGCCAGGTCACCCAAGAGATCGTCAAACTCACCCTCATGACAAACCAGACGCAAATTAGGCTCATTCAAAACGGGTTGCATCAGGCGGTGAACGGCCAGCTTGGGCAATCCGTCGGATATGCCTACGGCGAGCCGGACAGAGGGCGCACTCACCGCATCTCGCACCCGGTCTGGCAGGCTCTCACCCAGCTGAAATATCTGGTCGGCTTGTTGCATGGCGGCCAACCCTGCATCGGTCAACACCAAACCGCGCCCGGCGGGCTTGAGCAGCGCATAACCCAGCGCTCGCTCCAGTTCGCGCACCTGAGCGCTAACGGTTTGCACCGCCATGCCCAGTTTGTCGGCTGCCCGAGTGATCCCGCCTTCTTTGGCTACCACCCAAAAATAGTACAAGTGCTTGTAATTGAATACGGTGCTCATGGTCAGCTTCTTTAGGAAAGTGCTCGATAAGCGCTCTGCTTCACCGAGTCTATTGGAAACCCACCTCAGTGACCAGCGGGAGATCGATGCCTTGCCACCACTTGGGTAAGCAGGGTAAGGCGACTTCATTGATAAACTGCACGGTTTAGCCCATGGAGCCTTGATGACTGAGATTTTGCGAGACCTTCTTGCCAATGGCGCCGATGCCGCGCCAGCTATCTCGGCGCCGGCACGGCCAAGCCTGAGCTTTGGCGCATTGCGGGCGCTGATCGCCGGCACCATCAGTCAACTGAATACACTTGGCATCGGCCGCAATGACCGGGTGGCCATCGTGCTGGCCAATGGGCCCGAGATGGCCACCTGCTTCATGGCCTGCGCCAGTGGCGTGACCAGCGCACCGCTGAACCCGGCCTACCGCGCCGACGAGTTCGAGTTTTACCTGTCTGACCTGAGCGCACGCGCGCTCATCGTCGAACAGGGCAGCACATCCGCCGCGATAGAGGTAGCGGGCAAACTAGGCGTGCGTTTGCTCGACCTGATCGCCGACCCGCAGGGTGCGGCCGGCAATTTTGTACTGCAAGAAAGAAACGGCGCACCCGCCACAAAGCCGACCACATTGATCACCACGACCGGAGGTTTTGCCCAGCCAGGCGATGTGTCGATGGTACTGCACACCTCCGGCACCACCTCGCGCCCCAAGATCGTGCCGCTGTCGCAGGCCAACCTGGTTGCCTCTGCCACCAACATCCGCAATTCGCTTCAATTTACCGCCCAGGATTGCGGGCTCAATGTGATGCCGCTGTTTCACATCCACGGCTTGATTGCCGGGGTGCTGGCGCCACTGGCGGCGGGCTCGCAGGTGTTTTGCACGCCGGGCTTCAATGCCCTGAAATTTTTCAGTTGGATGGACGAGGCAAAACCCAGCTGGTACACCGCCGTGCCCACCATGCACCAGGCCATCGTCAGCCGGGCCAAAGGCAACGCCGAGATCATTGCTCGCAACCCCCTGCGGTTTTTGCGCTCGTCCTCATCGAGCATGCCGCCGCAGGTCATCAAGGAACTGGAAGACATCTTCCACGCCCCGCTGATAGAAGCGTACGGCATGACCGAGGCCACCCACCAGATGGCCTGCAACCCGCTGCCGCCAGCGGTACGCAAACCAGGCAAGGTCGGCATCGCCGCAGGGCCAGAGGTGGCGATTATGGGCCTGGACGGGTCGCTGCTGCCACGTGGTGATAAAGGGGAGATCGTGATCCGCGGTGCCAACGTCACAACCGGCTACGAGAACAACCCCAAGGCCAATGACGAAGGCTTTTTGAACGGCTGGTTCCGCACCGGCGACCAGGGTGTCATGGACGAAGATGGCTACATCAGCATCACCGGCCGCCTGAAGGAGATCATCAACCGGGGCGGCGAAAAGGTCAGCCCGCGCGAGGTGGATGAGATTCTGATGGACCACCCCGCAGTGGCGCAGGTGGTGTGCTTTGGCATGCCCCACCCCAAGCTAGGCGAAGAGGTGGCGGCGGTGGTGGTGCTTCGCGAGGGGCAAAGCGCCACCGAACGCGAGTTGCAAGCCTATGTCAGCAGCCGAGCGGCCGACTACAAGGTGCCAAAGAAGATTTTGTTCATGGACGAGATTCCCAAAGGCGCCACAGGCAAGCTGCAGCGCATCGGGCTGGCCGCCAAGCTTGGCCTGGGCTGACGCGTGGCCATGAAAATTGCTGTCGTAGGGGCTGGCGCCATTGGTGGCTACCTGGGCGCCAAGTTGTCCATCGCCGGTGAAGACGTCGCCTTCATCGCCCGCAACCAGAACCTGGCTGCCATCCAGGCCAATGGATTCAAGCTGCTGCTGGAAGACGGCACCGAGCAACACGCCCCATTGGCCCGCGCGGTGCAACACATGGCAGATGCCGGACATCAGGACGTGGTGCTGATCACCGTCAAGGCGCACCAGGTGGCTGATTTGTTACCGGGCCTGAACGAACTGATCGGGCCAGAGACCATGATGGTGACCATGATCAACGGCATTCCCTGGTGGTATTTTCATCAACTGGCAGGGCCTTATGAGGGGCAGGGCCTGACCAGCGTGGACCCGGGCCGGCGCATCGCCAGCTGCATAGACAGCCGGCATTTGATTGGCAGCGTGGTCTACCCCGCAGCCGAGCTGGTGGCGCCAGGCGTGGTGAGGGTGATCGAAGGCAATCGCTTTACCCTGGGCGAACCCGACGGCAGCCGGTCGGAGCGGATCGAGCGTTTATCGCAAGCCATGATGCGCGCCGGCTTCAAGGCCCCAGTGTCTAAAGACATCCGCAGCGAGATCTGGCTCAAGCTCTGGGGCAACCTGAGCTTTAACCCGATTTCGGCACTGACCCACGCCACGCTGGAAGACATCTGCAGCTACGAACCCTCGCGAGCGCTTGCCGCCAACATGATGCGTGAGGCACAAGCCGTAGCCGAAAAACTCGGCGTGGTGTTCAAAATTTCTCTCGACAAACGCATCGCCGGCGCGCAGGCGGTGGGCGCCCACAAAACCTCTATGCTGCAAGACGTGGAGCACGGTCGGGCGCTGGAGCTTGATGCCTTGGTCGGCTCCGTAGTGGAGTTAGGCCGCCTCACCGGCACCCCAACCCCTACCATCGACGCCATCTATGCCGCCAGCCAATTGTTGGCCCACACCCTGGTCCGTCAGCACGGCCGCTTGCGGATACAGTAAGCCGCATGCACGCCGCCCAATTGATTGTTGAACTCGCCCTGCTTGGCCTGACCACCGGGTTTCTGGCCGGCCTGCTGGGCATTGGGGGCGGCATGATCATGGTGCCCTTCATCACCATCATGCTGACCAACCGCGGCGCTGGCGAGAGCTTGGCGGTCAAGATGGCGATTGCGACCTCCATGGCTACCATTATTTTTACCTCGATCTCCAGTGTACGAGCCCACCACAAGCGGGGCAATGTGCGCTGGGAACTGGTCCGCGGGCTGGCCCCTGGCATTGTGCTGGGCGGCGCCATCGCCAGCCTGGGCGTTTTTGCCAGCCTCAAGGGATCTTGGCTGGCGCTGTCATTTGCCGCCTTTGTCGGCTTTTCGGCCACCCAAATGTTTTTGGATAAAAAACCGGCGCCCACACGGCAAGTGCCGGGAACCAGCGGCCTGCTGGGCGCGGGCGGTGTGATCGGCTTTTTGTCAGGCCTGGTCGGTGCCGGCGGCGCCTTTGTCAGCGTGCCATTTATGACCTGGTGCAATGTGGCGATTCACAACGCAGTGGCCACCTCGGCCGCGCTGGGCTTTCCCATCGCCATGGCCAACGTGGCCGGTTACGTCATCAGCGGCATTGGCCTTCAGAACCTGCCGCCCTACTCTTTTGGCTACATCTGGTTGCCGGCCCTGGGCGTGATTGCCTGCTGCAGCGTACTGACCGCGCCGCTGGGCGCTCGGGCGGCTCAGAGTCTGCCGGTCAAGCAACTCAAGCGGGTGTTTGCCAGCATCCTGTACCTGTTGGCCGCCTACATGCTCTACAAGGTGTTGACGCCGACCGAAAACTGACCCACTTATAGAGGTTATGCCGACCCAAAATTGACCCAGGTGTTTTACTGGCTCTGCCCGTTTTTTGGGCAGGAGCAAACAAAGGTGATCACCATGGAAATGCTGGGCAAAGTCAAGCGACTGTA
>CAMCUN010000144.1 GCA_945878995.1 Polaromonas sp. YR568 | reverse complement strand
CGCCCTTTTGGGGAGAGGGCTGGGGAGAGGGGCACGCGTGAGGCAACGGTGGTGATTCGCGATGCCCCCACCCCGGCCCTGCCCCAGAGGGGGAGGGGGAAATTCGGCGCCTTGACTTTGCTCCCTCGCCCTTTTGGGGAGAGGGCTGGGGAGAGGGGCACGCGTGAGGCAACGGTGGTGATTCGCGATGCCCCCACCCCGGCTCTCCCCCAGAGGGGGAGGGAGAAATTCGAGGCCGTGTCTTTGCTCCCTCGCCCCTTTGGGGAGAGGGCTGGGGAGAGGGGCACGCGTGAGGCAAATGTGGTGACTCGCTTGCCCCCAACCCGGCCTTCCCCCAGAGGCGGAGACAGTCAAAATAATGCACGCGGCGTCTTGTTTTCTTTTCCAAAAGCAGCTGCCTTCAACGAGGGGAACCCATCATGAACACCATCCTCATCCTCGGCGCCTCACGCGGCATTGGCCTGGAGTTCGCCCGGCAGTACTCGGCCGAGGGCTGGCGCGTGTTGGCCACGGCGCGCGATGAGGCCGGCCTGGAGCGCCTGCAGGCGCTGGGCTGCGAAGCGTTTCAGCTCGATGTGGCCGACCCGGCCAGCGTCAGCCGCCTGTCCTGGACCTTGGACGGCGAGGTGCTGGATTTGGCGCTGTACGTGGCCGGCGTCATGGCCAGGCCTGGCGCGCTCACGCCGCCCACCCAGCCCGACTTTGACCGCGTGATGCGCACCAACGTGCTGGGCGCCATGCAGGTGCTGCCGCAGGTGGCGCCGCAGCTCTTGCCCCAGGCGGCCATGGCCTTCATCAGCAGCCAAATGGCCAGCATCGCCGACTGCGCCAGCAGCTACGGCTGGCTCTACCGCGCCAGCAAAGCCGCGCTCAACATGGCGGTGCACGCGGCCCAGCCCGATTACCCTCAAAACATCTTGCTGGCGCTCAGCCCCGGCTGGGTGCAAACCGACATGGGTGGCGAGCAGGCGCCTCTCACGGTGCAGGCCAGCGTGACGAACATGCGCCGCACCCTGGCCCAGCTTGAGCTCAGCCAGCAAGGCGCTTTCATCAACCATGACGGTGCAACCATCCCCTGGTAATGCACGCCCCACCTCACACTCTCTAAGGACACCTGTCATGCTGCTCAACGCCGACCAAACCATGGTGCGGGACGCCATGCGCGACTTTGCCCAGCGCGAACTCTGGCCGCACGCTGGTGAGTGGGACAAAACCCACGCCTTTCCCCACGCCGCTCACCAAGGGCTGGCCGCGCTGGGCGCCTACGGCATGTGCGTGCCCGAGGAGTACGGCGGCGCCCAGCTGGACTACCTCACGCTGGCTGTGGCGCTCGAAGAAATTGCCGCCGGCGACGGCGGCACCAGCACCGCCATTTCAGTCACCAACTGTCCGGTCAACGCCATCCTCATGCGCTACGGCAACGAGGTGCAAAAAAAGCAGTGGCTCACGCCGCTGGCCCAAGGCCAGATGCTGGGTGCGTTTTGCCTGACCGAGCCGCAGGCCGGCAGTGACGCATCGTCCCTGCGCACCACGGCGCACAAGCAGGGCGATGCGTACGTGCTCAATGGCGTCAAGCAGTTCATCACCAGCGGCAAGAACGCACAGGTGGCCATCGTCATTGCCGTGACCGACAAGGGCGCGGGCAAAAAAGGCATGAGCGCCTTCATCGTGCCCACCTCTGCGCCCGGCTACCAAGTGGCGCGCCTGGAAGACAAGCTGGGCCAGCATTCGAGTGACACCGCGCAAATCAATTTTGACGACTGCCGCGTCCCGGCCGAGAACCTGATTGGCGCCGAAGGCGAGGGCTACAAAATTGCGCTGTCGGCCCTGGAAGGCGGGCGCATAGGCATTGCCGCCCAAAGCGTGGGCATGGCGCGCAGCGCGTTGGAGGTGGCCCTGGACTACGCCCGCCAGCGCGAGAGCTTTGGCGTGGCGCTCATGAGCCACCAGGCCGTCGGCTTTCGGCTGGCCGACTGCGCCACCGAATTGGAGGCCGCTCGCCAGCTCACCTGGCATGCCGCCGCCCTGCGCGACGCTGGCCTGCCCTGCTTGAAGGAAGCGGCCATGGCCAAGCTCTTTGCCAGCGAAATGGCCGAGCGCGTGTGCAGCGCCGCCTTGCAAACCCTGGGCGGCTACGGCTATGTGAGCGACTTTCCCGTCGAGCGCATTTACCGCGACGTGCGCGTGTGCCAAATTTACGAAGGCACCAGCGACATTCAGAAAATCCTCATCCAGCGCGCCTTGCTCAGCTGATTCATTCACCCCCTGAAAGACACCCATGCCCATCACCAAAGGTTTTCAGCAACTCGTCGACGAAGCCATGGCCCAGGTCACCACCTACAGCGTGGCGCAGGTGCGCGAGCGCCTGGCCGACGGCCGCCTGCAGATCGTCGACATCCGTGACCCCCGCGAACTCGAGCGCGACGGCACCTTGCCCGGCGCCCTGCTGGCCCCGCGCGGCATGTTGGAGTTTTGGGTGGACCCGGCCTCGCCCTACTTCAAGCCGGTGTTTGCCGACGAGTCCAAAGAGTTTGTGCTGTTTTGCGGCGCCGGCTGGCGCAGCGCCCTGGCCACCAAGACATTGCAAGACATGGGCATGACCAACGTGGCCCATATTGACGGCGGCTTTGCCGCCTGGAAAAAGGACAGCGCGCCCATCGTCACCATGGACGAGCACAAAAAAGAAAGCGCCGCGCGCAAAGGCTGAGCTTGTCCATGCCCGTATGCCCCTGCGGCCATGCGACTGAGCGCGGTGCGCCCCTGCCCTTGAGCGACTGCTGCGGCCCCCTGCTCGATGGTGAGGCGGCCCCCACGGCCGAGCGGCTCATGCGCTCGCGCTACACAGATTTTGTGCTGGGCCGCGAGGCGTATGTGTTGGCCACCTGGCACGCCAGCACGCGCCCGGCCGAGCTCAGCTTGGATGCCCACAAGTGGTTGGGGTTGGAGGTGCGCAGCCACACGCTGTGCGGCCCGGACGCGGCCGAGGTGGAGTTTGTGGCCCGCTTTCGCGTGGGCGGCAAAGCCGTGCGCCAGCATGAACGCAGCCGCTTTGTGCGCGAGGTCGGGCGCTGGTTTTACCTGGACGGCAAGCTCTGATGCGCCTGGTGTCTGACGCGCCTTGCGCTTGCGCGCTGCAATGGCCGCGCTGTTTCAAGCCCTGAGCTGGCCGCGATTCGCTTGCAGGCAAGCTCCTACAGGGAACCAAGCGCTTTGTCGCTGTGTCTTTGTTGTAGCCAGCCTGCTGGCGAATGGTGGCGACAAACGGGCTGTTGCCTCGCTAGAAGATTCGCTTGCAGGCAAGCTTCTACAGGGAACCAAGCGCTTTGTCGCTGTGTCTTTGTAGGAGCCAGCCTGCTGGCGAATGGTGGCGACAAACGGGCTGTTGCCTTGCTCGAAGATTCGCCTGCAGGCCAGCGCCTAAAGAGAATAAAACCCGTCGGGGCTTTGTGGGCTGGCCACCGACCCCACAATGTCCTCCTCAAAGCAAGGAGAATTTCATTGAAAGTGGGACTTTGGCTAATCACTGCATGGTTGCTGTTCATCTGGACCGCAGGCATGGCCCTGTTGGCTCAGCTGCTGCCCTGGCTGGCGGTGCAGTTGCCCCAGTTGGCGGGCGCCTTGCCCCCGCTTGACACCTTGCCTTGGCCTACTTGGCTCAGTCCTTGGGTGGACACGGCTTGGCTGCAGGCCGTGCAGTCCTTGCTGAGCGCTGGGCTGCAATGGTTGGCACCCATGGCTTCTATGTTGCCCTCTATGGATGGTGTCGCTTCTCTGTTGAGCGTGGTGCTGTGGCTGCTTTGGGGCCTGGTGCTGCTGCTGGTCTTGGGTTTGGCCGTCGCAGCGCATGTGCTGCTGGGCCGTCGCTCGCGACGGGTGGCCGCTTGAGCCACTCCTGGAACACGCACAGCTTGCTTGACGCCGCCTTGATCCGCCGCTTTGTGCGCGAGGCCAGGCAGAGGCGCTTGGCCCAACTGCGCGGCCAGGCCTGCGAGCCCTTGTCGCTGCAGCAGTTGCTGGCCATGCATGGCCAAGCCACCATGGGGGTGCTGCTCATTTTGCTGGCCCTCATCACCACCGTGCCTGTGGCGGGGGCGGGCATGCTGTTCAGCCTGGGCATCTTCGCTTGGGCCTGGCGCTGGGCCAGGGGCGAGGAAGCCCCCCGACTGGAGCGTCTGCGTGCTCTCAAGCTGGGCCCCCAGGCGGCTTTGAAGGTCTTGCGCTGGCTGGCCTGGATGTACGCCTTTGCCCACCGCCACCTGCGGCCCCGCTGGCAGGCGCTTTACAGCCCTCGGCTGCACTGGGCCTGGGCCAGTTGGGTGACGTTCATGGCCTTCATCATTTTTTTACCTATCCCTCTGGGCAACCTGTTCCCGGCCGTGTCCCTGTTGCTCTTTGGCCTGGGCCTGCTCACCCGAGACGGTGTGATGATGGTGGCCTCGCTGCTGCTGGGCTTGGTTGGTCTGACAGTCCTGGCGCTGGCCGGGGGCTGGCTGTGGGCAGCAGTGACGGGTTGGTGGGCCTGAAGTTCGCGCCAAGGTCTGTATCGCCTTTTTTCAGCACTGACCTGGCCTTTCGCGCATCCTCAAGCCCCCTGGTTTGACCACGGCTCATGCCCGGCCATCCGCGTGACCAGTTTTTCCTAAAATCTCGCCCTATGACCTTTCAAGCCATTTTGTTCGACTGCGACGGCGTGCTCGTCGACAGCGAAGCCCTCACCTGCGGCGTGCTGCGCGACATGTTTGAAGAGCAAGGCTGGCGCATGAGCCTGGCCGAGTGCATGCAGCGCTTTGTTGGCCACACCGTCAAGAGCCAGCGCGAGCTCATCGAGTCCCACACCGGCGTGCCGCTCACCGACGAGTGGCTGGCCCAGTTTTTCTTGCGCCGCAATGAACGCCTGAGCCTGGACATCACCGCCATGGACGGCATCCACGAGGCCGTCGAACACCTGCATGCGCATTGCCAAGGCCGCATCGCCGTAGCCTCGGGTGCCGACCGCTTCAAGGTCGAGATGATGCTCAAGCAGGTCGGCCTGCATGCGTACTTTGAGGGCCGCATTTTCAGCGGCCACGAGATGCCGCGCAGCAAGCCCCACCCCGACGTGTACCTCGCCGCCGCCGCCCACCTGGG
>CAMCUN010000143.1 GCA_945878995.1 Polaromonas sp. YR568 | reverse complement strand
CACCAATATTGAACACCACGCGGTTGTTGCCGCAGATGCTGGCCTTGGCGTAATGGTCCTTGACGTCCTGTGGGGACGCCCAAGTCGCTTTGGCGGCCTCGTCGACCTGGTTGCTTGCAGCTCAAGCACCAATGTTTTAACATACAAACTTTTGCAAGCCTACTCCTCCACGAAGGCTCATCATGAGCACCAGAATCTTCTCCAGTCGAGACTTCACCCGGGACGTTGCAGCAGCCAAGGCTGCTGCGCTCGCAGGTCCGGTTCTGATCACCGACCGAGGCAAGCCCTCCTTCGTGCTGCTCAACATTGACGAATATCACCATTTGCAAGGCAAGGCACCTTCGCTTTTCGCGCTGATGCAGCAACTTCCCGAACTTCCCGATGACGTCCTCGAGATACCACGCATGGCTGTCGAATTCCGTGACTTCGAGCTCTGAGTCCGCATGATCGTCCTCGACACCAATGTCATTTCAGAGTTGCGCAAAAAGCCGCACAACCAGGACTCCAAGGTCCGCGCCTGGTCGCAGACTCAATCAGCAAGCGCCTTCTATCTCACGACCTTGACGATCATGGAGATCGAACGCGGCACTTTGATGGAGGAGGCGAAGAACTCAACGCAAGGACCGGCGCTGCGCACTTGGTTCAATGCGCTTCGCATGGCCTGCGCGGGCCATGTGCTGCCCTTCAACGAAGGGGCTGCCATCCGTGCTGCTCAACTCGCTGGCGGCAACCGGCCGTCGGTGGATCTCATGATCGCGGCCATTGCGCTCGAATTTGGCTACGCGCTTGCGACGCGCAATGTGGCGCATTTCAACTTCCCCGGTCTTGTCGTCGTAGATCCGTGGGCCTGATACAGCGCGGCAGCCAATCAACGTCGAATCGCGCAGAAACGCACCCTGCGCTTTAGAACAATTTTCTGTCAACTTAACAGTCTGTAGGCAGCGATGCGGAATAGAGCCATGCGCAGACATCTTGGTGAGCCAGTTGATCAGCGCAGTTCAAGCCCTACTTGGTCCAGTTCTCGACTTGCAGGCCCTTCACGCGCCCGAAGTCTTTTACATTGTTGGTGACGACAAACGCCCCCATGGCCCGTGCATGGGCTGCGATCATCAAATCAGCGGCGCCAAGCTGAGCGCCCCTGCGCTTGAGGTCTACCCGGATTTCGGCGAAGTGCTGGGCCGCCTCTTGTGGCCAATCCAAGACCGCCAGGTGCAGTGCGAGACTGTCAAGCACGGCTTGGTTGTGTTTGCGCTTGGCTGAAGCAGACGCCTGCACGCCATAGGTCAGCTCGGCAAACGTCACGACAGACATCACCTGTTGCTGCAATGGAATCGACTGCACTTTGACCGCCAGCATGGGCGACTCGCCGCGCATAAGGAGGATGCAGGTGTCGGTGTCCAGCATGAACAGGGGCGCCGTCAAAACGAGCGCTCCTAGACCGGCATGCGTTCAGCCTCAGCCATGAAGTCGGCCAAGACCGTCAGGCCGGAAGCAAAAAAGCTGGACCAATCCGCTGGACGAGGTGTGAGCACCACGCTTTCCCCCTCACGGCGAATAAACACTTCGCAAACAGACTCGGGACACCGGAATTCGAGCGGCATGGTGACCGTCTGTTAGCGGTTGTTCCAGCCCACACGGGCGGTGGGCCTAGGGGATGGAGTTGGGCTTGTGTTTACTGCCATGTATCAAAGTCTATTGCAAATCAAGTCCATCAAGCTCTGGCGACCCGCAAGCGACCAGAGCCCTTATTCAAGCTGTTCGGGCTGCGTTAAAAACTCATTCCCACTCGATGGTCGCTGGCGGTTTGCTCGACACGTCATACGTCACCCGGTTGATGCCGCGCACCTCGTTGATGATGCGGCCGGACACTTTCTTGAGCAGCGCATAAGGCAGCTCGGCCCAGTCGGCGGTCATGAAGTCGCTCGTTTGCACGGCGCGCAGGGCCACCACGTAGTCGTAGGTGCGGCCATCGCCCATGACGCCCACGCTTTTGACGGGCAAAAACACCGTAAATGCTTGGCTGGTCAGCTCGTACCAGGTCTTGCCGGTGGCATCGTCACGGAAGTTGCGCAGCTCTTCAATAAAGATGGCATCGGCCCGGCGCAGCAGGTCGGCGTAGTCTTTTTTGACTTCGCCCAAAATGCGCACGCCCAGGCCAGGGCCTGGGAAGGGATGGCGGTAGACCATGTCGTGCGGCAGGCCCAAGGCCACGCCGAGTTCGCGCACTTCGTCTTTGAACAGCTCGCGCAGGGGCTCCAGCAGTTTCAGGCCCAGTTGCTCGGGCAGGCCGCCCACGTTGTGGTGGCTTTTGATGGTGACGGCTTTTTTGTTCTTGGCGCCGCCGGACTCGATCACGTCGGGGTAAATCGTGCCTTGGGCCAGCCATTTGGCGCCCTTGGAAGAAGCGTTGGCGGCTTTGAGCTTGGCGGCTTCGGCCTTGAACACCTCGACGAATTCACGCCCAATGATTTTGCGCTTGGCTTCGGGCTCGCTCACGCCGGCCAAGTGGCCCAAAAACTGATCGGCCGCATCCACGCGAATGACTTTGGCGTGCAGCTGGCCGACAAACATATCCATGACCATGTCGCCCTCGTTCAGGCGCAGCAAACCGTGGTCCACGAACACGCAGGTGAGTTGCTCGCCAATGGCGCGGTGGATGAGGGCTGCCGCCACCGACGAATCCACGCCGCCGGACAAGCCCAAGATGACTTCTTCGTCGCCCACTTGGGCGCGGATTTTGTCAACGGCTTCTTGGATATAGTCGCCCATCACCCAGTCGGGCCGGGTGCCGCAGATGTCCAGCACAAAACGGTGGAGCAGGGCATGGCCTTGCAGCGTGTGCGTGACCTCAGGGTGGAACTGCACAGCGTAGAACTTGCGCGCTTCGTCGGCCATGCCGGCAATGGGGCAGCTGGGCGTGGACGCCATGAGCTTGAAGCCGGGCGGCATCTCGGTGACCTTGTCGCCATGGCTCATCCAGACCTTGAGCATGCCGTGGCCCTCGGCCGTGGTGAAGTCGGCAATGTCCTTGAGCAGTGCCGTGTGGCCGTGGGCGCGGACCTCGGCGTAGCCGAATTCTCGGGTGTTCGAACCCTCGACCTTGCCGCCTAACTGGTTGGCCATGGTTTGCATGCCGTAGCAAATGCCCAGCACCGGCACACCCAGCTCAAACACGGCCTGGGGTGCTTTGTCGTCCACCTCGTAGACGCTGGCGTGCGAGCCAGAAAGGATGATGCCCTTGAGCTGGCCATCGGCCGCAAACTCGCGCACCCAATCGCTGCTCACGTCGCAGGGGTGCACCTCGCAGTACACATGGGCTTCGCGCACACGGCGGGCGATGAGTTGGGTGACTTGCGAGCCGAAGTCGAGGATGAGGATTTTTTGGTGGGACATAGGGGCTATGAATCAAAAAAGATGGGGTGTCTGGCGACTTTCAAAGCGCCAGGCAGCTCAGCCCCAAGGACTGGGCGGCTGTTTTCATTTTTTCGTCGAAGGTGGCCAGCTGTGCTTTGCGCCGCAGGGCCAACTCGACATAGGACGCGTCGTAGTAATTCAAACCAGTGATCTGGGCCAGCTCAATCGTGGCGTGTTGTACGAGGGCGGTCGGCACCCCATCAACAGCCGGATTCACATAGTGCATGAGCTCCAAATAGCCCGGCACCTCCGGCAAAAGCATGGCCTTGCGTTTGACCATGCCCAGCAAGACATTGCCGCATTCCCAATGCCACAGCAGAGGAACGTGCACCGACACATCGCCACGGTAGGCTGCCAAAAACAGGTCTTTGAGCGCGGTCTCAGAACGCGGTTCATCCAAGAGCCACGCCAAACTGACGGACGCATCGATGACGACTTCTGCGCCCAAGCGCATCAGTAACGCCGGCCTTCATCGCGCAAGCTTTTCCACTCGGAAAAGTCAATCTTGCCGCGCAGACGGTTTCGTCCAGCTTCGAGCGCTGCCAGCGCCTGAGTTTCGCGTTCAGCACCAGACAGCGCAAGCGCCTGCTCGGCCACCAAGCGGACCACAGGCTTGCCATGGCGCGTCAGCACCACTTCCTCACCTGACTCCACGGCGTGGATCAGGCTGGAGAGTTGATTTTTTGCTTGAGCAATGCTTACGGTTTGCATGAGTCACCCTGGAAATATGGCCATACTTTTAAAATTATGGCCATATTTTAGCTGCATCAAGCTCTGCGACTTCAATCCGCCCTGTAATTGGGCGCTTCCTTGGTGATCTGCACATCGTGCACATGGCTTTCCCGAATGCCAGCGGCCGTGATTTCCACAAATTCAGCCTGCTCTTGCATGTCGGCGATGCTGGGGCAGCCGCAGTAGCCCATGGAGGCGCGCAAGCCGCCTGCCATTTGGAAAATGATGGCGACCACCGAGCCTTTGTAAGGCACGCGGCCTTCAATGCCCTCGGGCACCAACTTGTCGGCGTTCGGGTTGCCGGTGCTGGACTCTTGAAAATAACGGTCTGCGCTGCCTTGCTGCATGGCGCCAATGGAGCCCATGCCGCGGTAGCTCTTGTAGCTGCGGCCCTGGTAGAGCACGATCTCACCGGGCGCCTCTTCGGTGCCGGCAAACATGCCGCCCATCATCACGGTGCCTGCGCCAGCGGCAATGGCCTTGGCAATGTCGCCTGAATAACGGATTCCGCCGTCGGCAATGAGCGGCACGCCCGTGCCCTTGAGCGCGGTGGCCACGTTGTCAATGGCCATGATTTGCGGCACGCCCACACCGGCGACGATGCGGGTGGTGCAAATGGAGCCTGGGCCAATGCCGACCTTGACCGCATCGGCCCCGGCCTCCACCAAAGCCAAGGCAGCGGCGCCCGTGGCAATGTTGCCGCCCACCACGTCGATGTGCGGGTAGTTTTGCTTGACCCAGCGCACGCGGTCAATCACGCCCTTGCTGTGGCCATGCGCGGTGTCGACCACGATGGCGTCTACCCCGGCCTTGACCAAGGCCTCGACGCGCTCTTCGGTGCCCTCGCCCACGCCCACGGCCGCACCCACGCGCAAATGGCCTGCGCTGTCGCGCGCGGCATTGGGAAAGTTCAGCTGCTTGGTGATGTCTTTGACAGTGATCAGGCCCAGGAGCTCAAAAGCATCATTGACCACCAAGAGGCGCTCGAGCTTGTATTTGTTGAGCAAGGCTTTGGCCTGCTCGGGGGTGGTGCCCTCGGGCACGGTGATCAGGCGCTCCTGCGGCGTCATGATCTCACTGACCTTTTGGTCGTAGCGGGTTTCAAAGCGCAGGTCGCGGCCGGTCACGATGCCCACCACCTT
>CAMCUN010000142.1 GCA_945878995.1 Polaromonas sp. YR568 | reverse complement strand
TTCGCGGGCCATGCGCTCGCAGGTCTCGAGCACGGCGTCAAAGGTCTCGCGGCTGTGCTCGGCAAAGCGGGGGCGCTCGCTCAAACCCTGGGCGCCCAGCCAGTCGTAGAGCAAAAAGTCCAGTGTGGGGCGCAAGCTCATGCGTGTCTTTTCAAAGGCAGGCCAAAGAAAAAATCAGCCATGCGGCACAACAGGCTCACAGCACCTCAAACACGCCGGCCGCCCCCATGCCGCCGCCTATGCACATGGTCACGCACACGAGCTTGGCGCCGCGGCGTTTGCCCTCAATGAGCGCATGGCCGGTCAGGCGCTGGCCGCTCACGCCATAAGGGTGGCCCACCGCAATGGCGCCGCCGTTGACGTTGAGCCTGTCGGCCGGAATGCCCAGCTTGTCGCGGCAGTACAAGACCTGCACGGCAAAGGCCTCGTTGAGTTCCCACAGGTCAATGTCGCTGACTTTGAGGCCCAGCCGGGCCAGAACCTTGGGCACGGCATAGACCGGGCCAATGCCCATTTCGTCAGGCTCGCAGCCAGCCACGGCAAAGCCCATAAAACGGCCCAGGGGCTTAAGTCCCTGGCGGCTGGCGTACTCCTCGCTCACCAGCACGCAGGCGCCGGCGCCATCGCTGAACTGGCTGGCGTTGCCAGCCGCAATCACGCCACCGGGCATGGCCGGCTTGATGCCGCTGATGCCTTCTTGGGTGGTGCCTTCGCGTATGCCTTCATCGCGGCTGACGGTCACCTTTTTGGTGATCAAGCCCAGGGTTTTGTCGGCCACGCCCGCCGTGACGGTGATGGGGGCGATTTCGTCGTCAAACTTGCCTGCGGCCTGGGCGGCAAAGGCTTTTTGCTGGCTGCCAGCGCCGTACTCGTCCATGGCCTCGCGGGCAATGCCGTAGCGCTTGGCCACCTGCTCGGCGGTTTGCAGCATGTTCCAGTAGATTTCGGGCTTTTTGCGGTTGAGGTCCAGGTCGCGGATCATGTGCAGGTTCATCTCCTGCTGCACGCAGGAGATGGACTCCACGCCGCCAGCCACATACACCTCGCCCTCGCCAGCGATGATGCGCTGGGCAGCCAGCGCAATGGTTTGCAGGCCCGACGAGCAAAAGCGGTTGACGGTCATGCCCGACACGCTCACCGGGCAGTCGGCCATGAGCGCGATCTGGCGGGCGATGTTGCTGCCGGTGGCGCCTTCTGGCGAGGCGCAGCCCATGATGACGTCTTCGACCTGGTCAGGGGAAACGCCTGCGCGCTGCAAGGCGTGCTTGACGGCGTGGCCACCCAGGGTGGCGCCATGGGTCATGTTGAAAGATCCCTTCCAGCTCTTGGCCAAAGGGGTGCGGGCGGTAGATACGATGACGGCTCGGCTCATGCGAGTGCTCCTGTGTGTGCTTTAAGGGGGCGCAAGAGGCGCATCAGACGTTGTTAAAGGTTTTGCCCTCTGCGACCAGGCGGGCCAGCAGGGGGGCGGGTTGCCAGAACGAGGCGTCGTCCAGCGGATTCTTGGCAAAGCGCTGCATGGCTTGCACCACGTTGTAGAGGCCCACGGTGTCGGCGTACATCATGGGGCCGCCCCGCCAAATCGGAAAGCCGTAGCCGGTGAGGTAGACCATGTCGATGTCGCCAGGGCGGGAGGCAATGCCTTCCTCCAAAATGTGGGCGGCTTCGTTGACCAGCGAGAACACCAGGCGTTGAACGATTTCCTCGTCGCTGACCTTGCGCGGCGTGATGCCCAGCGAGGTGCGGTGTTGTTCCACCATTTGCTCGACCAGGGCGCTGGGGATGGCGTCGCGCTTGCCGGCTTGGTAGTCGTACCAGCCGGCGCCGGTTTTTTGGCCATAGCGGCCCAGCTCGCACAAGAGATCGGCGGTTTTGCTGTAGCGCAGGTCTGGCTTTTCCACCGTGCGGCGCTTGCGGATGGCCCAGCCAATGTCGTTGCCCGCCAGGTCGCCCATGCGAAATGGGCCCATGGCAAAGCCGAACTTTTCAAGCGCGCGGTCCACCTGCGCGGGGGTACAGCCTTCGTCCAGCAAAAAGCCCGCTTGCCTAGCGTACTGCTCGATCATGCGGTTGCCAATGAAGCCGTCGCACACGCCAGAGACCACGGCGGTTTTTTTGATTTTTTTGCCCAGCGCCATGACCGTGGCCAGCACGTCTTTGGCGGTTTTTTCGCCGCGCACCACCTCGAGCAGCTTCATCACGTTGGCGGGGCTGAAAAAGTGCGTGCCAATCACGTCTTGTGGGCGCTGGGTGAAGCTGGCAATTTGGTTGAGGTCCAGCGTGGAGGTGTTGGACGCCAAAATCGCGCCCGGCTTCATCACCCGGTCGAGCTCGGCAAACACCTTTTGCTTGACGCCCATTTCTTCAAACACGGCCTCAATCACCATGTCGGCCTGGCCGATGTCCTCGTAACTCAGCGTGGTTTTGAGCAGGGCCATGCGCTCTTCGTATTTCTCGGGCTTGAGCTTGCCTTTTTTGACCTGCGCCTCATAGTTCTTTCGGATGGTGGCCACGCCGCGGTCCAGCGCGTCTTGCTTCATCTCCAGCATGGTCACCGGGATGCCCGCATTCAAAAAGTTCATGGAAATGCCGCCGCCCATGGTGCCCGCGCCAATCACGGCCAAGGACTGCACGCTGCGCTTGGGCGTGTCTTCAGGCACGTCCGGAATTTTGGAGGCCGCACGCTCGGCCGCGAACAAATGCCGCAAAGCGCGGCACTCTGGCGTCCACATCAGGTTGATGAAGATCTCGCGCTCAAACAGCATGCCTTCGTCGAACTTTTTCTGGGTGGCAGCCTCCACCGCGTCCACGCACTTGGCCGGCGCCGGGTAGTTTTTGGCCATGCCCTTGACCATGTTGCGCGCAAACTGAAAGTAGGCGTCGCCCTGAGGGTGGCGGCATGGAAGGTCGCGCACTTTGGGCAGGGGACGCACGTCGGCGACTTCGCGCGCCAAGGCCAGGGCCTCGTCCATGAGCTTGTCAGGGGCCGAGGCCAGGCGGTCAAAGAGTTTTTGGCCGGGCACGTGCATCAGCAGCTCGCTTTTGACCGGCTCGCCAGAGACGATCATGTTGAGCGCCGCCTCGACGCCCAGGGCGCGAGGCAGGCGCTGCGTGCCACCAGCGCCAGGAATGAGGCCCAGCTTGACCTCGGGCAAAGCCACGGTGCAGCCCGGTGCCGCAATGCGGTAGTGGCAACCCAGGGCCAGTTCCAGCCCGCCGCCCATGGCCACACTGTGCAGCGCAGCCACCACCGGTTTATTGGCGTTTTCACAGGCCAAAATCAGGCTGAGCAAATTGGGCTCGGCCAGCGCCTTGGGGCTGCCGAATTCCTTGATGTCGGCGCCGCCAGAAAAGGCTTTGCCTGCACCTGTGAGCACGATGGCGCGCACGGTAGAGTCGTCTTGGGCTTGTTGCAGAGCTTGGGCCGCCGCCACGCGGGTGGCCAGGCCCAGGCCGTTGACGGGCGGGTTGTCCAGGGTGATCACGGCAAGGTCGCCGTGCAGTTGGTAATGCGCTGACATGCGGGGTCTGCCTCCGAAAGGGGTCTTGCCTAAAAGAGCACGGTCGTGCTTTCTAACAAACCATTGTAGGTGTCACTGGCGCCCGGCCCAGGCCCCGCGCGTCATGGTTGTCCCTGTTTCAAGGCGGGTCCATCCAGCCATTGCTGGCACAGCTGAGCTTGGGCCTGCAAGGCGGCGGCCGAACCGTCAAAAACAATTTCCCCACGGCCCATCAGCAGCACACGGTCGGCCAGGGCGTGCACCAGCGTGAGCTTTTGCTCAATGAGCAGCACCGCCACCCCTTGAGCGCGCAGCCCAGCCAGGGCCTGGCCCACCACCTCCACCAGTTGGGGGGCCAGCCCCTCGCAAGGCTCGTCTGCAATCAGCAGACCAGGCTGGCCCATCAGCGCGCGGGCCAGGCTGAGCATTTGCTGCTCACCGCCAGACAGCACACCTGCGGGCGTGTGCTGGCGTTTTTTCAGTGCGGGGAACAAGTCATAGGCCTGCGCCAGCAAGGCCTCACTGGCGCCTGCCTTGAGCCCCAGCGAGAGGTTGTGGTGCACGCTCAGGCTGGCAAACGCATCGCGGCTTTCAGGCACATAGCCCAGGCCCAGGCGCGCTCTGTGGTGGCTGGCCAAGCCTGCCAATTCATGCTGCTGCCAACTCACCTGGCCCGTGGCGGGCACCAGGCCCATGAGCGCCTTGGCCAGCGTGCTGCGGCCCGAGCCGTTGCGCCCCAGCACCGCCACCAGCTCGCCGGGCGCCACCTGCAAGCTCACTTGGCGCAGCACGGCCTGGGCGTCGTAAGCCGCGCTCAGCGAGAGCACCTTCAGCATGGGGCCTCCTTGGGCACCAGGGTGGCGCCGTGGAAGTAAACCGCTTGTACGCGGGCGTCGGCGCCTATGGTCTGCGGCGGTCCTGCGGCCACAAGCTGGCCTTGGTCCAACACGGCCACGCGGTCGGCCAAGTCCATCACCACACCCATGTCGTGCTCGACCAAGAGCAGGGTTCGGCCCGCCGTGTTCTCGCGGATCAGCGCCACCGCCTCAAGGGCTTCGTGGCGGCTCATGCCTGCCGTGGGCTCGTCGAGCAACAACACCGAAGGCTGGCCCGCCAAGGCCATGCCCAATTCCAGAGTTCGCTGCTCGGCGTAGCTGAGCTCGCCCGCCAGCACCTGTGCCCGGGCTTGCAAGCCTGTGCGCCCCAGCATCAGGCTGACATGGTCGTTGACCGCCTGCAGCCGGCTCAAGCGCTTAAAGGGGTTGAGCCCATGGCCCAGGCTGGCCAAGCACGCGCAGCGCAGGTTGTCGGCCACCGTCATCCGATGGAACACCTGGGTGATTTGAAAGCTGCGAGACAGGCCCAGCCTGGCAATGGCCTGGGGCGTGAGGCCCGCAATGTCGCGCCCATGCAGCTTGATAGAACCAGCGCTGGGAGCGAACTTGCCGCTGATGAGGTTGAACACGGTGGACTTGCCCGCCCCATTGGGGCCCACCAAGGCCAAGCGCTCGCCAGGGGCCACGCTCAGGCTGAAGTTGCTCAGCACCGTGGTGGCGCCAAAGCGCTTGTGCACACCTTGCATCTCCAACGCCGGCGTCATGCGCGTGCGCCCCATGCATGTCTGATGCGCCACCAAAGTCCACTGCCCAGCAGCGTCAAGGCACCCGCGCCCAGCCAGTGGCTGGCGTCGTGCGCATGGAGCGTGAGGCCCAAAAAGCGCAGCTCTGGCCCCAGGGCGTCGGCCAGGCGAAGTTGGTAAGCCATCTCAATCAGGCTGGCCACACCCGCCAGTGCCATGGTCGCCGCCGCCACGCCGACGCAGCGCAAAAACAGTGGCGATGAAGAGCGGCGCGGTGCGGCCAGCAGCCAAGCCGCCACGCCACCTGGCGAGGCCATGACCATGGCCAAAAAAATCAGCC
>CAMCUN010000141.1 GCA_945878995.1 Polaromonas sp. YR568 | reverse complement strand
ATTGCCGTGCGCCCTGCGGCACGATGGCTTCTTCGGGCACCACCTTGGCGCTCGCGCGGGCGCCAAACACCGTGTTCACCCGAGCAAACATGCCCGGGCGCAGTTGCATGCGGCGGTTGTCAATGCAGGCGCGCACGCCCAAAGAGCGGCCGTTGGCGTCAATCAGCGGATCAATGGCCTGCACCACGGCCTGGAATTTGCGGCCGGGCAAGGCGTCCACATCAATCTCAGCCACCTGACCGCGGCGCACCTTGGCCTGAAAGCGCTCGGGCAGGCGGTAGTCCACAAACACGGCGTCAATGTCTTCCAAGTTCACCACCTCGGCGCCGTCCTTGAGGTAGTCGCCAATGTTGACCTGGCGGATACCAACGGTGCCGTCAAACGGCGCCAGAATGCGCAGCCGTGCCGCCGTGGCCTTGGCCAGCGACAGCTTGGCCTCGGCCACCTGGAGGTTGGCCGCGCTCTCGTCCACCGTGCGGCGGCTGATGAAGTTTTGCTCCACCAACTCGCGGTTGCGGTTGAAATTGCTTTGCGCAATGGCCAGCTCGGCCTCGGCCTGCTTGATTTGAGCGGCGGGCAATTGGTCGTCAAACTGCACCAAGAGCTGGCCTTTGCGCACGCGGTCGCCATCGCGAAAATTAAGCTGCGTGATGCGCCCGCCAATTTCAGGCTTGATGACCACGCCCTGGCGCGAGCGCAAGCTGCCCACGGCCGGCGTCTCGTCAACGATTCGCATGGTTTCAACCGTGGTCACCTCCACGGCGGGCTTGCCGCCGCCTGGACCGCGGCCCGCGCCAGGACCTGCCGCTGGCGCACCACCGGCAGGGGCAGCCGCACCAGAAGCGCCTGGACCTGCAGGGCCACCCTGGCCTTCAGGTGCTTTGGAAACCGGTCGGGTTTGGTACCAATAAGCGGCCGAGCCCAACGCCAACATCACAGCCAGGGCAGACACCCTCACCACCAGTTTTGAAGCCATAAGCTGAGCCTTATTCTGAATTAAAAACCACCTTCGCCGGGTGGCTTGATCGTAACGATCAGTTAACTAAACAATGTAACAGCCGCCTGTGAAGCGTGCATCAAGCCGATTAAGGGATTTCCCCAAATGGCAGGGTCGTAAAAATACCGATCAATGATCACCCTGTACCTGTCTGGCAGAGCTGCCCTGAGGCCACAACGTCAGGCCCCAATCTCTGAGCTCAGCGCGACTGGCGTGAACCATTCAAGGCCTTGTCCACGCCCAGGTTGGCCAGGGCGTCAGCCCGCTCATTGCCCGGATTACCCGCATGGCCACGCACCCAGCGCCAGTCGATGCGGTGGCCAGACTGACTCACCAAAGCGTCAAGCTGCTGCCACAGGTCCACATTTTTCACGGGCGCTTTGGCAGCCGTGCGCCAGCCCCTGGCTTTCCAGCCGTGAATCCACTCCGTGATGCCTTTGCGAACGTACTCGCTGTCTAAAAAGAGCGTGATCTGACACGGCCGCTTGAGCGCGGTCAGCGCCTGAATGACGGCCATGATTTCCATGCGGTTGTTGGTGGTGGCCATCTCACCGCCAAACAGCTCTTTGGTCGCCCCGCCGCTTTGCAGCAACACGCCCCAGCCCCCAGGGCCAGGGTTGCCCTTGCAGGCGCCATCGGTGTAGACCACCACGGAGTCGGGAGATGCGGGAGGGGAAGTCGTCATGGAATCTGAAACACCAGAGGGGCAAGTTTGAAAATTTGCAAAATTAAGGGTCAAGCTGTCATGAGCGTAACAGCCGAGCCAAGCACTCAGGGGCCAGGCCCCGCGCTGGAATGGGGCGCAGCCTGAGCAGCATCGCGGCGCGCCGCCACGGCGGGCGCGGTGCCGCGCTGGGCGCGGGTTTTCCAGGTGGGTTCTAACTTGCGCATGCCGCGCACCCGTTTGACAGCCACTAAAAAGTAAGTCGCGCCAAAAATAGGCCACCAGCGGGCACCGGCCGTGTCCATCCAGGCGCAGCGCTCCATCCAGCGGGGGCTGTCAAAAGCCGGTCGGTAGCAGCCAAAGCGGGCTGATTCAACCTCAAAGCCGAGCAAGCGCAGCCAGTCGCGCAAACGCCAATAGCCAATGAACTCGCCTTCTTCAGGCAAAAACAACTCGCCAACACCCATGCGTCGCCACCAGTGCGCACGCTGCTGCCGAAAGCCCCACATGCTGGCCGGGTTGAGGCCGCTGATGACCAGTTTACCCTCGGGCACCAGCACGCGTTCGACCTCGCGCAGCGTGGAGTGCGGGTCACCGCTGAGCTCCAGGGTGTGCGGCAGCACCACCAGGTCCAGGCTGCACTCCGGAAAAGGCAAGGCGGCCGAATGGCTGAGCAAGGCCACGCGGGGATCGTCGGGCAAGCCGGCCGTGACCGGCAAGGCATGTTCCGGGTGCGCGGGCAAGGCCAACCAGCGGTGAGGCATGCGGTTTTGTCGCAAGGCGGGCAACTCGGCCAGGCCCAGTTGCAAGGCGTGATAGCCAAAGATGTCGCCCACGGCCTCGTCAAAGAGGCGGCGCTCCCAGTCCAGCAGATACTGTCCAGGAACAGTCTCGAGCCAGTCCGTCAAACCTATAATTGGATTGCTCATCGGGTCCTGGGTGAATACGGCGAAAGTCCAGCTGCGCCGCCGCAGGATTGTTGGGCTCAGGTCAACAGCTAACAAGACCAATTTTAGACACGGTCCCCCGCCTGGCCTTTCCACATTCCGAACGACCTTGATCCTGCCAGCCCTTTTTTGCCCGACTGTTCTCGCGCCCATTGGAGCGCTGGCGCCACAAGCGGCCTGCGGCCAGCAGAGCTTGATGTCTCACAGAAAGAATGCATGCCCCTGTTGATTGACCCGGCCAGCGCCACCGCGCCAAGCGCTGCCACCACCCCAGCACCCTGGAGCCTCTTTGGGGCCATGGCGGCCACACTGGTGCTGAGCGCCTGCGCCAGCATCCCCGCACTGACCACCACACCCGACACCACACCTCACACCACACCTGAGCCTGCCGCCCTCACCACCGCGCATCAAGCCCTGCCAATCAGCCCTCTTGCAGCGCGCCCCCTGCCACCCGCCGCGCCCACCAAGGCTGTTGCAGCACCCGCCAAAGACCTGACCAGCGCCAAACCAATGCGCGCACCCGCGCTCGTGCCCGCGCCCGCGCCCGCGCCCGCGCCTGCACCCGCGCTCGTGCTCGTGCCTGCACCCGCACCCGCGCTCGCGCCCGTGCCCGCGCCTGCACCCGCACCCGCACCCGCACCCGCACCCGCACCCGCACCCGCACCCGCACCCGCGCTCGGGCTCGTGCCCGCGCCCGCGCCTGCACCCGCACCCTCACCCGCTGCGCAGGTCAGCATGGTGAACCCCCAGTCGGCCTTGGCGGCGTCTGCCAGCTTGTCCGACCAGACGGTTCAGCCCGCTCAGGCTGTTCAGCCCTTGGAGGCGCCCATTGAGTTGTGGGACCGCATTCGCCGGGGCTATGCCATGCCCAAGCTTGAAAACGACTTGGTGACAGCGCAAGAGCGCTGGTACGCCAGCCGGCCCGACTACATACAGCGCATGACCGAGCGCTCGCGCAAATACCTTTTTCACATTGTTGAAGAGCTCGAGCGCCGCAACATGCCCAGCGAGTTGGCCTTGCTGCCTTTTGTTGAGAGCGCCTTCAATCCGCAAGCGGTCTCTTCCGCCAAAGCCGCCGGCATGTGGCAGTTCATGCCCGCCACCGGCCGAGATTTTGAGCTCAAGCAAAACGTGTTCCGCGACGACAGGCGCGACGTGTTGGCCTCCACCCGCGCCGCGCTCGATTACTTGCAGCGCCTACACACCCTGTTTGGCGACTGGCACCTGGCGCTGGCCGCCTACAACTGGGGCGAAGGCAGTGTGGGCCGGGCCATGGCCCGCAACAAACGCGCGGGTCTGCCCACCGGCTACCAAGACCTGAACATGCCGGCCGAGACACGCAACTACGTGCCCAAGCTCCAAGCCATCAAAAACATTGTGGCCCTGCCCGCTAGTTTCAACGCCGAGTTGCCCATGATTGAGAACCACCCTTACTTTCAAGAGGTGGAGATCAGCCGCGACATTGACGTGAGCTTGGCCGCGCGCCTGGCCGACATCAAAATAGAGGACTTTCGCGCCCTCAACCCCTCGGCCAGCCGGCCTGTGATCTTGGCTGCAGGCACGCGTCAAATTTTGCTGCCCTGGGACAACGCCGAGGTGTTCAAACGCAACTTTGCGGACCACACGGCGGGCCAATTTGCCAGCTGGACCGCCTGGACCGTGCCCAGCACAATGAGTGTGGCCGAGGCAGCCAAGCGCAGCGGCATGGCTGAAGCCGAGCTGCGCTCCGTCAACAGCATTCCACCCCGCATGCTGATCAAGGCCGGCTCTGCCCTGTTGGTCACGCGCAGCGCCAAAATCAGTGCAGACGTGTCCAGCCAAGTGGCCGACAACGGCCACCTGGGGCTGGCCCCTGAAACCACCTCACGGCGCACCACGGTGAAGGCGCGCAAAGGTGAAACCGTGGCGTCCATGGCCAAGCGCCACCGTGTGAGCGCCCAGAGCGTGGCCGAATGGAACAAAGTGGCGACCAGCGCCAGCTTCAAGCCTGGCCAAAGCGTGGTGCTGTTCATGCCGGCCCGCGTCGCCGTGGTCAAGGCACCTGCGCGCAAACCTGCCCCTAAAAGGGCGGTGGCAAGCCGCCCTGCATCCCAAAAAGTGGCTTCCAAAAGTCCTTGAAATCCACCTTTTTCGGGCTGATGCACTGCGCTATTCAAAGCGCCATTCATTTCGGCACTGAATTCTCAAGCTTGCGCCTTCAAGCCCTGAAGCGGTCCTTGGCCCGACGGGCAAAGTCGTTGGTGTAGCTGCGCTCCACATCGATTTTTTCGAGCTTGAGCGCAGGCTCAGTTTGGAGCAATACGCGGGAGACATTGCGCGCGGCCTCGGGGGCCAAGAGGCCATCGGGTGAGATGGCTTCACGCACCTTGTTGAAGGCGGTCAAGTACAGGGCTCTGTCGCCCAGAAAATAAGCATCTGGCAGCGTTTTAAGCATGTCACCGGGCCCGGCCGTTTGCAGCCATTTGAGCGCATGCACCATGCCGTTGACCAGCGCTTGGCAGGTGTTGGGGTAACGCTGCACAAAATCCAAATGGGCATGCAAACAACTGGCGGGCATGGGGCCGCCAAACACATCGGCCGTGCCTTTGAGCGTTCGGGTGTCACAGATGATGCGCACCTCGGCACGCTGCTCCAGGCTGCTCATGACAGGTTCAAACTGCGCCAGCGCGTCGAGCTGTCCGGCACGCAAGGCCGCCACCGCTGCACCGGGCTCTACCTCCAGCAAGAACACGTCTTCAGGGGCCAGCCCAGCACGGGCCAGTACCACCCTCGCCATCAAACCCGCGCACGAGCCCCGCTCGGACACCCCAATTCGCTTGCCCTTGAGGTCGGCCACGGAGCGGTAAGCCGGCAGGCTGCGCAAAGACACCCCCAGCGCTGCCTGTGGT
>CAMCUN010000140.1 GCA_945878995.1 Polaromonas sp. YR568 | reverse complement strand
GAAAACCGTTCGCTTTCGCACCGTGGGCGACATCACCTGCACCTGCCCGGTGGACAGCCTCGCGGCCACGGCGGCAGAGATCGTTTTGGAAACCCTGGCCGCCGACGTGAGCGAGCGCGGCGCCACCCGCATGGACGACAAAACCTCCGAGGCCTCCATGGAAAAGCGCAAAAAAGAAGGTTATTTCTGATGAACACCGCTGTGCTCGATTCCCCCGCTGAACTGCACACCCTGGACACGGGCGCTGCCCTGCGCTTTGTCACCTGCGGCAGCGTGGACGACGGCAAAAGCACGCTGATTGGCCGGCTGCTGGTCGATTCACGCGCCGTGCTGCAAGACCAACTCGCCAGCGTGCAGCGCAGCGGCCAGGTGGACCTGGCCTTGCTCACCGACGGCCTGCAGGCCGAGCGCGAGCAAGGCATCACCATTGACGTGGCCTACCGCTACTTCAACACGGCCCGCCGCAAATTCATCATTGCCGACGCCCCTGGCCACGAGCAGTACACCCGCAACATGGTCACGGCCGCCTCGAGCGCCGACGCCGCCGTGGTGCTGGTGGACGCCACCAAGCTCGATGGGCAAGCCGCGTTGCCAGAGCTTTTGCCCCAAACCCGCCGCCACGCGCTGCTGGTCAAGCTGCTGCGCGTGCCTTTTATGGTGTTTGCCGTCAACAAGCTGGACGCCGTGGCCGACCCGGCCCTGGCCTTTGCCCGCATCAGCGCGGCGCTGCGGCAATTTAGCCAAGAAGCAGGCATGGTGGTGCAAGCCATCGTGCCCATCTCGGCCCTGAAGGGCCACAACGTGGTGGACGCCCAGCCCGGCTGGTGCGGCTACCAAGGCCCCGCCCTGCTGGCCTTGCTCGAAGGGCTGCCCGTGGCCCCGGCCGAGCTGGACCAGGGCGCCGCCCTGCCCGTGCAGTGGGTTGAAAAGTTCCACGCCAGCTCAGACACCCGCCAAGGCAGGCGCGTGTTTTGGGGCCGGGTGGCCAACGGGCAGTTTGCGCCCGGCCAGGCCGTGACCGTGCTGCCCAGCGGCCACACCGCCGTGGTGGCCGAGGTGCTGGACCACGCCCGCCGGCCGCGCCCCATTCAAGCGGGCCACAGCGCCGGTGTGATTTTGGACCGCGAGCTCGATGTCTCCCGGGGCGACACCCTGGTAGCCAGCGAGGCCGCGCCCGTGCCGCAGCGCGAAATTCGCGCCACCCTGGCCTGGATGGACGACGAGCCCTTGGTGCCCGGCCGCCTGTACTGGGCTTTGCACGGCCACCGCTGGGTCAAGGCCCGAGTCACGCGCATCGTGCACCAGCTCAATATCCACACTTTGCAAACCCACGAGGTCGAGCAATTGGCCCCCAACGCCATTGGCCTGGTGGAGCTGACGCTGCAAGAGGCGCTGCCGGTGCGGGGCTACGCCCAATCACGCGTGCTGGGGTCCATGGTGCTGGTCGATACGGCCAGCCATAAGACCTCGGCCGCAGTGTTAATCTAAACACCCTAAAATTCACTTTTTCCAACCGCATCACTCGACTCAACATGACCCACGTCGTCTCTGACTCCTGTATCCGCTGCAAGTACACCGACTGCGTGGACGTGTGCCCCGTGGACTGCTTCCGCGAAGGCCCCAACATGTTGGTGATTGACCCGGATGAATGCATTGATTGCGCAGTCTGCATCCCCGAGTGCCCCGTCAACGCCATTTACGCCGAAGAAGACCTGCCCGCGGGCCAAGAGCACTTCATCAAGCTCAATGTGGACTTGGCCAGGCTGTCCTCCTGGAAAAGCATCACCAAGCGCAAGGCCCCGCTGGCCGATGCCGACGACTGGAAAGACAAAACCGACAAGCTCGACGAGCTGGTTCGCTGATCATTTGTTTGCCCGTGGGTCTGGCCCGCGGGCATGAAAGCCCCCATGGAACCGCAACTCAATCAAGAAGTGATCAACACCGCCCAAGAGCATGAAGGCCCCATAGAGACCGATGCGGTCATCATTGGCGCCGGCCCCGTGGGCTTGTTCCAGGTGTTCGAGCTGGGTTTGCTGGAAATCAAGGCCCACGTCATTGACTCGCTGGCCTACCCCGGCGGCCAACCCATTGAGCTGTACCCTGACAAGCCCATTTACGATATTCCGGCCATACCGGTGTGCACAGGCAAAGAGTTGACTGACGCGCTGCTCAAGCAAATTAAGCCATTTGGTGGTACTTTTCACTTAGGCCAAACCGTCAACACTGTACAAAAGCAGGACGATGGTCGCTTTTTTGTCGAAACCTCCAAGGGCACGCGGTTTTTGACCAAAACCATCTTCATTGCCGCCGGTGTGGGCGCTTTTGAGCCGCGAACGCTCAAAGTCGATGGCCTGGAGCAATTCAGAGACTCGCAGCTGTTTTACCGTGTCAAAAACCCGGCCGACTTTGCAGGCAAAAACCTCATGGTGGTGGGCGGCGGCGACTCGGCACTTGACTGGGCGCTGAACTTTGTGGCCGACGGTCCAAACAAAGCCGAAAGCGTGATCTTGGTGCACAGGCGCGACGGCTTCAAGGCCGCGCCCGCCAACGTGGCCAAAATGAAAGAGCTGTGCGAAGCCTATGAAATGCAGTTCATCGTGGGCCAGGTCACCGGCTGCGAAGAACGCAATGGCCGACTGGTGGGCGCCAAAGTGACAGGCGGCGACGGCGTCACCCGCGTGGTGCCGCTGGACGTGATGCTGGTGTTTTTTGGCCTGTCTCCAAAGCTTGGGCCGATTGCCGAATGGCAGTTGGACATAGAGCGCAAACAGGTGGTGGTGGACACTGAAAAGTTCTCCACCAGCATCCCCGGCATTTTTGCGGTCGGCGACATCAACACCTACCCCGGCAAGAAAAAGCTCATTCTCTCGGGCTTTCATGAGTGCGCGCTGGCCGCTTTTGGCGCAGCCTCGCTGATCTTTCCGGAAAAGGGCAAGATTCACCTGCAGTACACCACCACCAGCCCCAAGCTGCACAAGGTGCTGGGCGTGGAGTCGCCGGTGTTCGACTGAGCATGTGATGGGCCAGGCGCTTGGGGCTCGCAGCCCAGGCGCCTCAAACCCCAGGCGCGCTCCAACGCAAAAGCCGCCTTTGGGCAAGCCAAATTTCAAGCTTGCCCGCGTTTTTAAGCCGTCAGCGCAGCGTGTACACGCTGCCCGCCACGGTTTACCCTGATTCAGATACCGCAAGAGTTTGCGATAGTCGGTGGCGCTTTATTTCACAAAAGCACACCCTTCAGGACACGCACGATTCCCATGAAAATTTACAAAATTGCGACCATCCCCGGCGACGGTATTGGCAAAGAGGTCATCCCAGCCGGCCAAGAGGTCATGCAGGTGCTGGCGTCTTCCAGCCCCTTTGGCTTTGAGTTTGAGAACTTTGGCTGGGGCGGGGACTTCTACCGCGCCCACGGAAAAATGATGCCCGACGACGGCCTGGACGCGCTGCGCGGCAAAGACGCCATCTTGTTCGGCTCGGCGGGCGACCCGGACATTCCAGACCACATCACGCTGTGGGGCCTGCGCTTGAAGATTTGCCAAGGCTTTGACCAGTACGCCAACGTGCGGCCCACGCGCATCTTGCCCGGCATTGACGCGCCGCTCAAACGCTGTACCCCGGCCGATCTGGACTGGGTCATCGTGCGCGAAAACTCCGAAGGCGAATACTCTGGCGTGGGGGGCCGCGCCCACCAAGGTCACCCCATAGAGGTGGCCACCGACGTGTCCATCATGACCCGGGCTGGTGTTGAACGCATCCTGCGCCACGCCTTCAAGCTGGCGCAATCGCGCCCGCGCAAGCTGCTCACGGTGGTCACCAAAAGCAACGCCCAGCGCCATGCCATGGTGATGTGGGACGAAATTGCACTGCAAATTTCGCTTGAATTTCCTGATGTCACCTGGGACAAAGAACTGGTGGACGCGGCCACCGCGCGCATGGTCAATCGACCCGCCTCGCTCGACACGTTGGTCGCTACCAACTTGCATGCCGACATCTTGAGCGACTTGGCCGCTGCGCTGGCCGGCAGCCTGGGCATTGCGCCCACAGGCAACATCGACCCCGAGCGGCGCTACCCCTCCATGTTCGAGCCCATCCACGGCTCGGCCTTTGACATCATGGGCCAAGGCCTGGCCAACCCGGTCGGCACCTTTTGGTCGGTGGTGATGCTGCTTGAACACATTGGCGAGCCCGAGGCGGCCAGCCGCCTGATGCAGGCCATTGAAGCCGTCACGGCCAACCCCGCTTTGCACACACGCGACCTGGGCGGCCAAGCCACCACGGCCCAAGTGACAGCGGCCATGTGCCGCCACCTGAGCGCTGGCCGATGAGGCCTGGCGCCACTGACAAAACCATATAACCACAAGGAGACAAGCATGAAACTCAACACCCTCACCCGAACCGCCGCTTGGCTGATTGCACTGGCTGGTGCGGGCCTGGCCTCACCCGCCTTGGCCCAAGCCTGCCCCGACCGCAACGTGCAGTACTGGCAAGCCTTTCCACCGGGCGGCGAGTCCGACCTGTCGGCCCGCCACCAGCAGGCGGTGCTGAAAAAGCGCTGCGCCGCCATAGACACCATCATTCAATACAAGGCAGGTGCAGGCGGCGCGCTGATGTGGTCGCAAATGAACCAGCTGCCGGCCGACGGCGCCAACGTGGTGGGCGTCAACCTGCCGCACATCGTGTTCCAGCCGATTGAAGGCCAAGTGCAGTACAAAACCGCCGACATCACGCCGGTGTACTGGTTCCACTACACGCCAGACATCTTGGTGGTGCCCACCACCAGCGCCATCAAGAACTTTGCCGACTTTGTGGCCGCCGCTAAAAAAGACCCTGGCAAGCTCTCGCTGGGCGGCTCGGGCCTGAACTCGGCAAACCACGCCGCCCACGAACGCCTGAACGCCGCCTTTGGCGTCAAAACCATTTACGTCCCCTTCAAAGGCACGGGCGACATGGCCACCGCCGTGCTGGGCAGCCAAATTGATGGCGCCATGACCTACACGCCCTTTGCCATCAACAACAGCACCCGCCTGCGCGCCCTGGCAGTGGCCATGGACAAGCGCCACCCGCTCATGCCCGACGTGCCCACCTTCAAGGAACTGGGCGTGAACTGGGTGGACGGCGCCTACCGCGGCATTGGCATGCCCAAGTCCTCCACCACCGATCAACGCCGCCGCGTGTCCGATTTGTGGGCGCAACTGAACAACGACCCCGAAATGAAAGACCTGGCCGCACGCAACGGCTTTGAGCTGGTGAACGTGGGCGTCGACCAGATGGACAGCTTCATGCGCGAACGCACGGCGCTCTACACCGAGGGCGCGGCACGGCTGGGTTTGGGGAAAAAGTAAAGGGTGGGGCAGCCCACGCACTGACCTTTTATTCCTGCCTCCCCCTCTGGTTGAGGAAACAAGACAAAAGTCCCTGACTTTCCCCCCTGGGGGAGTCCCCGCCCCCCTGGAGGAGTCCCCGATTCACTCCCCCCCCCTCTGGGGGAGGGCCGGGGT
>CAMCUN010000139.1 GCA_945878995.1 Polaromonas sp. YR568 | reverse complement strand
TCCCCAGAGGGGGAGGGAGCCAACAGCCTAGCGCGCAGCATCCTGTACTCCTCCCTCCCCCACTGGGGGAGGGCCGGGGTGGGGGCATCGCACAGCACCATTTTTTTTCAACGCGTCTTCTGCCTGGATTTTTGGAAGCCACTGCACATCGGCACTGTTTCCTCACACGTGCCCCCACCCCAACCCCCCAGAGGGGGAGGGGGTCAACAGCCTTGCGCGCCATCGTGCAGCAAGGTCATGTCCTCCAAGCCTAAAGCCCCCAGGACCTGCCTAAACTAGCCCCATGGAGATTTACCAAGTTGGCGGAGCTGTCCGGGATGCCTTGCTCGGCCTGCCCGTGCAGGACCGCGACTGGGTGGTGGTGGGCGCCACGCCCGATGAGCTGGTGGCCCAGGGCTTTTTGCCAGTGGGCAAAGACTTTCCGGTTTTTTTGCACCCCAGCAGCCGCGAGGAATACGCCCTGGCGCGCACCGAGCGCAAAACCGCGCAGGGCTACCGAGGCTTTGCCGTGCAAGCGCAGTCCGACGTCACGTTGGAAGAAGATCTGGCCCGTCGCGACCTCACCATCAATGCCATGGCGCAAAGCTCAGATGGCCGCTTGATCGACCCCTACGGCGGCCAGGCCGACCTGCAAGCGCGGGTGTTCAGGCACGTCACCGCCGCGTTTGCCGAAGACCCTGTGCGCATCTTGCGGCTGGCCCGCTTTGCGGCGCGCTTTCCTGACTTTTCAGTGGTACCCGAAACCTTGGCGCTGATGCGGCAGATGGTGGACGCGGGCGAGGTCGATGCCTTGGTGCCCGAGCGCGTTTGGCAAGAGCTATCACGCGGCCTGATGCAAGCCCGCCCCTCGCGCATGTTCGAGGTGCTGCGCAGCTGCGGCGCGCTCGCCCGCCTGCTGCCCGAGGTCGAGCGCCTGTGGGGCGTGCCGCAGCGCGCCGAGTACCACCCGGAGGTCGACACCGGCGTGCACCTCATGATGGTGCTGGACATGTCGGCCCAGCTGCAAGCGCCGCTGGGTGTGCGCGTGGCCTGCCTCATGCACGACCTCGGCAAAGGGACCACGCCCGCGCACCTGCTGCCCCGCCACATTGGCCATGAAGAGCGCAGCGCCCGCCTGCTTCAAGCCGTGTGCCAGCGCCTGCGGGTGCCGGTGGACTTCAAAGACTTGGCCGACCAGGTGGCCCGCGAGCACGGCAATATCCACCGCAGCGCCGAGCTCGGCCCCCAGGCCCTGCTGCGCCTGCTGGAGCGCTGCGACGCCCTTCGCAAGCCCGCCCGGTTCGACGAGATTTTGCTGGCCTGCGAATGCGACGCCCGGGGTCGCCTGGGCTTTGCGCTTGAGCCTTACCCCCAGCGCGCTCGCCTGCAAGCAGCCCTGGCCTTGGTGCTCAGCGTGCCTACCGCCGGCATTGCCGCCCAGGCCCAGCTGCAAGGCCTCAAGGGTGAGCAGATCGGTGAGAAAGTGCGGCGAGCGCGCTTGCAGGCGCTGGCGGCTTGGGGGCAGGACACGGGTACTGATTCGCAGGCCTAGCGCACTACACACGAAGCAACAACTCGTCTCGTCTTTGTAGGAGCCAGCCTGCTGGCGAATGGTGCCAGTGAACATTCATCACCGCAGGAGAATATTCGCCGGCAGGCCAGCTCCTACAAGGGAAAGCCAGCCGCAGGTCTTTGTGTCTTTGTAGGAGCCAGCCTGCTGGCGAAGGGGTGGCAGCGAACAGCCATCACCGCAAACGAACAATCCCCCGCAAGCCGTCGCCCACAAAGTGAGAACAACTCATTACACCAAATACCCAATCAAGCTTGCCAAAAAGCTCAGCACCACGGTGCTGGCAAAGGGCAAGTACCAGTCTTGCCCGAACAGCCTAAAGCGAAAGTCCCCCGGCAGCTTGCCCAGACCCACTTTGTGCATCCAAGGTGCCAGCCAGTTCAGCAACATCAGGGCCAAGAAAATAATGATCATCCAGCGCAGCATGGGGGCTCCGTCTGTGGCCAAGGCGCAGCGCCACGCACAAGATTAAAAAATAAAAAGGTCACAGGGTGTGCGAGCGGTCGCCCGCCTCAAAGCCTAAGGCTTGCCAGCCGTTGTAGGGCAGGGCGGCGGTGTCGGCGGCAAAGCCTATGACTTTGAACAACTCGCCCATTTCGTGCTCGTTCACCAGCTTTTGCAGCATCACGCGTTCGCCAAGGGGCGCGTCTTCCATGCCGCCTAGCAAGCCGCAGTTCAATAAAAAGCGCGCCTGGCTGGTGTACCCCAGCACCTGAAGGCCCGCCTCTTGGCCGGCCAGCGCCACGCCCGTGAAGTTCACATGGGCGGTGATGTCTTTTTCGCCCACGCGCTCCAAAGGGTTGGCATCGGCCCGGTGGGCGTGGTGGCACATGAGCGTGCCCATGTGGCGCTGGGCATGAAAGTACTCGTGCTCAGGAAAGCCGTAGTCCAGAAAAAACGCGGCGCCGCGTGCCAGCTTGTCGGCCAGCGTGCGCACAAAGCCCTCGGCCTGTGGGTGAATTTCAGTGAGGTAGTCATGCTCGCCTTCCACCTCCACGGGCGGCCGCAGTGCGGTGGGCCGGTCTTCAAACACGGCTTGACCGCATGTCAAGGCCACGCCGCGCTCGTTCCACACGCCGCCTGTGCGCTGCAGCAGCTTGACGGGCATAGCGTCCAGCACCTCGTTGCCTATCACCACGCCTTGAATGTCCTCGGGCAAGGTGTGCAGCCACTGCACGCGGTCTGCAAAAGCGGCCAGGCGGTCTTGCTGCCGGGCCTGCAAACTGCCTGAGAGCTCCACGATCACGTAGCGCTCAAGCGGCACGCCGCTTCCCTGCAAGGCCGTGAGCACCTGCTCGGCCAAGGCGCCTGAGCCCGCGCCAAACTCCCACACCTCGGTGGTGCCGGTGGCGGCCAGGGCTTGGGCCACTTGGGTGGCCAGGGCGCGGCCAAAATGCACCGAGAGTTCAGGCGCGGTCACAAAGTCGCTGCCCGACTGCGGCATCAGCCCAAACTTGCGCCGCTCGCCGCTGTAGTAGCCCCAGCTCGGCGCATAGAGCGCCAGCGCCATGAAGGCGTCAAACGCCAGCCAACCGCCCGCCTGCTCAATGGCCTGGGCCAGCTCGGGTGGCGGAGGGCTGGATAAACTCGTCATGAAACTGCTGGGGCGCGGTAAGCGGGCGTGGGCCGGAGGGACTGGCTTTGAAAACTGCCCGGTTTTTACCATGCGGGCCGACCCCAGGCCCGCCCACTTGCCCCAGGCTCAACCCAAGGACCCCCATGACTCATCAACGCGCTGTGCTGGTCACCGGCGCCGCCCACCGGCTGGGCGCCGAAATTGCCACTGCTTTTGCCCAAGCCGGCTGGACCGCCTTGTGCCACTATGAACGCTCGCAAGAGGCCGCGCAGGCCTTGGCTGAGCGCTTGCGTGCCCAAGGCCTGCAGGCAGTGGCCGTGCAAGGCGGCCTGGACAGCGAGGCCGCCTGCCTGGGCTTGTTTGAACGCGCCCAGCAGCTGGTGGGCCGCTTGGACTGCGTGGTCAACAACGCGTCTACTTTTTTTCCGGACGAGGGACGTGATTTCCGCACCGACCAGGCCCTGCACCAGCTGCAGGTCAACCTGCTGGCCCCGCTGCTCTTGGGGCGCGAGCTGGCCCGGCAGGCGCAGGGCGACGCCAGCGTCATCCATGTGTTGGACCAAAAGGTCTTTAACCTCAACCCCGACTACTTCAGCTACACCGTGAGCAAGCTGGCGCTGGAGCGGGCGGTGGCCTTGCAGGCGCAGTCGCTGGCGCCCGCCTTGCGGGTCTGCGGGGTGGCGCCTGGCCTCATGTATTTGAGCGGTCCGCAAACCAGTGATAATTTCGCTCGCGCCGCCAGTGCCAACTTGCTGCGCCGCCCCACCGACCCCCAAGACGTTGCCCGAACGTGCCTGTTTCTTGCAAGCACCGCCAGCATCACGGGCACGGTGGTCAGCGTGGACAACGGACAGCACCTGGTGCCCCTGCCCCGGGACATCATGTTTGTTGTCGAAGACTTGCTCAAAGGACTCACACCATGAACGCAGACCCCAGCGCAGCGCTGGCCACCCGATGCCGGCGCCTGTTTTTGCGCAACTACGAGGTCAACATCAACATCGGTGTTCACGACTTTGAAAAAACCGGCGAGCAGCGCGTGCTCATCAACGTTGATTTGTACATTCCGCTGGCGCTGTCCACGCCCGAGAAAGACGAGCTTGACGAGGTGGTGGACTACGACTTTATTCGCCGCTCCATCAGCGAGCGCGTCTCGCGCGGCCACATTCACTTGCAAGAAACGCTGTGTGACGACTTGCTCGCCACCATGCTTGAGCACCCCAAGGTGCAGGCCGCCCGGGTGTCCACCGCCAAACCCGACGTCTACCCCGACTGCGAAGCAGTGGGCTGCGAAGTCTTTGGCATGAAGTAAAGGTGTTCCCATGAACCCGCAGACCGCCGTTTTCCCGGAACTTGACGCCGCCGCCCGCCCCGGCAAAGCCGAGCGCGAAGACCACAAGCTAGAAAAGCGCCTGTGCCGCGAGGTGGGCCGCGCCATCGTGGACTTCAACATGATTGAGGGTGGCGACAAGGTCATGGTCTGCGTGTCTGGCGGCAAAGACAGCTACGCCATGCTGGACATTTTGCTCAAGCTCCAGCAGCGTGCGCCCGTGCGCTTTGAGCTGGTGGCCGTCAACCTTGACCAAAAGCAGCCCGGCTTTCCAGCCCATGTGCTGCCCGAGTACCTGGCCCAAGTGGGCGTGCCCTTTCATATCGAGACCCAAGACACCTACAGCATCGTCAAGCGCGTGATCCCCGAGGGCAAAACCATGTGCTCGCTGTGCTCACGCCTGCGTCGCGGCATTTTGTACCGGGTGGCCGAGGAACTGGGTTGCACCAAAATTGCGCTGGGCCACCACCGCGACGACATGCTGCAAACCCTTTTTCTCAACATGTTTTTTGCCTCCAAGCTCAAAGGCATGCCGCCCAAGCTGGCCAGCGACGACGGCAAAAACGTGGTCATCCGCCCATTGGCCTACGTCAACGAAAAAGACCTCATCCGCTGGGCCGAGGTGCGGCAATTCCCCATCATCCCCTGCACGCTGTGCGGCAGCCAAGATGGTTTGCAGCGCCAGGTGGTGGGCAACATGCTGCGCGAGTGGGAAGCCAAATTCCCCGGCCGCCTGGAGAACATGTTCACCGCCTTGCAAAACGTGGTGCCTTCGCACCTCATGGACCCCCGGCTGCACGACTTCAAAAGCATCAAGGCCACGGGCCAAGCTGACCCGGAAGGCGACAAAGCCTTTGATGCTGAAAGCTTTGCGCCGCAGGTGGCGGCCAAGATCGCCTTCATGGCGCAGTAGGTTAAGGTTTGCGCACTGGGGGCAGTGCCCTTGTCCTTATTGGAGGGCCCCAGCGTTAAAAATGGGCCGCGCCACGCGTGCCCCCACCCTGCATTTTGTAGGAGCCAGCCTGCTGGCGATTCGTGCCGGATCACCTCCATTGCCACACGCCACCTATCGCCGCCAGCCAATGGGTTGTGCCACGCGTGCCCCCACCCCAACCCTCCCCCAGAGGGGGAG
>CAMCUN010000138.1 GCA_945878995.1 Polaromonas sp. YR568 | reverse complement strand
ACAGCTTCATCAAGGCCATGGACACCATGACGGTGCCTGTCGACATGTTTGGCGGCGCGGAGCAAACCTTCACTGCCACCAAGCGCCTGGGCAGCAACCTTTCGCGCATGTCGCAAATCCAAGACGGCCGCTGGAAGGTGGTGTCTGAGTACATGAAGGAATAAGCGGCTTGCCGCCCCTGGGGGCGGCATGTCTGTCTAGCCGCCCCCAGGGGCGGCTTTTTTTTGGGGTCCTCACCACCGTCTGGGACTTGGCGTCCAGCCATGCACAGGCGCCTGGCTCAGCAGCACTGCCAACGGCTCGGCCAAGGGGGGGTGGAAACTCATGCGGGTCAGCGCGCTGGCGCCTCCCCTGAAGGCCTCAAGACACGATGTAAGCGCCTGCACCCGTGGCCACCAGCAGGCCGCTGGCGGCGTGAAACTCCATGCGCGTGTTGCCCACGCGCGAGCCCAAGCGCAGCACCTCGGCGTGCAGTTCAAAGTGGGTGCTGACGGCGGGGCGCAGGTAGTCGATGCGCAGGTCTATGGTGGCCAGATTTTCAAAGCGCTGCAGGCATTGCAGCGCTGGCTCGTCCGTGTGGCGCGCGCCCAAGGCGGCCATGCAAGCCAAGCCGCCCAGGGCGTCCAGGCAGGCGCTGATCACGCCGCCATGCATGCGGCCATGAACAAAGTGGCCAATGAGCTCGGGCTTCATGTCGATGCGGGCGCTCACCCGGTCGGCGCCAATGTGGCTGATCTTCAAGCCCATGACACGGTTGAAAACAATGTGCTCTTCAAACAACTCGCGCAGCAGTTGGGTGAACTCTGGCGCTGAGGACTGCGCTATGGGGGAGTCGGTGACCGTTGACTTGCTCATGAGCTGATTGTTGCGCATCCCTGCGCAGGCCTGCTCATGCCTGCTCCTGTCTTGGCAGGAATGCACAGGCTGGCCAATGCGTGCGCTGGGGCGTGGCTCTCAGCGTTTGGCCGGCTCTGGGACCTCGACCAGTGTGTCATTGCCATCGGGGGGCAACACAAACTCGTTGTGGGAGCTGGTGACCCAACCCGTGCCCCTTTTGGCTTCCAGCAAAAACTCACCCGTGGCGGTTTGAATGGCACCCACGGCGTACTGATCGGCCATGGACTGAGTGATGTGAAAAGTGCCACCCGGCTCGCCCAGCAAGCGGCCGCTCCAGCGAAACTGGCCGCGCACCACTTCCACCAACTCAATTTCCGCCTGGGCCGAGACCGCGCCTGGCAGGGGCAGCAAAAAGGTGTCGCCCTCGGCCCGCGCCGACAACACGCGCATGTCGTAACTGATCCATTGCCGGCCGTCTTGCAAGCGGCGCTCATTGGCCAGGGGCGACTGGTTGACCAGTTGCTGACTCACCCCAGCGGAGAACAGCACCTGCTGCTGGCGCGCGTCGTCCAGCGCCGCGGGGTCACGGAACACAGGCTGGCCGTCCACCAAGCGGGCCAAGATGCGCTGCCTCACCTCGGTGTTTGCAGCACCGGCCATCAGCCGTTCAGGCATGGCCAGCGTGGTGGAGGGCAGACCGCCCAAGTGGCTGGGCGCGGGCATTTCGGCCAACGGCGCTGGTCCGGCGGCGCGGGAGGCCAACACCACACCGGGTGCGGGTGTGGGCGCTGACAGCTGCCACAGCCCTGCACCAGAGGCAAGCAGCACCAGACTCAAAAAGCACAGGCGATGAAAGCGCGTCATGGCTCAGCGAAAGCGGGCCACAGCGGGCGCGTTTTTGTCCATGGGCGTGACCTCGTCGGACAATTTGGCGCCGTGGCCAAGATGCACACGCAAGGCCGGATCAAACCGGCGCGGGGTGGCGAAAGAGGGCACCGCATTGCCGCTCATCACCGTGGGGACCACGCCATTGCCATGGCCCAGGCCCATGCTGTGACCCAGTTCGTGGCGCATGACAGTGGTGCCGCAGGCGGTGCTGCCTGAGGCCAGCATGTTGAAGGCCGATGGCGTGCTGTTGACCCAGGCCAGACCGCAGCCGCTTTCGGCTCCTTCGTAGTACACCGCGTCGGCCAGTAAGCGCTGACGCTCGGCCTGAATGCCCACGTTGCTGCGGCCCAGGCTGAGGGCATCGCCCAAAGTGTTGCCCAGGTTGGGCACTTGCATCAGGCCTGCGGCTTGAAAACGAAAACGGGCACCCGCATTTTCCAGCGCTTCATTGGTCAGGCGCAAGGATTCAAGTTGGCGCGCGCTGGCCGCTTGAGCGCCAAATTGAGCGCTCACACCCTGGCCATAGGTCAGCAAAATGCGAATGGTTTCGGTCTCTTGGCTCCAGCCGTCGGCCACCTTCACAAAAGCCACTTCTTCGTCTTTGCCCACCCTGTACATGTTGCCCATGTTGCCTTGGGCATAAGCCACGAGCAGGCCCCCTGGCAAGGCAGAGCGCACCACCACGCGGTCGCCCACCAGGGCCTGGTTGCTCAGATGCACCTGATTTTCAGGTTGGCTGCTCTCCAGCGCCACCACCTCAGTGACTGGGGTTTGCACGGGCGGCAGCATCGCAAAGCTCGTCGCAGATTTCACCGCGGAGCTCAGTGTGGCGGTGTTGATCAAGGTGCGCGGCATCTTCAAAGGCACCCAGGTGGCGGCCTCGGCGTTCCACATGAACTCGTAGCTCTCATTGAACCCCACGGTCATGGTGCCCAGGCCCTGCACGTTGCGGTTGTCAATGGTGCTGCGCGCTTGGGCGCTGGAGCGGATGACCACGCGGTCACGGTCTCCGGCGCTGCTGGGCAAGCGCAAGGTGGTCGCCGCTGTGCCTGCAGGCAAGCTCAAGCTGGTGAGTGCGGTGGCCGGGACGGGCAACTGCCCATTTCGCAGCAGCGACAGGGACAGCCTGGTTTCCGGGCCATGGTTCAAGAGCCATTTGCCCAGCTTGGCGTTGAAGACAAAGGCGTATTCATCTTTGGTGCGCAAAGGCATGGTGGAGGCATGCAGCATTTGGCTGGGGTCGATGCGGCTTGTCCAGGTGGCGCTTGACTTGACCAACAACACCGCACCGTCTGGGGCCGTGGTGGGCAGGTTCAGAGCCTGCGCCCAAGCGCCGTCACGCATGGCAGCACGCTGCACCCGTTGGTTGTTGCTGCTCAGACTGAAGGTGCCACCTGTGTTGGGCGGCCAGACTGTGGGCACCACGATCTCCCAGCGCTGCGCGGCCGCTGAGTAGGTGTATTCCAGGGTCTGGCCGGTGAGCAATGACAAAGCTGGCAAGGGCACGTCGCTGTGGGCCTGCAGCACCTGCGCGCCCCAGGTGGCGTTGGACACAATTTTGATGCGGGCCTTGTCCTTGGCCAGGGCGGGCAGGCTGATCTGCGAGGTCCAATTGCCGTCACCAAGGGTGAACACCAAGCTGGCGAAGGTGCCAGGTAACTTGCCACTGCCCAGTTGATTGGGGCTGGAGTAGGTCTGGGCCCAGCTCAAGGAGGTGAGGCTGATAAGCAGTGAGGAAAATACAAGGTGCTTCATGGGTGCCTTTGAATGAGGACGGATAGATTAATAAGTGAGTCGAATCGTAAAAGTTGTTTGACGTTTAATTGAAAAAATTTTGTAAATTAATGGCTGTTTTTGTGAAGTGACGCCTCATCGCGCACCTCTCTCGCCGATTCCGAGACGTAAAAAAACCAGCTTGGCGAAGGTATCGGGCTGAGGGCCGCGTGCCAAGCTGGTTGGGGTCTGCTGATAAATGAGGTCGGAGCCTCTGGCGCAGTAAGGTACTGAAAACTGAAAAGTAAGGTGGTGTGAAAGGCGTTAGATAAGGTGGATTGAAGGGCTGGCTTTAAAGTGACTGACAGACTGCACGGGGGGCGGGGTCAGGAAGTTAAGAGTTGAAATCAGTGCTGAAGTCACGGGTGCAAGAATAGATGTCTGGAAACAATCTATCTATACATTTTGTAAATTCAGCGGCTCAAAAATAGATATTTGCATTTGTTTTCATTTATCGCGCCAGCCAATCAGAGCTTGCTGAAGTCTGGGTGGCGCTTGTCCATGAAGGCCGTGAATGCCTCTCGCGCGGCGGGCTCGCTGAGCATGCGGCCAAAGCTGGCGGCTTCTTGCGCCATGCGCTCGGCCACCACAGCGCCCTGGCCCAGCTTCATGAGGCGCTTGGTCTCTATAAGCGAGCTCAGGGGCTTGGCCGCGAGTTTTCGGGCTTGCTGCTGAGCCAATGCATTGGCCTCGGTGGGCGGCACGATGCGGTTGACCAGGCCCCATTCCATGGCGCTTTCGGCCGAGAAAGGCTCGCCCAGCAGCAAGGTTTCGGCCGCGCGGGCATGGCCCATCAGGCGGGGCACCAGCAGGCTGGACGCGGCCTCCGGGCACAGGCCCAGGTTGACGAAAGGCATGGAGAACATGGCGTTGTCGCCCGCGTAAACCAGGTCGCAGTGCAGCAGCATGGTGGTGCCCACGCCCACGGCCGGGCCGCACACGGCGGCCACCAAAGGCTTGGGGAAGTTGTTGAGGCCATGCAAAAAACGGAACACAGGCGCATCAGCCCCTTGAGGCGGGTTGCTCAAAAAGTCGCCAATGTCGTTGCCCGCTGAAAACACGGTTTCATGGCCTTGAATCACTGCCACGCGCACGGCCGCATCGTCTGCAGCCGCGGCCAGCGCGTCGGCCAGCGCGCTGTACATGGCCGAAGTCAGCGAGTTTTTGCGCGACAGGCGGTTGAGCGTGAGGGTGCAAATGCCCGCTTCGGTGTGGCTGAGGATGTCGGTCATGGTTTATTCCTTGTAGTAAACGATTTGGTGGGCCGTGGCCAGCAGCAGGCCGCGGCGCGACCAAAGCTGGGAGGTTTGGTCAAAAAAGCCGTGGCGAAAGTCGTGCGAGCGCGCCTGGGCCAGCAGCGGCTCCTGGCCCTGCTCGGCCAGCTCTTGGCCGCCCGCATGAAAGTAAATGGTCAGCGACACCGTGCCCGCCGGCACCCGGTGGGCGCGGCGCAGCCACACGCGGGGGTAGAACACGTCGGTCATGGCGGCCAGGGCCGGCAGGTCCACGGGCCGGTGCTCGGCGTCGCGCAGCCACATTTGCATCAGGCTGTCTTGCTCGCGGCCGTCCATGGGCTCGGGCAAGTGCCCGCGCAGCACGCGCATTTCGTAGCGATTGACCCAATCCACCTGGCCCACCATCAGCACGGGGGGCACGGCCTCGGGCGGCGGCACCTCGGGCAGGGGCAGGTCTTGGGCGCGCCAGGTGCCCCGGCGCACGGCGGTGAGTGCGGTGGCGGTCATCATCACCTGCGCTTGGCCGTCTATGTTTTGCAGCCACTCCAGCACCCAGTGCTGGGTGGAGCGGTTGGTGCGCGCGGGCCTGGCCTTGAGCTGGTAAGGCCCATCGGCCAGACCCGCCGCGTAGTTGATGGTCAGCGCCACCGGCTCACCCAGGCTGAGCGGATGCTGTATCACGGCCTGCAGAGCGCATGCCGCCGAGATGCCGCCATACGGCCCCACCATGTTGGCCCAGGCCGGGTGGGTGAGGCCGGTGAACAGGTCCTCGCCTTGCCAGGCGAGTTGGAGGGCTTGGTCAAAGGAATGGCTCATGGTATTGACTCCCTCCCCCTCTGGGGGAGGGCCGGGGTGGGGGCATCGCGTGGCACCGTGGTCAGTGGTTCAAAAAAGGGCTGCGGCTTAAGCATGGGCTGCTTGGCATTTGTTGACAAAGGGTGCTTCATCGAGCCCCCACCCCAACCCTCCCCCAGAGGGGGAGGGAGCAAGAAAAGACCAGCTT
>CAMCUN010000137.1 GCA_945878995.1 Polaromonas sp. YR568 | reverse complement strand
TGGGTGCCGTCCAAGCCTTCAAACTGGACCTTGATGCCCTCAGGCGTGGCCTGCGCGCCCACGGTTTTGGTTTTGAGCATGACCTTGTCAAAACGCTTGTTGTTCATTTTTTCCCAGACCTTGACCAGGTCGCGGTCGGCGCCTTGCATGAGGCCGTCCATCATCTCGACCACGTCCAAGCGCGCACCCAGTGAGCTGTAGACCGTGCCCATTTCCAGGCCGATGATGCCGCCGCCGACGATGAGCATTTTTTGGGGCACGCTGGCCAGGGCCAGCGCGCCTGTGGAGTCCACCACGCGCGGGTCTTGGGGCATGAAGGGCAGGCGCACGGCTTGGCTGCCGGCGGCGATGATGGCGGTTTTAAAAGCCACCACTTTCTTGGCGCCGGTTTTTTCCTGGGCGCTGCCGGTGGTTTCTTCCACCTGCAAATGGTGGCTGCCCACAAAGCTGCCATAGCCGCGCAGCACGGTGACCTGCTGGTCGGTAGAAGGAAAGGCCATATGCGGACTGAGGACGGAAACTGAAGGAAGCTTGCAGGCGCGGATGTGGGCCGGTGGTTGCAAGCAATCAAGGGCGTATCAAAACCTAAGCTTGGGTGGCTGGAAACGACCCAAAGCAGTCCGCCGGCATTTCGAAATGGTGACCGCAGAGCTGACATTGGATGCCATAGCTTGCCCGGCTCAAACACGCCACATCGAATGCCACCCAATAGTGATGGTACGGTGATCGGTCTCAGCACGTGAGCGGTCATGAAGCGATGCTGGAACCCGGCAGCAAGGCCGTCGTGCCCTCCCAGGACGCCATGACAGCGCGCATCTCGTCCGTGGGTGGCCCTGAAACGCTGGCCGGCGTCACATCCCATCTGCTCAGGAAGAATGTCAGCAATCAACCCGGCCCTGGCACCAGTAGCAAGTTAACCCTGGCGATAAGCGGTCATCATTTTTTCATGTTTGGATGATAAAAATCAACAAGTCATAAGTCATCGCTTTTAACTAAATAACCCAAGTTTCAAACGCGAACTCAAACTGCGCTTGCAGCGCATCAATCGCGAACCAATCATGAGCTCATTAACCGCAGTTTCGAATGAAATTTCCACGATACCTGGCGCGGCAAGTGTCGCCCAGGAATCTCGCCCGCAGAAAACACCGGTCCTTGCAGACACGGCGGCGGAGTTTGTTAGGGGGCTTGCGGATGAGTCGCTGCGGCATCGCGCTGTCCGTCACCCCTACCTCCGCGCCCTCGCCGATGGATCACACCCCGATACACGCTGGGCACTCGCGGACTTTGCACGGCATTATCACGGCTACTCTTTTAGCTTTCCACGGTATCTGACGGCCGTCGTTTCGCGCCTAGAAAATCCGGCACACCGAAAGGCGCTGCTTGAAAACCTCAGCGAAGAATCGGGGACATATGAGGAAGAAGAGCTCATGGCGCTTGCGACGGTTGGCGTGAAACGAGAGTGGGTAGAGGGCATTGCGCACCCACTGCTGTTTCAGCGATTCGCCGATGCCATGGGCGTGAGCCGTCAGGGGACGGTAGAGGCCGACCAAGTCGTCTGTTGGCGCGAGTTGTTCCTCCAACTCCTGGCGAGCGGTTCACCCGCGGAGGCCCTCGGCGCTCTCGGGCTTGGCACCGAGAACATCGTGCGGACGATCTACGGGCCCTTCGTAGAAGCCATTGGCCGCATTGGTGATCTCGCCCCACGTGACACGGTCTTTTTCCCACTGCACACCGCGGTCGACGACCACCACCAGGCGACGCTTCAGGCGATCTCCGCAGACTTCGCGCAAAGCGACGAAAGCCGCGCCGGTCTGCGTCGCGGCATGCTGAAGGCCCTGCAACTTCGTACAGCATTCTGGGACTGGCTTCACGAGCGTGCGATGAACCCCGCACTAGCTGATGAAGTGGTGTGATGACACAGGCCACAACGGAGGCGATTTACAAGCGGCACGCGGGGATCTGGGCGCGAAATGAGCGCGTGCTGCTTTGCGACTTTACGGCGCGGCCCTTTGTGCTTGAAGAACTCTTCCCGCTGGAAGGCGCACACGTGCTCAACCTAGGCTGCAGCGAGGGTTGTAGGGCGCATTTGATCGCGGAGGCTGGCGCGGCGTTCGTCGCGCATGCGTTCGGCAAGTCCCAAGGGGCGAATGCTCAAAGGTGGTTTCCGCAGCGCAGTCGCACGAAGTGCTTCGCGAGAACCACCCGAAGCTGTTGTAGCTGCTCTACGAGTCGTTCGTGCGAGACGTTGTCACACCGGACAGTGACCGGAGCCTTGAGCGCTTGGCGCGGAACCGGTTCCCAGTGTTCTCCTACGATGGTCCTCTGTGTATGAGGTACATGCGCTACTGGATCGATAAAGGCCACGCGCGCATTGGCGGAGCACTGGCCCCTGAGTACCTTGTAGCTTCGACGCACTGGACGCTGCTTTTGGGGACCCGGAGCACGTGCCTGCATTTCGAACGGCGCCAGGTGATCTTCTCTTCATCGACAACACCACTGCCGCGCATGATGGGGACGCGGTCGAAGATGATCTGGCATCGCCGCGGCTCATGCTTCGACTCTGGCTCAATCGCCGGGCAGCCTTCCAAACCACTACGTGAGATCTTCTATGCCCCGCGAATTCCCCGAAGCCCTTGAGAAGCTCGTTGATGTAACCAAGGCAAAAAAGCCGCTCGGGCTGGAGATGCATGCCGATTCGTGGGTCGCAGACGCGCTCTTGGGCGGCGCAATGATGTATGGGAATCACAACGACAAGCTGAATATCGACTTCAAGGTAAATCGCCTGACGTTTCCCGAGATTCAGACGATGGATCCGAGAGTGCTCCGTATCGCCCCGGGCAAAAACAACGAATACCACAAGCACGCACACGAGTCGCTCTTTGTCGTGCTCAAAGGAGTTGGCGAAGTGCGCGTCGGTGACGACTGGTGTCCTGTGAAGGAAGGTAGCATTGCATTTGTGCCTCGGTGGATATTCCATCAAACGCGCAATACCTCGGCAACGGAAGAGCTCGTGGTACTTGCCATCACAGACTTCGGGTTCACATCGGCAGTTCTTGGCGACTACGACAAGCGTACACGTCTCGCGGTAGGTGGCCCGGATGTGGTGGCGGGATGACCGCGTTTGCGCAAGGCAACGCAGCGTCCGCACGCAATTCGGGTCGAACAAGTGGATCCACGTTGTCGCACCGCTGGCCGACAACGTAGGCTTGGGTCCGCGTAACCGGCGCTTGGTGATCAGCTCTGTTAGCGCCGACCGAATTTTGCCCACCCGATAAATTTTTGGTCGGCGCCAGCAGTTACATGACTGAATGACGGGATGATCCCCTTGGAATCTTAGGCCGAGCGCATTTCGCATTCCGCATTTCGCACACGGCATCCTGCAGTGCTGGGCTGCTCAATACGGAATGAGGGCAAACTTGCTGCAACGATCTGGCGGCGCAGTCACAAGCCTGCGATTCGCCGCTGGCAGCAGCCAATTCTCCATTCGTGGGCTTGCTTGACCGGCAAGTCGATGCGCCAGGTCGACCAGCGGATATCTGCCAAAATCTTTGGAATGCAGCACCTTCTCTAGAAGGCAGCGTTTCTTCAGGTCTTCTGCTGCGCGGCAATCGTCAATGATCATCGGTCCCTCTCAAATGGCTGGTGGCGCAGTCATGGGCATCGAGAAACCGCCGAAAACCCGGCCGTGGCCAAGCACCGTCCTGCCATCGATCGACATGTTGGCGCGTTCTTTGTCAGAGAAGCCGTCACTGCCCGGATCAAGGAGGCGGAGTTGGCAAACGACGATTTCTTGTTTCCAAGCAGAGTCCATGACTCCCCGCACCTGGGTACACGGCAGTACGCGCGAATATTGGATTCCTAGATTGTGGAAATCGGGCTGGATCCAACAGCCTATGGCACTCACACCATGCGTCGTACCAAAGCGTCCTTGATATACCGGCGCACCAAAAACATCCGTGCTGTGCAATTGCTTCTGGGACACACCAAGCTGGAAAGCACCGTGCGCTACCTCGGAATTGAGGTCGAGGATGCCTTAGAGCTTTCAGAGCAAACGGAAATTTGAAAGAACTTGCCGGGCCGGCGACCAACGCCAATTTTGGCTTCCAGTTACCGGCCATTCGTATGTGGCTGCACCTGGCCCAAAGTGACAGTTCAAACCGCACCACCCTCACCTTTTCACGAATCAGCGTCCTAAGTTTAGACCGCAATCAGTCAAAGGGAACCCTGGCTAGCTGCGGCGCTTGGCCACCGCCCTGGCCTACAACGCCATCATGAAAATCGAAGCCGGCAACACACCGAAGTACCACGACGGGTCTCAATCGGGTGCTGCCGGAAAATGCGCCACGGCTGTAAAGCCGCTTCTGGCCGTGCCTTTCGCAGCGCCATATCCATCGCAATCCAAACAAAAGTAGACGGACAATCTATCTGCTACCAAACCGGCAGTTCTATTCCTTGCCAGCACATAAAGTTACCTATGCCATCAAGTCGCTTTGGCCACCCGTCCTCGTGGATACCGTTTGATGTCACTGCGTTGTCATCAGCCTCCACGTTTTTGATGGTCTACGGCGCATTGATGTGGCTGGCTTGCGGGCTCACCTACCTCTTCTCCTTGAGCGATGCGCGCGCCTTGCGCGAGGTGGGTATTTGGGTCAAACCCATGAAGTTCATGGCGGCCACTGCCTTGTTCGCATGGACCACCGTCTGGGTGACCGAATTGGTCAATGCGCCGCTCACGCATGGGCAGGCTTACAGGGGCATCTGCATCTTGCTGGTGGTCACGTCCTTTTTCGAGGTGGCATACATCACCTACCAGGCGTCCCAGGGGGCTGCATCCCACTACAACAACAGCGATCCTTGGCACGCTTTCATGTTTGGCCTCATGGGCATAGTGGCGGTAGGGCTCACCGCATCACAAGGCTGGCTGGGTTGGGAAATCTGGAAAGCACGGGGCATCAGCCCACTGTCCGTGACAGCATGGGGCGTCATCATTGGCTTGACGCTCACCTTCTTGCTCTCTACAGTCAGCGGCTTCCTGTTGGGAGGAAACCAGCCGCCTGCAGGATCAGGACTGCCGCTTGTCGGTTGGCATCTTTACAAGGATATCCGTCCCTCCCATTTCCTGGGCGTACATGCCCAGCAACTTATTCCGCTGTGGGCCATCTTCGCTGAACGATTCTTGGGCGTCTACTCAACACAGGCACTGGCCGCTGGATGCAGCCTTTATGTGATTTTGTGGGGGCTCCTGACTTGGAGCAGCCTGAGCACTTGAACTGACTGCCTCCGCCATGGGTTGAGCCGCCACCATGCAAATCGAATCCAGCACAACGCCCAAGTGCCGCGACCTGTGTTCGCCTTACGAGAGCCGGTAGCTGCCTGATTAGCCCTGCGCAAGTGAAAGCGGGAACATAACCAAGCGATCCTGCGATGATGATGCGATGTTGCATGACGTTGTCATTAACGGATAGGAAATTCAACCGCATGAGGCCAAGTATGGCCGGGTTTTTTGGGCGATCTGACCTCGTTGAAATCTGCAGTTTGAGCGCCCACAGCATCTAAGAAGAGAGGATGCCCCAAGCGAGTGGGCTGCACAGCCGCCGCGCGCGCAGCCCCCCACAGCGGCCCATGGGATGTGCCGTTTTGGTCACCAACTGACGCGCTGATCGACCTCATAGTCCGGTGTCGGTTGCGCCGCCAGATCCCAATCCGACCCGATCTGACTGCCTTCACCTGCCAGCGCATCACAGCGCTCCCATAACGGCGGCCCGCGAGCCGGGGAAATTTGCGCAGGCTCGGAGGCGACACCGATGTGCTCCAGGATGTGCCGGATATCGGCACTGTGCGTGATAAAGGCGATGATGCGCATCTGCCCACCGCACAGCGGGCACAAAAGCGGGAACACCTCGTAGATGCGGGCAATCAGCACCGCCCACAGGTAGTGGGCCGCTCGCTTGGGCGGCAC
>CAMCUN010000136.1 GCA_945878995.1 Polaromonas sp. YR568 | reverse complement strand
CAAGAGGCCTCCAATCTAAGCCCACATTACCTGGCACGCGATTTGCTGCATTCCTCATGAAGCCGGGCAGAACCTGGCTGGGTTGTCGGGAAACCGGCAGAGCAACTTGACCGCAGCAAGGTGAGCGCACATGAACATGATTGACAAGGCCTTAGGCGTGCATCCGCAGTCGCTGGACTTGCGCAGCAGGCGCATGGAGGTGCTCGCCCAGAACATTGCCAACGCAGACACGCCGCACTACAAGGCCCGCGATGTGGACTTTCGCAGTGTGCTCAGCGAGTCCCGCACCACCACCTTGCGTGCGACCCATCCCAAGCATTTGGAGGTGGCCGAACTCGAAGGCGGCAATGGCGTCATGTTCCGCAACCCTTTCAACGTGGCGTTCGACGGCAACACCGTTGAATTGAACGTAGAACAAGCCCAGTACGGTAAAGCGGCGGCCGACTACCAGGCCACCTTGAACTTTCTGGAAAACCGCATAAGCGGCATGCGCAAAGCCCTCAAAGGAGAGTAAGAACCATGGGACTTGATCAAATTTTTGGCATTGCCGGCTCTGCGCTTAACGCACAGACCACCCGCATGAATGCCGTGGCGTCCAACTTGGCCAATGCCAGCACTGTGGCGGGTTCAGACAAGGAAGCTTTTAGGGGCAAGCGCACTGTCTTCAAGGCGGTGCTGGAAGAAACCGTGCAACCACGCGATGTGGACTTCAAGGGGGGCGTCAAGGTCGATGCCCTGACCGACGACCCTTCGCCTGTGCGCCGCATGTCAGACCCAGGCAACCCATTGGCCGACAAAGACGGTTTTGTCTACCTCTCCAACGTCAATGAAATGACCGAGATGGTCGAGATGATGGCCGCCTCACGCTCTTACCAAAACAACGTCGAAGTGGTGAACACGGCGCGTCAGCTCATGCTGCGCACCCTGGAAATCACTCGCAGCTAACCCAAGGCCTGAACCATGGTGACCAGCACCGCTCTTTTTACCAACGCCGCCACGGTGAACCAGGCCAATGCCCAAAAGGCGGCCTTGCCCGGGGGCATCAAGCGCTACGAGGAGGAGGCTGCCAAGCCCAAGGCCTCGGGTGCCGCCAACACGCAGCAAGATTTCCTCAAGCTGTTCACCACTCAGCTGCAAAACCAAAACCCGCTGGACCCCGTGAAAAACGAGGCTTTTGTGGCGCAGCTGGCTCAGTTCTCGCAGCTCGAGGCCACCACCAACATGGCCAGCCAGCTGGGCGTGATTGCCGGGGCCATCACGGGCGACCGCATGATGAGCAGCGCGGGCTTGATCGGCAAAAGCGTGATCACTCCAGGCGCTAACTTTTCGCTCAAGGCCGGTGAGACTGTGCAGGCGGTGGTTGATTTGCCCGCAGGCGCCGAGGGCCTGCAGGTGGACATCGTCAACGATGCTGACGAGCTCATCAACCGCAGCACCCTGGGTCAGCAGACCGCAGGCAGCATGTATTTTTCGTGGAACGGCTTGGACCAGGCGGGCAATGCCGTGCCTGCGGGTAACTACCGTTTCCGCGTCATAGGCAGCAGTGGCGGCGCCAGCATGACGCCCGCAGTCAGCCTGCGAAAAGCCATTCAAGGCGTCAGCCAAGACGCAGCTGGCAACACCATGATTGAAGTGCAGGGCGGCAAGACCCTGAAGTTGGCCGATGTGGCGCGCCTAGGCGCATGAGCCACCAGTTCAGCTGACCCGACCAACACGCACCCGTATTCCAGGAGTCCTCCATGTCTTTTTACACCTCGCTCACCGGCCTGAACTCGGCCACCGCCCAACTCGGCGTGACCAGCAACAACATTGCCAACGTGGGCACCACGGGCTTTAAGCGCTCGCGCGCTGACTTTGGTGACATTTTTGCCACCTCGCCCTTGCAAAAATCCTCGTCCACCGTGGGCCAGGGTGTGGCGCTCAAACAAGTGAGCCAGGAGTTCAGCCAGGGCAATGTGTCTTTCTCGTCCAATGCGCTGGACCTTGCCATCACGGGCGATGGTTTCTTCCCGCTCAAGTCGGCCGACGGCCTGCAAGACATTTACACCCGCAACGGCTCCTTCATGCTCAACGAGCAGTTCAACGTGGTGAACTCGGCAGGCCAAAGACTGATGGCAGCGACAGTCGACTCCACCGGTAGCGCCAACGTGAACGAGCGTGTGGTGCTGACCATCCCGCAAAAAACCTCGGGCGAGGCCGAGCAAACCTCCCTGGTGCAGCTGGGCTTGAACTTCCCGGCCGACGCGCAGGTCATCACCGAACCCTTCAACCGCGCCAACCCGTCCACTTACAACAAGAGCACGGCCATGACCGTGTACGACAAGGGCGGCAACGGTTACCTGGCCACCATTTATTACGTGAAAACGGCCAACGCCAACCAAAGCAGCCCCACCAACAAGTGGCAAACCTATGTGTTTGTGGGCGACGACCAGGTCAACGCCTCGCTGGTGCAGGCCACCAACATCGATGGTGAGAAAGTCTATGTCAACCAGTACGGCCAGCAGCGCCCCTTCAGCCAGATCAAAGACGAGATCACCACGGCCAAGACGCAGCTGATTTCCCTGGACGAGCTCACCAACTTGAAGGTCTCCACCCCGGCTTTGCTCTATAGCACGCAAAACATTGACCCCCAGTTTGACCTCACTGAAGGCGTTAATTTCAGCACCTGGGCCGCTCAAAGCTCTGCAAACGCAGCCCTCTTGGCCAATGTGTTTTCGGTTGAGGTGGACAACTCGGGCAAGCCCGTCACTGTGGACTTGAGCTACTTGGCCAGTGTCAATAAAAAGCTCAGCGGCAACCAAATTGCAGCTGAGCTGACCAATTACCTGGGTCGCTCTTTTGGTGACGAGGCCTACTTTGACATGAGTGCCGAGTCCAGCCGCAACCTGACGGTGCGCACCAGCCGCGTCTCGACCCTGGTCAACGGTGTGCCCACAGCGGCGCCCATTGCGGTGTCTTTGCAAGCCTCTGACTTTGGCAAAACCGCGGCCGATCCAGAAGAGTGGTGGAAAAAAGTCACCACCAAAGACCTCTCGACAGCGCTGCAAAAGCGCCTGGACGCCACGCCTGCCTTGTGGTCGCAAATTGGCACGCCACAAGTCACCACCGGCACCTTCAATGCCACCACCGCACCCATCACCACCGCCTTGCCCGACGGCGGTCAAACGGTGACCACACGCACCTCCACCACCGAGACCGTGACCACCTTCAAGAACACCCTGAAGGCCGACTACGACTACAACGCGCGCACCTTCAAGTTCACCGATGGCACCTCCGCCGTGAGCATTGCGGCCACTTCTGGGCGCAACGAATTGTTTGGTGTGGACACCAACCCCGTGGCCATGGCCGAAGACGGCTCCAACAGCCTGCAAGTCATCCCCAACGGCGTTTTGATTCGGCCCGCTGGCGAGCAGCGTTATGGCGCCAAGGTCACCTACGACGCCAGCAACAAGAGCTTTTCAGTCAAGTCCGGCACCACGGGCGATAACTCCAGCATCTCTTTGACCGTGGGCAACGACTCGCTGGGCCGTCGCTTGTTTGGTTTGGAATCGGGCGCGGTGACCCCGTCTGAGTTGGCCGAGCGTGGTTTGAAGTCACAACCTGCCGTGGCCTTTGGCTCCACCCCCACCACCAACGTGACCAATAACTTTGCGGTCGATGACACCAACAACCGCTTTGTGGTGACGGTCGACGGCATCAAGGGCACAGTGGTCATCCCCAGGCGCACCGACTATTCGGTCGAGTCCTTTGCCGCTGCTTTGCAAAAAGGCATCAACTCCCTGGGAGGCAACACCGACGGCGTGCCTTCTTCAGTCAACGGTGTGAAGGTCAGCTATGACCAGAACAACAACCGCTTTGTGTTTACCACGGGCACCACGGGATCAGACTCGTTCATCAAAATTTCAGGCAGTGCCAACTGGGGCATGGAGCAGGTCGAGGCCGGCCGGGGCACCACCGCCACCTGGGTCAAGCCAACCCAGCACAAAGACATGGTGGGCGCGCAACTGGTGCCCAAGTACATTGACAGCGATGGCAAAGAAACCACCAATGGCGATGGTTTTGTGAAGCTGCCGCCCTGGTCACCTGTGTTCCTTGACAAAGGCGAGCTGACTTTTGACACAGGCGGTAAATTGGTTTCACCAAAGGGAGGCACTCAGTTGGAGACGGTGTTTTTGGCAGGCGGCAAGGGCGCATTGACCATCAACATCGACTACTCAGCCTCCACCCAGTTCTCGTCGCCTTTTGCCGTGCTTTCGCAATCGCAAGACGGCGCACCTGAAGGCGACTTGGTGGGCGTGACCATTGCCAATGACGGTTTGGTCAGCGCCTCTTACTCCAACGGCACGCAAAAATCGTTGGCAAAAATTTTGCTTTCAAACTTTTCAAGCCCGTCCGGTTTGCGACAGGCGGGAGATTCCAGCTTTTTGGCATCGGCCGCATCGGGCAAACCCATATTGGGCACGGCCGGCACGGCAGGCTTTGGCACCATTCGCGCAGGCGCTACTGAGCGCTCCAACGTGGACTTGACGCAAGAGTTGGTGGACTTGATTACCGCTCAGCGTAACTTCCAGGCCAACGCCAAAGCCATTGAGACCTCGACCACCATGACCCAGGCCATCATCAACATCCGTGGTTAATGAATCGGCTGTAATCCCAGGAACTTGAGATGGATCGCTTAGCTTTTAACGCCGCCGCTGCCATCAATGAGCAGCGCCTGACGCGCCAGATCGCGGTCAACGAGATGGCCAACGTCTCGACGCCCGGCTTCAAACGCAGCTTTGAGGCTTCAATGAAGGCCATCCCCGCTGAGGGCCCGGGCTTTGCCACCCGTATTCAGCCTCAGGCCGTGGTGGCTGACGTGATCCAACTCTCGCCCGGCTCGATGATGGCCACCGGCCGCGCGCTGGACATTTCAATGAATGAGCGTGCCGTGCTGGGCGTGACCTCGTCTGACGACACACTCGCTTTCACTCGCCGGGGCGACCTGCGCGTGAACGCCACAGGCTTGCTGGAAACCGGTTCGGGCTTTGCCGTGCGTGGCGAGGGCGGGGCGCCCATCATCGTGCCGCCCGGCGCCGACATTCACATCACAGGCGACGGCCAGGTGTATGCCACCTTGCCCGGCCAAGGCAACGCGCCATCGGTGCTGGTCGAGCGCTTGCTTTTGCGCGACGCCAGCCAAACCAAGCTTGAACGGCGTGAAGACGGCCTGTTCCAGCCCTTGAGCGCGCCAAACAAAGACATCACCGACGGCGTCAAAACGCCCACGGTCACTTCTGCCGCGCTGGAGGGCAGCAACGTCAACGCCATGCAAATTCTCATCAAGCTGATGGACCAGTCGCGCAGCTTCGAGCAGCAGGTGCGCATCATCAAAGAGATCAAAGGCAGCGACGAGTCGGGCGCCTCCATGATGAAACTGGGCGGCTGAGCGCCTCAACCAATTTAGACAAACAAGGAGCACACCATGGATGCATCGATGTGGGTGGCGAAAACGGGCCTGGACGCCCAGCAGACACGCATGAACGTGATCTCGAACAACCTGGCCAACGTCAATACGACGGGTTTTAAGCGCGACCGCGCGGTGTTCGAGGACATGCTCTACCAAAATGTGCGCCAAGCTGGTGCGGCGACCGACGCCAACTCCCAGTCGCCTACAGGCATGATGCTGGGAACCGGTGTGCGCGTGGTGGCCACTGAAAAGCTCAACGCCCAGGGCAACACCATCACCACTCAAAATCCACTGGACATCGCCATCGCAGGCGGTGGCTACTTTCAAATCGCCCAGGCCGACGGCACCGTGGCTTACTCGCGCGACGGCGGCTTCAAGCTCTCGGCCACCGGCCAACTGGTGACCTCCAACGGCGCATTGCTGCAGCCCGCCATTACCGTGCCGCAAAACGCGGCCAGCTTGAGCATTGGCCGTGACGGCACCGTTTCGGTCGAACTCACAGGCGGTGGCAACCAGGTGCTCGGTCAAATTCAAATTGCCCGCTTCGTCAATACCGCCGGTTTGCAGTCCTTGGGCCAAAACCTGCTGCGCGAAACCCCAGCCAGCGGCGCCCCCCAGGTGCTGGTGCCCGGCCAAAACGGCGCAGGCACGCTGCTGCAAGGTTCCCTGGAAGCTTCA
>CAMCUN010000135.1 GCA_945878995.1 Polaromonas sp. YR568 | reverse complement strand
CCAGACACCGACTTTGCCGGCGTCTCGATTGCGGTCTACGTGCCCTTTGTGCTCACGGCCAACCCCAGCGTGCCCGCCAAAGACTTGAAAGAGTTGGCCACCTTGCTGCGCGGCAACGCCAGCCTGAAATACAACTACGGCTCCACCGGCCCGGGCTCGGCCATGCACGTGCTGGGCGAGGCTTACAAACGTGAGGCCAAGGTGGACATGGAGCACGTGGGCTTCAGGGGCGCCGCACCGCTCAAGCAAGAGCTGCTGGCCGGTCGCATTCAAATTGGCGGCGACCAGCTCTCCACCTCCTTGGCCGAGATCAGGGCCGGCACGCTCAAAGCCATTGCCACCAGCGCCTCCAAGCGCATCCCTGGCCTGCCCGACGTGCCCACCGTCAAAGAACTGGGCTTTCCCAACATGGAGCTCGAAGGCTGGAACGGCGTGTTCGCCCCCGCCAAAACCCCCAAAGACATTCTGGACCGCCTGCAACGCGAGGTGTCCGCCGCCGTCAAGCACCCCGAGGTGGCCAAGCGCCTGGCCGACATGGGCGCCGAGAGCGTGGGCTCCACAGGCGCCGAGCAAGACGCCATTTTCAAACGCCAAATGGATCAGTTCAGGCCAGTGATCCGAGAGATGAAGATCGTCGAGTGAGCGCGGCTCGAAAGAGCTGATGCCTTTGGTCTTTGTAGGAGCTTGCCTGTCGGCGAATCGTGCCGGGCAACGGGCATTACCTCATGCGAATAATCGCCTGCAGGCTGGCTCCTACAGGGGGGACACGCCCGACGCGAGGGCCACGCTGTCTTGTCTTTGTGGGAGCTGGCCTGCCAGCGAATCGTGCCGGGCAACGGGCATCACCTCATGCAAATAATCGCCAGCAGGCTGGCTCCTACAGGGGACACACCCGACGCGCGGGCCACGCTGTCTTGTCTTTGTGGGAGCTGGCCTGCCGGCGAATCGTGCCGGGAAATGGGCGTTACCTCATGCGAATAATCGCCAGCAGGCTGGCTCCTACAAGGGGGACACACACGCCATGACTCTTGTCTTTGTGGGAGCTGGCCTGCCAGCGAATCGTGCCGGGCAATGGGCATTACCTCATGCGAATAATCGCCAGCAGGCTGGCTCCTACAGAGAGAGGGACAGTGCTTTAAAACCAGCTCAACGCCCGCCCTGCGCCAACCACCACACCGGCAACTGGGCGCAGTCCTTGGCGTCCAGCCCTTGCTCTGCAGCTCGGTCCAGTTGCTGCAGGGTCTGGGTGGTCAGTGGCATGTGGCGGCCTTGGAGCTCGCCTTGGGCCAGCATGGTGCGCACGTCTTTGCGCATGGTGGCCAAGTCCACCGTCACCTGCGGGCCGGCCGTGCCGGCCAGGGCTTGGGCGATCATGCCGCCGCGCACCTTGAGCATGTTGGGGCCGCCCGAGCTGTCGGACAAGATGTCAATCACGCGCTGGGGGTCCAGCTTGAGCGGCTCCACCAATGACAGCGCCTCGCCCAGGGTTTGCCAGTACACCATCAGCGGCAGGTTGACCGCCAGCTTCATGGTCGAGCCCGCGCCGTGCGGCCCCACCCATTCCACGCGTTTGCACATTTGGTCAAGCAGCGGCCGCGCGCGGGCCAGCACCGCCTCGTCGCCGCCCACAAAGGCCATGAGCTTGCCGTCTTTGGCCGGCCCCACGCTTCCGCCCACCGGGCTTTCGAGGTAGGCCACGCCCGCTTGGCGGGCGCGCTCGCCCATGCGCTGCTGGCAGGCTGGCGGCATGGTGCTCATGTCGATCAACACTGTCCCGCCGACGGCACCCGAAAACAAGCCTTGTGGCCCCAGGTGAACGGCTTGCAGCGCTGCCTCGTCGGTCAAAAAGCTGATGACCACCTCGCACTGCCGGGCCAAGGCCTCGGGAGAGTCGGCCCAGGCCAGGCCCGCGTCCAAGAGCGGCCGGGCGCGTGCCGGGCTGCGGTTCCACACACTCACCTTGTGCCCCAGGCTGGCCAGGCGCTGTGCCACGGTGCTGCCCATTTTGCCGACGCCGGCCAGTCCTACTCGCATGCTTGTCTCCTTGTTTATTCAGGTCTTGGGTCTGCTCAACAGCAGGCAAATGATCATATCGCCGGGCTGCGCGCCAAGCCGCGCACAGGCCACGCCAGGGCAGGACATACCCCCTGCCACAGTGGGCCAGGCTGGCACTATCATGGTTGCGACCTCAGACGGGCATCCGTCTGCCCTTTCGTATTCCAGCCCTGACACCATGAGCATTTACGACCAAGACCTGCCCCAAAACCCCGCCAACCACGTGCCGCTCTCGCCCGTGAGCTTTGTGGAGCGCAGCGCCGAGATTTTTGCCGACCTGCCCGCGGTCATCCACGGCCAGCGCCGCTACACCTGGGCGCAAACGCGCGAGCGCTCAGCCCGCCTGGCTGCCGCGCTGCAAGCCCTTGGCGTGGGCCGGGGCGACACCGTCAGCGTGATGCTGCCCAACACGCCCGAGATGGTGGAAGCCCACTACGCCGTGCCAGCCACGGGCGCCGTGCTCAACACGCTGAACACCCGGCTGGACGCGGCCTTGCTGGCCTGGCAAATGAATCACTGCGAGGCCAAAGTGCTGATCACCGACAGCGAGTTCTCGCCCACCATGGCCCAGGCCCTGGCGCTGCTCAAAGCCGAACACGGCCGCGAGCTGGTGGTGATTGACGTGTGCGACAGCGAGTACACCGGCCCCGGCCAGCGGCTGGGCGCTTTGGAGTACGAGGCCTGGCTGGCCGCCCATGCGCCCGTGGCTGCCTTGCAGGGCCCGGCCGACGAATGGGACGCCATTGCCGTGAGCTACACCAGCGGCACCACGGGCGACCCCAAAGGCGTGGTCACCCACCACCGGGGCGCCTACCTCAACGCCGTGTGCAACGCCACCACCTGGACCATGCCGCAGTTTCCGCGCTACCTGTGGACGCTGCCCATGTTCCACTGCAACGGCTGGTGCTTTCCCTGGACGGTGGCCATGCAGGGCGGGGTGCATGTGTGCCTGAGGCGGGTGGACGCGCCGTCCATTCTTCAAGCCATGCACGAGCACCAGGTCGACCACTACTGCGCCGCGCCCATCGTGCACAGCCTCATTTACAACGCCCCCGAAGCCCTGCGCCAAGGCATCACCCAGCAGGTGCGCGGCATGGTGGCGGGCGCCGCGCCGCCAGCGGCCATGATCGAGGGCATGGCCAAAATCGGCTTTGCCATCACCCATGTGTACGGCCTCACCGAGGTCTACGGCCCCGCGGCGGTGGCCGTGCAGCGCCAGGCCTGGGCGCAAGAAAGCCTGTCTGAGCAAACCCGGCTCAACGGCCGCCAGGGCATGCGCTACCCCTTGCAAGAAGGCATGACCGTGATGGACCCTCAAAACATGCAAGAAGTGCCCGCCGACGGCCAGACCATGGGCGAGATCATGTTCAAGGGCAACATCGTGATGAAGGGCTACCTTAAAAACCCCGCCGCCACGCTCAAAGCCTTTGAGGGCGGCTGGTTCCACACCGGCGACTTGGCCGTGATGGAGCCCGACCGCTACGCCAAAATCAAAGACCGCAGCAAAGACATCATCATCTCGGGCGGCGAGAACATCAGCTCGCTGGAGGTGGAAGACGCGCTCTACCGCCACGCCGCCGTGCTGGCCTGCGCGGTGGTCGCCAAGCCCGACGCCAAGTGGGGCGAAACCCCCGTGGCCTACGTGGAAACCAAAGCCGGCGCCCAGGTCACGGCGGCCGAACTGGTGGCCCACTGCAAAGCCCTGCTGGCGGCCTACAAGGTGCCCAAAGACATCCGCTTTGAAGAGATTCCCAAAACCTCCACCGGTAAAATTCAAAAATTCCAGCTGCGCGAGCGCGCTAAGTTGGCTTAGGCCATCGAGCAAGGACTGACATGACCGCTTCTTCTTTGCTGCTGCGCCAAGACGACGGTCGCGGCGTCACCACCCTCACCCTCCACCGGCCTGAGGCCTTCAATGCCTTAAGCGAAGACCTCCTGGCCGCGCTGCAGCAAGAACTGGACGCCTTGGCCACAGACGAGCAGCTGCGCGCAGTGGTCATCGCCTCAGGCGGCAAGGCCTTTTGCGCTGGCCACGACCTCAAAGAAATGCGCGCCCAGCCCAGCCTGGCCTACTACCAGCAGCTGTTTGCTCAGTGCAGCCGGGTCATGATGGCCTTGCAAGCCTTGCCGGTGCCGGTGATCGCCCAAGTGCAAGGCCTGGCGACTGCCGCCGGCTGCCAGCTGGTCGCCCAGTGCGACCTGGCGGTGGCGGCAGACAGCGCGCGCTTTGCCGTCAGCGGCGTCAACTTGGGCCTGTTTTGCGCCACCCCCAGCGTGGCATTGACGCGCAACCTCTCACGCAAAAAAGCCTTTGAAATGCTGGCCACGGGCGAATTCATCAGCGCTCAAGAAGCCATGGCCCAAGGGCTGGTCAACCGCGTGGTGCCGCTGGGCGAGCTGCAATCGGCCACCGAGGTGCTGCTGACCAGCATTTTGGCCAAGCCGCGCCTGGCCCTGGCGCTGGGCAAGCAGCTGTTTTACCGGCAGCTGGAAGTCGGCATGCAGGCCGCCTACGACGACGCCGCCCACACCATGGCCTGCAACATGATGGATGCCAGTGCGCTGGAGGGCGTGCAGGCATTCATTGACAAGCGCAGTCCCGCCTGGCCACGGGCCTGAATCACAGGCCTGGCGCCCTTTAAGCGGCAAAACCCAAGCCTTTACGCACGCTCAAGCTCAAGCCGTCTGAGCCAAAACAAGCAAGGTTTCCCCTTTGGCTTGCCTCTAAAAAAGTCGCCCACGCAGGCTTGTCAACTTACAATCTTTTGCAATTTGGCAAAACTTCACGCAACCCTTCAGGGGTGAGCGGTGCTTCGCTGTACCCAACCAGCCTGGCCTGAAGCCAAAGACCGCGCAGCCCCCTGCCGAACAAAAAGTCTAACGATCCAACACGCCACCAGGAGCCACACATGGGCATACCCGTTCTTGACACCAGCACCGGCCGTTACTTTGACGCGGTCTTGAGCAAGTCCATCACACCCGCTGACGCGCTCGCGCAAGCGGCCGCGCTCAGCCACCGTGGCCTCTCCGGCTACCTGGCGACCATCAACAGTGCGGCAGAAAACCAGACGGTGTTCAACCTGATCAAGGCCTTGCCCAGCACAGCGCAAGGCCTGTACATATTCGGCGCCTCCGATGCGCTGGTGGACAGAACTTGGGTCTGGCAAAGCGGGCCTGAAAAAGGCACGGCCATGGCCTACACCAACTGGGACGCGCGCTCCAACGAGCCCAATAACTTCTGGCTCGGCGTGCGCGAGGACTACATCGCCATCAACACCGATGCGGGCAAATGGGTGGACATGGGCAGCGCCGCCTATGACGGTACCGGTGGCTATATCGTCGAGTACGGCGGCATGCCTGCAACTGTCTCCATCTCCACCCCCAGCGCCAGCGTCACCGAAGGCCAAAACGTGGTCTTCACCATAGAAACCACCAACGTCGAGTGGGGTAAATCTGTCTCCTACGCCATCTCTGGCATCACGGCTGCAGACCTCAGCACCGGCAGCCTCACAGGCACGGCCGTGGTCAATCAAGTCGGCACCAAAAGCATCGCCACCGTCACGCTGACCTTGGCCGACGACAAAGTGGCCGAAGGCAGTGAAACACTCACGCTGACGGTGGCCGGGGTCTCAAAATTATTGACCGTGACAGATCCTGCGTCTGTCGGCGGCGACAGCGGCAACACCCTGGCCACCGCCAAAAACCTCGGCGACCTGAGCTACAACGTGGCCGCGTTGGGCGCAATCAAAGGCCAGGAGTTCGGCGAGACCGTGGGCGGCGACACCGACACGGCGGACTTCTTCAAGTTCGAGCTGACCCAAGCCAACGGCATGTACCTGAACCTCACGTCCACCGTGGGTACGCGCTTTCAGGTGCAAAACTCCGCTGGCACGGCCGTCGGCACCATGTCTTTGGGCTCCTCCATGGGCATGGCCATGGGCAGCTCCAACTACATGATCAACCTGGAGCCAGGCACCTACTACCTGCGGGTCAACACCATAGACTCCGCCGATCGCGCTGCCTACACCGTCAAGACCGTGCTGGCCCCGCAAGACACGCAAAACGACAACCTGGGCGTGTACACCCCCACGGCGCAAAAGCTGGGCGCCCTCGGTGCGAACGCCAGCCTCAAAGCCCAGGCCACGCTCTGGAGCAACTACGCCAGCGGCACCTCATCGAGCTACAACATGATGAGCGGCCAAAACAGCAACGACGCCTACAGCTTCACGCTCAGCCAAGACGCCAAGGTCAAGTTCGACCTGAGCGCGCTCAAAAACGCCAGCTACATCAACGCCAGCATCTCCAG
>CAMCUN010000134.1 GCA_945878995.1 Polaromonas sp. YR568 | reverse complement strand
CCGTGGTCGCAGCCGTGGTCATAGCCAGCACTTGCGCCTGCTCATTCAAAGGAAGCGACAGGGTCTGGGCCACTGCCGCATCGGCTTCCAAGGCGCCACTGGCCGGTGCAAACAAAGTGCCCAGGGTGCTGTCGTCCAGGCCCTGGCTGCGGGCAAAAGCCAGCAAGCTGGCGTTGTCGGGCAAGGGGCCATCGACCGTGATGAGGTTCAAGTGGGGGCTCAAGGCCAGGGACTGAAGGCCAGGCTCGTCGGTGGCGGCAAGCTCTTGCCGCCCGGCGGGGTCCATCAAGTGCTTGAACAAGTTGGCAAAGTCTGCGCCCCGCACCGGCTCGCCGCCAGAAGCGGGCAATACCGGTGTGCCGTTGGGCGCAGTGATGGGGCTGGCAATCAGAGAAATAGAAGGTGTATCCATAGGTAGGTCAGCAGGTGGCGTGGTTCTCACAAAGGAATAAAGCTTCTGCACAGTCCGGCGCATTCAAGCGCTGGGCAGTGAACTTACGAAGTGCTTCTTCAGTAATTAGCAAAAACCGTGACCGGTCGACTCTTGCCACCACCTGGGTGCTGGCTGGCCTGTCGGTTATGCATGGCACGGACTTTGCAGACTTCCCTCTCATTCCAGGTCTTTAAACGCCTGATCCGACGCCAGACACCAATTTTTACAGATAAACCCGCCATGAGCAGCTTGACCCTGTCAAACCTTCGACAGAACCTCAGTCAGTTCAGCTTCAGCACGCTTGGGATTCCTGCGCTGGTGCTGCTGATCGTGGCCATGTTGGTGTTGCCGCTGCCAGCGTGGCTGCTGGACATCTTGTTCACCTTCAACATCGCCATCAGCCTGATGGTGGTGCTGATTGCCATCAACACCCGCAAACCGCTGGAGTTTTCGTCTTTCCCGTCGGTGCTGCTGTTTGCCACCATGCTGCGCTTGGCGCTGAACGTGGCGTCGACCCGGGTGATCTTGGTCAATGGCCATGAGGGCGAAGAAGCTGCAGGCCAAGTGATTGCGGCTTTTGGCCACTTTGTGATTGGCGGCAACTACCTGGTCGGTTTTGTGATTTTTGTGATTTTGATGATCATCAACTTCATTGTGGTGACCAAGGGCGCGGGCCGGGTCTCTGAGGTCAATGCACGTTTTACCTTGGACGCCATGCCTGGCAAGCAAATGTCGATTGACGCCGACCTCAACGCCGGCGTGATTGACCAAGAAACCGCCAAAAAACGGCGCGAAGAGCTGTCGCAAGAGTCTGACTTTTTCGGCTCCATGGACGGTGCCTCCAAGTTCGTCAGCGGTGACGCGATTGCCGGCATCTTGATTTTGGTCATCAACTTGATTGGCGGCTTGATCGTGGGCATGGTCCAGCACGACATGCCCGCGGCTGAAGCCGGCCGCGTGTACACCCTGCTGACCATTGGTGACGGCCTGGTGGCCCAGATTCCTGGCCTGTTCTTGTCGCTGGCGACTGCCATCATCGTGACCCGGGTGACCACCTCGGAGACCATGACCGAGCAAACCAGCTCGCAACTGGCCAACCCCACAGCCCTCTTTATTTCAGCCAGCTTTTTGGCCATCTTGGGTGTGGTGCCCGGCATGCCGCATTTGGTGTTTTTGAGCTTGGCTGCAGCGTCTGCGGCCATTGGTTTCATGGTGCTCAAGCGCCAGTCAGAACCCGCCAAACCCGCCCCCGGCAGCCCCGAGGCCAATGCCGCGCCCGAGGCGCCCAAAGAGCTGGACTGGGACGACGTGGACCAGGTGGACCTGATTGGTCTAGAAATTGGTTACGGCCTGATTCCCTTGGTCAACCCCGACACCGGCGGCCAGCTGATGGCGCGCGTCAAAGGTGTGCGCAAAAAACTCTCTGCAGAGCTGGGCTTTTTGATCCAGCCGGTGCGCATCCGCGACGCGCTCAACATCGACCCAGACAGCTACCACATTGTGCTCAAGGGCGTGGTGCGTGGCAAAGGCGAGGTCAAGGTCGGCCGCGAAATGGCCATCAACCCTGGCCAGGTCTACGGCACGCTCGAAGGCGTGGCCTGCCGCGAGCCCGCCTTTGGCCTAGAAGCCGTGTGGATTGACCCCTCCCAGCGCGACCATGCCCGCACCTTGGGCTTTACAGTGGTGGACGCCGCCACTGCCGTGGCCACGCACCTGAACAAGGTGCTGCGCGACAACGCCTCTGACCTGCTCAGCCACGACGAGGTGCAGCAGTTGCTGGACAAACTGGCCGCACGCTCGCCCAAGCTGGTGGAAGACCTGGTCCCCGGCAAACTCCCCCTGGGCGTGATCACCCGCACCCTGCAAAACGTGTTGGCCGAGGGCGTGCCACTGCGCGACATGCGCAGCATCACCGAGGCGCTGACCGAGTCGGCCAGCCGCACCCAAGACCCCGAGCTCTTGACCGCCATGATCCGCCCCAAGCTGGGCCGCATGATCGTGCAAGGCCTGCAAGACGACAAAGGCAGCCTGTCGGTGATCACCCTGGACCCGAATTTGGAGCAGCTGCTGCACAACGTGCTGCAGCAAACCCCGCAAGGCCAGGCCATGGTGCTTGAGCCCGGTTTGGCCGAGCGCCTGTTTGCCGCCATGCGCCAAGGCGCCCGCGCCGTGGAAGAGCAAGGCCACCCAGCCGTGCTGGTGGTCTCGCCAGCCATCCGCTCGTGGGTCTCCAAGGCCTCGCGTTTCAGGGTGAGCGACCTGACCATTCTTTCTTACAACGAGATCCCCGAAGACCAAATGGTCAAGGTGGTCCACACCGTGCATGCCGATCCGGCTCAGTGAGCCTGACCCCTGCCCACCCTACCCTGCCCCGTAACCCGCACCAGCGATACGCCCCATGGAACTCAAACGCATTCTTGCCCGCGACACCCGCAGCGCCACCGAGCAGGCCATTGCCTTGTACGGCCCAGACGTGCTGGTGATTTCCAACCATCAAGTGGACGGCCAGACCGAGCTGGTGGTGGCCTTGGACGTGCAGCCCGAGCCCGCCCCTGCGGCCGTGGTGGCGCCTGCGGCACCGGCTTTTCAGCGCAGCTATGTAGAGGCGCAACAGATGACCGCGCCTATCGCCCCCATGGTGCTTGAGCCTGCGGCAGAAAAAACCATGGACACCCCCCAGGAGGCGCCCTTGGTGCGGATGTCTTCTATCACGCCCAACTTCGCCTCAGCTCCCCTGCCTGCAGCGGCCATTCCTGCTGCCCCCGCAGTGCCTGTGGCGCTGCTGAACCCGCTGCAAGTGAACGCCACAACCGGCTTGGCCTCGCCAGTCCCGGCCGAGCTGGTGGCGACTGCGGCCTTGCCCGCCGCACAAGCCTTTGCAGTAGCCAGGTCCTTTGGCTCTGCTTCAATGATAGAGAGCGCAGCAGCTGCGACTGCTGATGGCATGCCCACGCACCAGTTCAACGCCGAGGTGCAAGCCATGTCCAGCACACAGCCCACCACCGCCGAGTTGCAAGCCCAGGCCCAGGCCCGCGACCTGCAACGCAGCCATGAGTTGGTAGATATGGTGCGCGGTGAAATTGCAGCCCTGCGCCGTGAGTTTCGGATCAGCCAGCAAAGCTCGGCCTGGCAAAGCGGCTTGCAGCTGCACCCCAGCCTGGGCGTGTTGGTCAATGCCCTCAATGAAGCGCAAGTGCCCATGGCGCTGCGCGCCTTGCTGATGGACGCACTCCAGGGCCAAAACGACCCCCACCAAGCCCTGGCGGTGTGGCGCAGCCAGCTCGAGCACAGCCTGGTCCGGCCCCAACAAGCCATGCCCAGCCAGGGTCTGCACGTGCTGGCCGGCCCCTCAGGCAGCGGCAAAACCATGATGTGCGCCCGCCTGGCCCACCACGCCAGTGCCTTGCACGGCAGCGAGCGGCTGGCCCTGATCAGCTACCGCGACCACCGGGCCGGTGCCTGGAGCCAAATTCAAATGCTAGGCGCCCAGCTAGGCATAGACTGCTTTCGCGCAAATGACGAAGACTCGCTGCGCCTGCTGGTCGGCGAGCTTGGCCCCCGCAGCTTGGTGCTGATCGACACCCCCGGCGTACAAATGAGCGAGCGCCTGGCTGAAATCAAGGCCGTGGCCCCGCAAGCGGCCCTGCATGCCGTGGTCAGCGCCGACGCCTCGGGCGCGGCCCTGCGCCGGGTGCTGGTAGACGCGTGCGTCGACTGGCACAGCGTGATGCTCAGCAAGCTCGACGAGACCGAGTCGCCTTGGGCTTTGTTACAAATCTTCAGTGATAATGATTTGAAACTATCTTGTGCCAGCGGCGGAAGCCGGATGACTGACTTGATGAGCACATTCAATTTACCGCAACTGATTGATCTCGCCCTGGCCCCCCTGTTGACTCAGGCAGTTGCCCCCGTGGCCTCTGCCCCCGTGGCCTCTGCCGCCGTGGCCTCTGCCGCCGTGGCCTCTGCCGCCGTGCTGGTGCCCGGCTTGGTGGTGCCGGTGGTGCTGCAAACCGAGGGCCCTGCCCCAGTGGCTGCAGCCACGGTCATCCAAGCAGTGGCGCATGAAGCTGAGAGCGATCAAGCCGTGGTCGCCCCCGCCAAAACTGTCAAAGCCCGTTCGCCACGCAAGGCAGCTACCCCCGCTGTTGCCCGCACCACCCTGAAAAACCAAGCCGCCCCCACCCGAGCATGAGTCTGACTAAACAACCCACCCAGGTCATAGGCATCGCCAGCGGCAAAGGCGGCGTCGGCAAGACCACTGTGTCGGTCAACCTTGCCGTGGCACTGCAAGCCCAGGGCGAGCGCGTCATGCTGCTCGACGCCGACTTAGGGCTGGCCAACGCGCAAATCGCACTTGGCACGCCCTGCCCTTACAACCTCAGCCACTTTCTGGCCGGGCAAAAAACGCTGCAAGAGATCATGGTCACCACCCGCCACGGCGTGCGGCTGATCCCTGGGGCCTCGGGCCTGCACGAGATGGCTGGCATCAGCGGCGTGCAGGCGGCCGGCATCGTGCAAGCCTTTAGCGTTTTTGAAGACGAGCTCGACTACCTCATTGTGGACATGGCGGCCGGCATTTCGCCGCCGGTGATGTCCTTTATGCAGGCCTGCCCTCGCCGCTTTATTGTGGTGCGCGACGATCCCTCCTCCATTGCCGACGCTTACGGCACCATCAAGGTCTTGATCCAAGACTTTGGGGTTGATGAGATCTACTTGATACCCAACGGCATGACCAACCAACAAGACGGGCAATTGCTCTACGAGCGCATCAACCAAGTGTGCGCGCGCTTTTTGGGCCGCAGCATCCACTACCTGAGCACCATAGAGCACGACGAACTGGTGCTGTCTGCCTTGCGCAAACACCAACCCGTGTTGGAATTTGCCCCCGGCAGCACAGGCGCGCGGGACTTTCGCCGGCTGGCCGAGTCGGTAAGACAGATGGCCCCCATCACCGAGGCCACCGGCGGCCTGCAGTTCTTTGTTGAGCGCCTGGTCGGGCGCGGCACCTGAAGCGAGAACACCCCATGTCCGCCAGCACCCGTTTGTATTCACAGGTTCAAAGCAACCACGAAAGCCAAAACGCCGAGGAGGCGCTGGTGATGGCCCACCTGGGCCTGGTCAAGCGCGTGGCCATGCACCTGAAGGTGCGCATCCCGCCCTTCATGGAGCTCGACGAGCTGATCCAGCTGGGCATGATTGGCCTCTTGGAAGCGGCCCGCGCCTACGACCCCACCAAGGGCATTGAATTCGAAAACTTTGCCCACACGCGGGTGCGCGGCGCCATGCTTGACGAGGTGCGCCGCATGTCGTTTTTACCCCGCTCGGCGGTGGCGTTCAACAAATCCCACGGCAAAGCCACCGACGAGTTGGCCTCCGAACTCGGCCGCGCGCCCACCCAGGCTGAAATGGCGGAACACCTGGGCATGGACGTGGACAGCTTTGAAAAAGAGCGCGGCCAGGCCAAGCGCTTTGAAACCTACTCCATGGAAGTGGTGACCGAAGAGGTCATGGCCCTGGCCGACGACAGCAGTCAGCAGCCCGAAGTGATTGTGGAGAACGCCCAGTTCATGGGCGCGGTGGTCTCGGCCATTGGCGACTTGCCCGAGCGCGACCAGCTGCTGATGAACCTCTACTACGTGGAAGAGCTCAACCTCAAAGAAATCGGCGAAGTGCTGGGCGTGACCGAGTCGCGCGTGAGCCAGCTCATCAGCGCCGTGGTCAAGAAACTGCGCGTCACCCTCAAGGTCGAACCCGTGGGCCGGGCCAAAGCCAAGGCCTGAGATCGTCCCCGCATTCCTCCCTCCCTCTCGGGGGGTGGGTCGGGGTGGGGGCAGCGCGTGGCACCACACTGGCCTCACACGCGTGCCCCCCTCCCCAGCCCTCCCCCCAAAGGGTGGAGGGAGCCAAGCCAAAGTCCCCGTTTTACTCATTCCTGGGCGATGGAGCCGGCATTGACTTCTTACTCCCCCCTCTGGGGGAGGGTTGGGGTTGGGGCACGCGCAGCACCACCGATGCCTCACGCGTGCCCCCC
>CAMCUN010000133.1 GCA_945878995.1 Polaromonas sp. YR568 | reverse complement strand
CTTGTTTAGTTAGTACTGCCCAGTGCGAAAGTATTTTAAGCTCGATGTAACGCCACCCATTGCAGCAGCCTTACTTTCTGTTACGGCGTCCTCGGCCAGCGGCGAGTAGATGCCGCTGTGCATATGCGCATCAACTACGCCTGGAAATGCCAGGTACCCCATGCCGTCCTGAACCTTCTTTGCCCGGGAAACGTCGATTCCAGGGGCCACCAGTGCAAACTTGCCTGCATTTACGGCAATATCGCTTTCATGCACCACGTTGCCATGGGGGCGAACCAGGCGTACGTTCTTGATTAGTAGGTCAAATTCGGGTTGAGTCATGCTAAGTCTTAAGTTAGATCATTCGACTGAAATGCGGCCGGCATTGATGATGGGCCCCCATTTTCGGCTCTCAGCCTGAATGAAGGCTAAATAGTCAGAGCCACCTAGAGGCAGCGGGGTCATACCCAGATCGGTCAGGCGGGTCTGCATATCGGGCGCATTGATGATGGACTGAATTTCGATCTGCAGCCGCCGCGCAATTTCTGCAGGCAGCCGAGCAGGTGCAGATATTCCGAACCAAGCGCTACCTGAGACGCCGGGCACTGTTTCATTAAGGGTGGGCACCTCAGGAAAAGAGCCGCTGCGCTTCTCGCCGCTGACTGAAAGCAGGCGCAACTTACCGCTGCGCACGTAGCCAGTGGCGGTGACCAAGCTTTCAAACATGCCGTCAAGTTGGCCGCCCATCAGGTCTGTGATGGCCGGTCCGGACCCCTTGTAAGGTACATGGACCATATCGATGCCAGCAGCCTGCTTGAGCAGTTCGCCCGTAAGGAAACCCGAACTGCCCAATCCTGCCGATGCATAGTTCATCGCACCAGGCTTGGCCTTCGCCATAGCAACAAATTCGGCCATAGTCCGAGCAGGGTGGTCCTGGCGCACCACAAAACCATTGGGAAAGGTGCCCAGTAAAACGATGTGGGTAAAGTCCTTTAGCGGGTCATAGGGCACGCTGTTTCGCATCAACGGGCCCGGCGCGATAGCAGGATTTGCCGCCACCACTAGGGTGTAGCCGTCGGGCGCTGCCTTGGCCACGCTGTTAGTGCCAAGTAAGGAGGCCACGCCAGGGCGGTTTTCGACCACCACCGAGGACTTGAGTGCATCGGACAGGCGCTGGCTCAAAAGTCGGGCGATAACGTCGGTCGATCCGCCGGGCGGGAATGGGACAACCAGCTTTATGGGCCGTTCTGGGTAGGCTTGTGCCCATAAAGCTGCCGGTAGCGCGATAGCGCTTGCAGCGGCTAAGCAGAGGGTTTGAGCCAATACTTGGCAGACGCCGCGGCGTGTAGACTTATTTCTCATGACATATTCTCCTAAAGTGCTAGTGGCCGGTGCAGGCCCTGTTGGTCTTACGGCCGCCCTCGCTCTGGCCGATGCTGGTGTGCCGGTGCAGGTGATTGAATCCGCCAGCGGGATTGAAGACGACTTGAGAGCCTCGACCTTCCATCCCCCCACATTGGATATGTTGGACGCCTTTGGCATCACCCAGATCCTGCTGGAGCAGGGGCTTGTCTGCCCGGAATGGCAGGTTCGCTTGCACCCATTGGGTGAATGCGCGCGCTTTAATCTGTCTGTGCTGTCCGATGTGACAGCTCATCCCTATCGTCTGCAATGCGAACAATACAAGCTTTCTCGTGCGCTGCTGGCCAAGCTGGCCGACTACCCGCATGCTGAGGTGCGTTTTGGCACCGCTGTGTCCGATGCCGCACAGGATGCCGACGGTGTACGGCTGGAACTGACGCATTGCGACGGCAGCGAAACACTGCGCGGCAGCTGGCTGATCGGCGCGGATGGCTCGCGAAGCTTGGTACGCAAGGCTCTGGGAGTGGCCTTCGAAGGCAAGACATACCCTGAAACCACAATCCTTGCCACCACCACTTTTGCTTTTGAAGATCACCTGACCGGACTGTCTAACGTGACCTACTGCTGGCAGGTGGGCGCGGGCAACTTCAGCCTGCTCAAGGTGCCTGGGCGATGGCGTGTTTCGATCTACCCTGACGAAAACCGGCCAATTGAAGACTCGCTCACGCCTGAAGCCATCGAGGCGGCTTTGCAGGCCATCGTGCCCAGCTCCCAGGCCTATCCCGTGATGGAAGTGCGCCCTTACCGTGTACACCAACGCATTGCCTCCTCCTACGGTGCGGGACGTATCTGGCTGGCTGGAGACGCCGCGCATCTCAACAGCCCGGCTGGCGGCATGGGAATGAATGGCGGCGTTCACGATGCGCTGAACCTGGCAGCTCGTTTGGTACGCGTGATGCGGGGTGAGTCGGTCGAATTGCTGTCTCAGTACGAACGCCAGCGACGACCGATAGCACTTGACCAGATCCTCAAACAGGCTGACGCCAACCGGGCTCGCATGCGCGAGCGTGATCCAGCCGCAAGGCGCGATGCCCTGCACAAACTCCAAGCGATTGCCGCAGACCCCGCTGAATTGCGTCAGCACCTGCTGCGCACCTCGATGATCGAAGGGTTGAGGCAAAGCGAGCAGATTGTCTGAATCAAGTATCGAAAACAAACTCATAAGTAGCCGCGCCATGGAGCTTCAACATCTAGTAAAGCGGCTAGCACATCAGATTCACTTTTCGGCGCATGCACTGCACACTGCAGGGCCCATGCAAGAGAGAGGTTGGACGAAAGTACAGGTACCGGTAGCGACAGTTGTGCAATAAGGCGCAATGTGGGCATGCCGGTGCCGCTGAGAAGCACGGCATCACAGCCGCGCAGCTCTAGTTGGTCAAAGATCTCCAGTACCCGCGCAGTGCGCAACTTGTAAATATTGCGGGTATCCAAGAGGTCCTCCGGCAGGCTGGCAACTGAAAGCATTTCCAATCCACATTCCCTCCAGTAATCTTGGCCTGCCGCAGACAACCAGGCGGGGTATGGCGAGAGCAGCGCAATTCGGCGTGCGCCCAAGTTTTGCAGCGCCCGCGCAATGGCGTCTGCGGCTCCCAACACAGGGTAGCCTCGACCAGCCGATAGCACAGCGAGCCGTCGTTGGTCTTCTTGGCGGCCAACCAAGTAACTGGAGCCTGTGCAGGCAAAACCGGCCGCCTGTACAGGGGCCACGTCAAATCGATCCAGCGTTTGAGCAAGCGTATCGAAGTAATCCACAAGGCGGGCGCGCGAGTCCTGTAACGGACTTGTCATACGAGCTGCCAAAAGGCTATAGCCGGCGCTCATCAGTGCCTGCATTTCTGGCTCCACCGTAGTATTTGCCTGCGGTACGGAAATGGCGACCACCGGACCGTATTCTGGAGAAAGGGCTGCATTAACCATGGGCAATCCCTGCGGCGTCACGCTCACGGGCTAGGCGTTGCTTTAGGCTGGGCAAAAGACCGCCGGCGCGCGCCATTTGTAGCAGGAAATCCGGTACAGGCTCACAGTCAAGCCTTGCGCCGGATTGCAAAATAATTGCCGAGCCGCTTCCATCCAGTGCGAGACGCTCTTCTTTTTGGAGCCTTTCCGCTTGGGTACAGGTCAACAGCAACAGCCCAAGGTTGAATGCATTACGAAAAAAAAGGCCGCCATAAGATGGAGCGATGACTGCCGCAATACCTAGTTGCACCAGAGCCGCCGCCGCTTGCTCGCGTGAAGACCCGATGCCGAAGTTGGGGCCCGCCACGATCACGTCGCCTGGTCGCACTTCCCTGGCAAATGCCGGTAGCAGGTTTTCAAGGCTGTGTTGTGCAACCACGTCGATGCCATACTGCATCCATGCACCGGGCGCAAGCGCGTCGGTATCCACGTCAGCCCCAAGGTGCCAGATCCTGTGTGAAACGATCATTGCAACACCTCTCGTGGATCGGTGATGTAGCCCCGTAGCGCGGACGCTGCAACTGTGTAGGGTGAGCCAAGAAATACTTGGGTGCTGGCCGGCCCCATACGTCCTCGAAAATTACGAGCTGTGCTCGATATAACGGTCTGGTTCTCTGTAAAACTATCACCGTAGCCTGCGCAGGCACCGCAGGTACTGGGCAAAATGCTGGCCCCGGCATCGATGAGAGCCTGCAGGGTGCCATCTGCTTCAGCATGAGCGCGGTCCTTGAGGCTTGCCGGCGCCACCATAAGATGCACGCTGGGTGCAATCTTGCGGCCACGCAACACTTCGGCGGCGAAATGCAGATCTTCCAGCTTGGCTCCGGTGCAGGCGCCTATGTAGGCCACGTCGATTCGCGTGCTGGAGTGCTCGGCCAGCGTCACGCCGCGAGCGGGGCTGTGTGGCGCTGCCAGCTGCGGACTTAGTGTGCTGGCGTCCAAGTCGTGTTGCTGGTCGGCGCTGCCCGGGTCGGACTGCAGCGTACCAAGGTCTATCGGAATCGCGGCACCTGCCTGCGTCAGCCACTCACGGGTGACAACGTCGGGCGCTACTAGGCCAGTCTGTGCTCCAAGTTCGGCGCTCATGTTGCACAGAGTCATCCGCTCCTGCATAGGCAAGGCCCGCACGGCACTGCCGGCGAATTCGACCGCCTGGTAGTTTGCGCCGTTGATGCCAAAACGGGCAATCATGGACAAGATCATGTCTTTGGCACAGACACCCGCGGCCAGCCGCCCCGACCAATTCATGGCGATGGTTTTAGGCACACTCAACCAAATTTCACCGGTTACCACCACGCCCAGCATCTCGGTGCTGCCGATACCGAACATGTAGGCCCCAAAGGCGCCCCCAGTTGGCGAATGCGAATCGCCCCCCACACAAAACATCCCAGGGGCAATGTGGCCATGCTCAGGCACCACTAAGTGGCATATACCCAGACCATCGTACACATAGGGTAGGGCCTGCTCATTTGCCCAGTCCCGCGCAATACGCACGATCTTGCGCGACTCCTCGTTGCGCTCGGGCAAGTAGTGATCCATGACCAGCACGACCCGAGACTTATCCCATATCTGAGCGCCCAGTTCCTCTAGCATTGGCTTGAGACGTCGCGGACCGGAGGAGTCGTGGAACATAGCGAGGTCCACGCGGCAATTGACAATCTCGCCCACGCGAACAGTGTCTCGACCAGCGGCACGGGCAATGATTTTCTGGGCAAGTGACTGGGGTTTGATCATTCGGGTTTTGCCCCGGAAAATTTCACTACTCGTCGCCAACGCGTGATCTCGGCCTGCACGAAGCGGCCGAATTCTTCGGGTGCGTTGCCTACCGGGTTATAGCCTTCTGTTTCGAACCGGCGCAGCACCTCGGGGGCGGCTACGGCCTGGCGAGTTGCATCCGATAGAACGCTGGTAAGAGCTGCGTCCATGCGTCCAGGCGCAAACAGACCAAACCAGGCGCTGGACTCATAGCCAGGCAGTACCTCGTTGATCGCGGGAACTTCCGGAAATGCCGGTAGACGTTTTGCACTGGTCACACCCAGCGCACGCAGTTTGCCTGCCCTGATGTGGGTATGAGCATTGCCTACAGCGGCAAACATGAGCTCGACTTGACCGGCAAGCACGTCTTGGATGGCGGGGGCTGTTCCTCGATAGGGAATATTGACAATGTAGACGCCCGACTGCATCTTAAAAGCGTCGCCCGCCAGATGTAAAGATGAGCCAATGGCACCAATTGCAAAGTTCAGGCGGCCGGGTTTGGCTCGGGCCAGCTCAATGAGTTCACGCACATCTCTAGCTGGCAGTGACGGGTGTGCCACTAGGACCGAAGGCGAAGTAGCTACGCAGGTTAAAGGTGTGAAGTCTCTTACCGGGTCGAACGGTAGATTGGAGTAGAGCGAGGCATTGATCGCATGGCTGGTGAAGCTCATGAGCAGGGTGTTGCCATCAGGGGCTGCCTTAGCCACCGCTTCTGCTGCAATGTTTCCCCCGGCGCCTGGCTTGTTCTCTACGATCACTCTGCGACCTAGTAGCCGGCTTAGCTCCTGCGCAAGTACCCTGGCTAAGGTGTCTGTGGAGCCGCCAGCTGGTGCTCCGACCAAAATACGTATTGGCGTTGGTGATTGAGCTTGCGCACCCATCAGAACAAAATCCAACGCAATACAAGCACTGGCGGCAAGTGCTTTACGGCGATTCATACTAACCCTCTGCTCTCCGATAAGGACGAACATTTCTTTGACCGGTGGCCCTTAGACATGTGCATGAAAGCGACCATGTGTGAATGCTAGGGTGATGGCAATATCCAGTCAATAAGACACTTAAGCAAACGCCACTAGTGTTTACCCTTGGCGCCTCGCGACCAATTTAAACTCCAGCTGTGGTTACCCAACCTAAAACCATCCACGGACAAAATCAAAGCACATCAAAGGAGACTACTACATGAAAATCAAAACCACGTTTGTCACGCTGCTTGCCACTGCAGCACTTGTTCCAACGTTTGCTATGGCCCAGACCAGCGGCAAGCTGAAGGTGGGGCTTATGCTGCCCTACACGGGGACCTTTGCCTCTTTAGGCAACGCCATTGAAAACGGCTTTAAGTTGTATGTGGCAGAACAGGGCGGCAAGATTGCAGGGCGCGAGGTTGAGTTTGTCAAGGTGGACGACGAGTCCGACCCTTCTAAAGCAACCGATAACGTCAACAAGCTGGTCAAGCGTGACAACGTAGACGTGTTAATCGGCTCCGTTCATTCCGGTGTGGCCATGGCCATGGCTAAGGTGGCTAAAGACAGCGGAACCTTGCTGATCGTGCCCAACGCAGGAGCAGACGCGGTGACTGGCCCTATGTGCGCCACGAACATTTATCGGAGTTCGTTTTCAAACTGGCAGCCTGGCTACGCCATGGGCGAAGTGATGGCCAAAAAAGGCATTAAAAAAGTGGCCACCATCACATGGAAATACGCCGCAGGTGATGAATCAGTAAAGGGTTTTAAAGAAGCGTTTGAAAAAGGTGG
>CAMCUN010000132.1 GCA_945878995.1 Polaromonas sp. YR568 | reverse complement strand
CCCGCAGTATGAGGCCGCCGCCCAAAGCCCAAAGCCCGCCACCACAGCCTCAGCGCGATGGCAGCTTCACACCAAAAACAGACACCAGGCAAAGGCACAGGCTCAAGCTAAAAACAGCCCCTTGTGCTGATCCCGCAGCACATTCTTTTGCACCTTACCCATGGTGTTGCGCGGCAGTTCAGCCACCACAAAGCAGCGCTTGGGTATTTTGAAATTCGCCAGCTTGGACTTGAGCGCCGCCAGCACCGCGTCACCCGCGAGCTGGGCGCCCGGCTTGAGCGTCAGCACCACCACCCCCACCTCGCCAAAGTCGGGGTGAGGCACGCCCACCAAGGCGCTTTCGGCCACGCCCGGCATGTCATTGATGTAGCCCTCAATCTCGGCCGGGTACACGTTGTAGCCGCCGCTGATGATCAAGTCCTTGCTGCGGCCCACAATGTTCACGTAACCCCGCTCATCGACCAGCCCCACGTCGCCCGTTTTGAACCAGCCGTCGGCGGTGAATTCTTCAGCCGTTTTTTCAGGCATGCGCCAGTAGCCCTTGAACACATTGGGGCCCTTGACCTCGATGCTGCCAATGCCGCCCGCGGCCAACTCTTTGTCATCCTCACCCCGCACCCGCAGACCCACGCCCGGCAAGGGGAAACCCACCGTGCTGCCGCGCCGCTCAGACTGGCCCGCGTGGCGCACATCGGCGCGGTAGGGGTTGGAGGTCAGCATGGCTGTTTCGCTCATGCCGTAACGCTCCAAGATGGTGTGGCCCGCGCGCTGCTGCCAGTCGCGGAAGGTCTCAATCAAGAGCGGGGCCGAGCCCGAAATGAACAAACGCATGTGGCTGCAGGCCTGGGGCGTGAGCGTAGGCTCGGCCAGCATGCGCACGTACAGCGTGGGCACGCCCATGAACACCGTGGCCTCGGCGAACTTGGCAATGGCCAGCTTGGGGTCGAACTTGTTGAGCCAAATGATTTTGCTGCCGTTAATCAGCGCGCCATGCAGCGCCACAAAAAGGCCGTGCACATGAAAAATAGGCAGCGCGTGCACCAGCACATCACCGCCGTCTTTTTCAGAGCGCCAGCCCCAGTAGTCTTTGAGCACCACCGCATTGCTCAGCAAGTTGTCGTGCGTGAGCATGGCGCCTTTGCTGCGGCCCGTGGTGCCACTGGTGTACAAAATGGCGGCCAGGTCGTCCGCGCCCACTGAGGCGGGCGTGTGCTGGTCGCTGCAATGGGCGGCGCGCTCAAGCAGGCTGCCGCTGCGGTCATCGTCCAGCGTGAATACCGACTGCGTGCCGGCCTTGAAGGCGATTTGGCTGACCCAGCCAAAGTTCTTTTTGCTGCACACCACCACCGCCGGTTCGGCATTGGTGATGAAGTACTCGATCTCGGCGCTTTGGTAAGCCGTGTTCAGCGGCAAAAACACCAAGCCTGCGCGCAAGGTGGCCAGGTACAGCATCATGGCTTCGACCGACTTTTCCACCTGCACAGCCACGCGGGCGCCGGGGGCCAAATTCAAGGAGGCCAGCAAGTTGGCCATCATGGCGGTGGCGCGGTCCAGGTCGCGCCAGGAGTACAGCAGGCCGCTGTCGGTTTCCACGGCCACGCGGTCCAAGTCAGCAGGAAAGGCGGCGCGCAGGGCGGAAAAAAGGTTCTGTGGGCTCATGGGGGTGATAAAAAGACTCAAAGAAAAACAGCTGGCCGCTTGGCCATGAAGGCGGCCACGCCTTCGCGGTGCTCGGCCGAATCGGCGTAATCGTAAGCACCTTCCACCAACTGCGGCAAAGCCACAGGGCCTTGCTGCTGCAGTTGACGCAGCATGCGCTTGTTCATGCGGGCAGCCTCCGGGGCGAGCTGGGCCATGCGCTGGGCCAGCGCCAGGCAAGTGGCAGCCAGCTCATGGTCGGTGCAGACCTCGTTCAAGAACCCGCGCGCCAGCAGGGTGGGTGCGTCCAGCACGCGGGCGGCCAGCAGCATCTCGCGGGCGGTGAGCTCGCCCACGGCGCGCGCGACCAGCGCGGCCTCGCGCGGGGCCATGGGAAAACCCAGTTTGGCAATGGGCGCGCCAAAGCGGGCGGAGGTGGCGGCCAGGCGCAGGTCGCAGCAGCTGGCGATCTCTAAGCCCGCGCCCATGCAATGGCCTTCAATGGCGGCGATCACCGGCACGTCGCAGTCGAGCACGGCCGACAGGCCGCCCCAAACATCGCCCTCGTGAAAGGCGCGCAGGCCCTCAGGCTCAAAGCGAAAGTCTGTGTATTCGGCAATGTCGCCACCGGCGCAAAAGTGCCCGCCCTGCCCTTGCAACACGATGACCCGCAGCCCTGGCTGGGCGTGCAGAGCCAGGAACAGCTCGCGCAGCTGCCGCCACATGGCACGCGACATGGCGTTGAATTTGGCAGGCTGGGCCAGGGTGACAAAGGCCAGGGCGCCGTCACGCTGCAAATCAACAAGACCGCTCAAACCCCTCTCCTCACCAAGCCGCTGTCCATCACGCGGCAAACCTCAGGCACGCTCAATCGAGCTTGGCACCAGAGGCCTTGACCACGGCCGCCCAGCGCTTGACCTCGCCGCTGACAAAGCTGCCGAACTGCGTGGGGTTGAGGCTGCCGAACTCGGCGCCGTTGGCGGCCCAGGCGGCCTTGATCTCGTCGGTGGCCGAGGCGCGGCGCAACTCTTCCAAGATGCGGGCCTGCACATCGGCGGGCACGCCTTTGGGGGCCCACACGCCGTACCAGGTGGTCACGGTGTAGTCGGGCAGACCTAACTCGCCTGCGCAAGGCACGTCAGGAAAAGCCGGGTTGCGCTTGGTGCCCGACACCATGAGCGCCTTGATGCGCCCGCCCTTGATGTGCTGGGCCGATGAACCCAGACCATCGAACATCATGTCCACGTTGCCGGCAATCAGGTCTTGCAAGGCCGGCCCTGCGCCCCGGTAGGGAATGTGGGTGATGAAGCTGCGGGTTTGCTGCTTGAACAATTCGCCCGCCAAGTGGTGCGAAGTGCCGGCGCCGGCCGAGCCGTAATTGAAGCGCCCTGGCGACTTGCGCACCCGCTCCAAGAACTCCTTGAACTCGCCCGACTGCGAGCGCGGGTTGACCACCAGCACCTGCGGCACATTGGCCACCAAGGCCAGGGGCACAAAGTCTTTTTCAATGTCGTAGTCCAGCCGGGGGTACATGGACGGCGCAATCGCGTGGTGCACCGCACCCATGAACAAGGTGTAGCCGTCCGGGGCCGCCTTGGCGGCAATGCCCGCGCCCAGCGTGCCGCCTGCGCCGCCTCGGTTGTCAATCACCATTTGCCGGCCCGTGAGCTTGGAAAACTGGGCCGACAAAGGCCGCGCAAACGCATCGGTGCCGCCACCCGCAGGAAAAGGCACCACCAGGGTGACCGGCTTGGTGGGCCAGCCCGACTGGGCCTGGCCGGTCGAAGCCAGGGTGGCCAAAGAGGCCGCACCCAGGCGCAGCATGTCGCGGCGCGTGGTGGCCATGCTTGGCAAATCGGTAGAAATGGGGTGGCTCATGTCAAAAGTCTCCTGTTTTTGGGGAAAGGGCCACTTGGCTGCAAGCACTCTTAGCGCCCGAAGTATGCCCGTTGAAGCGGCTCAAATGTACAGAGCCTGCACCCGTGAGGACACGGGGACTTTCCCCTGCGCCAGTTGCTGGCGGTGGCGGTCCAGGCCTTTGAGGTCGTACAGGTAGTTGACCATGAGGCCGTAAGACTGCTTGAGTCCCTTGGGCGAGAGGTCACCCGCCCAGTTGATGCGCTCTATGCGCGCGCCATTGCCCAAATGAAAACGCGCCACCGCATCAAGCGGCCGCTGCCCGTCTTGCGCGTGGCCCAGGTACTCGGCTGCGGCGCGCATGAGAAACAGCCGCAGCGGGGATTTGTCGTCCAGCTCGCCTGGCGCCTCGGCTGCCGCCAGCAGCGTTGCCGCGTTCAGGGGAGCTGCCACCAACGAGGTGGCCAAGGCCTGGCGCTCTTTGTCGGCCAGTCGCTCCAGCAAAGGCTGGGCCTGGCGCGACAACCAGGGCCTGAAGCCTGGAATGGGTGACAAGGTGGCAAAGGTGTTCAGGCGCGGGAACTCTTGCCTCAAGGTCTCCACCACATGCTTGATGAGAGAGTCGCCAAAGCTCACGCCTTTGAGCCCAGGCTGGGTGTTGCTGATGGAGTAAAAAATGGCGTGGCTGGCGCGCGCGAGATCGGCGTGCTCGGCCGCCTCGTCCAACAGCGGCGCGATGCTGGCCACCATCTCGTCCCAAAGCGCCACTTCCACAAAAATCAGTGGCTCGTTGGGCAGGCGCGGGTGAAAAAATCCGTAGCAGCGGCGGTCGCTGTCCAGGCGGTTTTTCACATCGGCCCAGCCGCGAATGGCGTGCACAGCCTCGTACTTGATGAGCTTTTCTATCAGAGACGCGGGCGAGTCCCAGCTGATGCGGCGCAGCTCCAAAAAAGCCACGTCGAACCAGGTGGAAAACAAGTTTTCCAGCTCCGCGTCCAAGGGCAGAAGGCGTTTGTCGCGTTTGAGCTGCGGCAGCAACTCGGCGCGCAAGTCCACCAAAAAACGCATGCCTTCAGGGAACACGGCAAAGCGCTGCAAAAGCCGGGTGCGCGGCGAGGCAAAGGCGCGGCGCAAGCCAATTTCGGCCTGGCCTTCGTCGGGCGTGCCCAAGGCCGTGTCGTAATGCGCGCGGGCAAGCCGTACTTGGTCCGCGTCGGGCACAAAGTGCTCGCTCATCAGCAGCCAGGTGTCGTGTCTCTCGGCGGGCGTGGCCTGGGCATACCAGTCGGCCAACGCCCGGGCCCGTCGCCCGCCTTCAATCTCGCTGACGCTGCTGTCCACCACGGTCTGCAACTCGGCCAACAAGCGGCGCAACAGGCGCGGTGACAGGGCCTCGCCCTTTTTCTTGATCAGCGCATCCAGGCGCTGGCGGCATGAACGCGCTGGCTTGTCTTGCGGCCCCGCACTGCCGGGCGCAGCCACAGTAGAAGAGGTGCGCGAACTTGCGCGGCCGGCCCACGCTGCGGCTGAAGTGGCCAAAAAAGAGGGCGCCTGCGAGGCGGCCGAAGCAACAGAACCACCCTCGCCCTCGACCACCGCCGCGGGCGAGCGCTTGGGCTGCAAATCCCGCACGGATTGAAAGCTTCTCACCAGCCAGTTGTGGGTCTTGCTCATGCGGCCACCTTGGTGGTGAGCTGACGGGCCAATTCGCGCAGGGCCAGGCGCTGCTCTAGCAAATGGGTGCGCATGGCCAGCTCCGCCCCTGGGCTGTCGCGGCGCTGGAGCGCGGCAAACACGCTCAAGTGCTCGGCCAGGCTTTGCACCAGCCGCCCGGGGGCGTGCAGCTGCTGCAGGCGGGCCAGCTTGAGGATTTTGCGCAAATCGGTGATGGACTGGGCCAACCAACGGTTGCCCGCCAGGCCAATGATGGCCTCGTGGATCAACACATTGGTGGCGTAATACTCAGAAATACGGCCTGCGTGGGCATGGGCCTCTAGCTGCGCATGCAGCAGTGCCAGGGCCTGCAGATCGGCTTGAGAGGCTTTGCCGGCGGCCTCAAAAGCGCAGCGCCCTTCGAGCAGGGCGATCACCGGGAAAATTTCATCAAGGTCTTGCTCGCTGACCTCGCTGACAAAGCAACCTCTGCGCGGCTCGTGGCGCACCAAACCTTCGGCGCTCAGCACCTTCAAGGCCTCGCGCAGCGGCGTGCGCGAGATTTTCAGGCGCTCGCACAAGCTGGGCTCGTCGACAAAACTGCCTGGAGCCATGGCGCCCGAAAAAATCTGCTCTCTGAGCTGGGAGGCGACCTCGTGGTGCAAGGAGTGGGGTGGCATGGGCAGGCCTTGGGGCTTCATAATTACGCGTAATTATGAGCAAAGACGAGCGAAACAACGGTAATTTAATGTCAACCGAGCGCAAATGTACGCAAACTCACGGAAATTCCTGACACGGGCTCAAGCAAATGGGAAACCCAGGTCGGTTAAGCCCCCTGCAGCGGCAATTCAGCTTTTGGGCCGCCCAGACCAAACCCACATGGCCACGCCCGCAGCCACCATGGGCACACACAGCCACTGCCCCATGCTCAGGCCTGCGCCCAGCAGGCCCAGGTGCGCATCGGGCTCGCGAAAGTACTCGGCCACAAAACGCATGGCGCCGTAACCCATCAAAAAGACCGCCGACACGCGGCCCTGGGGCCGGGGGTGGCGCGCATAGAGCCACAAAATCACAAACAGCAGCAGCCCTTCCAGCAAAAACTGGTAGATCTGCGAGGGGTGACGAGGCTGCAGCGTGCCGCTGCCCGGGAACACCATGGCCCAGGGCAAGTCGGGCGAGGCCAGCCGCCCCCACAACTCGCCGTTGATGAAGTTGCCCGCCCGCCCTGCCGCCAAGCCGGTGGGCACGCAAGGCGCAATCAAGTCCATGACCTGCAGCCAGGGACGGCGGCGCGAGTGCGCAAACCACCACTGCGACACCAACACGCCCAGCAAACCGCCATGAAAACTCATGCCGCCTTGCCACACCGCCAAGATTTCCAGCGGATGCGCCAAGTAGTAGCCCGGCTTGTAAAACAGGCAATAGCCTATGCGCCCGCCCAGCACCACACCGACCACACCGAGGAACAACAGGTCTTCCACGTCCTTGAGGGTCCAAGGCGCGGGCTGGGTGACCTGGGCAAACGGGGAGTGTTTAAGCCGGCGTGAGGCCAAAAAGAAAAACAGCCCAAAAGCCGCCAAGTAAGTCAGCCCGTACCAGTGAATGGCCACAGGCCCCAACTGCAAGGCCACAGGGTCGATGGTAGGGTGCATGAGCATGGCCGGGATTGTAGAAGGCAGCCTGCCGCGATCGCTCTGCCGTCCTTGGGCTCTTGGTTCTTTATGAGGCTTTTGGTTCTTTCTGAGGCTCTTGATTCTTGCCATGGCTATGGCGGCAGCGTTTGGGGCAAGCCCCCCGGCCTCATACTGGGCATACCAGAAATCGGCCGGGGG
>CAMCUN010000131.1 GCA_945878995.1 Polaromonas sp. YR568 | reverse complement strand
GTCGCATTGGCGCGCCTGAAAAAGCGCAGCGACAAAGGCTGGCCATGACTGCCGAGCCCAGCCTGCGCATCCAAGTCGGCCTGGCGCGCGCTGACTTTGCGCTCAAGGTGGACCTCACTCTGCCCGCCAAGGGCATCACCGTCTTGTTTGGGCCTTCCGGTTCAGGCAAAACGAGCTTGCTGCGCTGCGTGGCCGGCTTGGAAAAAGCCCAGGGACTCATCGCATTGGGCCATGACACCTGGCAAGACAGCGCAAGCGCTCTGTTCAAGCCCACTTGGCAGCGCGAGCTGGGCTATGTGTTCCAAGAAGCCAGCCTGTTCGAGCACCTCAACGTCAGGCAGAACCTGCGCTTTGGCCTGCGCAGGACCGGCCCGACCCGCGGCGCACTGGGCCTGGATGCGGCGCTGGACCTGCTGGGCATTGGGCACTTGCTTGACCGGGCCGTGACCAGCCTGTCAGGCGGCGAGCGTCAGCGCGTGGCCATTGCCAGGGCGCTGGCCACACAGCCCAAACTTCTGTTGCTCGACGAGCCGCTGGCTTCGCTGGACGTGGCCAGGCGCAAAGAGGTCTTGCCCTGGCTGGAGCGGCTGCACAATGAATTAAAGATCCCCATGCTTTACGTCACGCACTCGGTGGACGAACTGGCGCGGCTGGCTGACCATGTGGTGATGCTCGACCAAGGGTGCGTGCAAACTTGCGGGCCACTCACCGAGGCCATGGCCTCCCAAGAGCTCGCCCTGGCCATTGGCGAGGAGGCCGGCCTGGTGACCACAGGCCAGGTCATGGCCCGCAGCCCAGCCGACCACCTGGCTCAAGTGCGGTTTGACGGCGGCACCCTGTGGGTGCGCGACCCAGGCCTTGCCCTTGGCCAACATGTGCGCGTTCGAATTCTGGCCCGCGACGTCAGCCTTGCACTGAGCGTGCATGATGACTCGACCCTGCAAAACCGGCTCCAAGGCACCATCGAATCCATAGACGCCGATGCCCATCCCTCCCAAGCCATCGTGCGGGTGCGCTGCGGTCAAGCATTGATTCTGGGCCGTGTCACGGTCAGGGCGCTGCGCCATCTTGAACTTCAGCAAGGCTCTTCGGTGTGGTGCCAAGTCAAGTCTGCGGGGCTGATCGTTTGAGCCCATGGTCGACGCAAATGCGCGGGCGATGCTGCCGTTTACGCATGGCATTGATGGCAAGCTCGGTGGAGCGATCAGGGCTGTGTTGGGGCCGCCGAAGGTGGCCCAGGAGAAGGGGATTGAGGCAAATTTTTTCGCAATGCGCACGCAACTCAGCCACGAAACTTCCGGCTCGAAAAGGATTGTCGTGTGCAATGTGGTCGCCGACCTCCTCAAGATCGATCTCTGCCAAGGGCGTGATCAGTCGCTGCGTGAGCGAGCTTGGCGAGTCGCCTGCTGTGCGTATTTGGCTTGCAGACGACCAAACACGGGTTACGCATCAAGTGCCGCGCCACTGGCCTTGCCTGCGGCGATATCGTTTCTCAGCGCTTGGAGTTGGATGGCCTGCTGGCGCTCGGTGTCATCGAGCAATCGCAGTCCAGCACGGACGACTTCGCTGGCGTTGTTGCAGGGGGCCGCTTTCGACTTGGTGGCGGATGAAGGTCTCAAAATCGGGGCTCAGGGCAACGCTGATGGGCATGACGCCCTCCTGGCAATTAATAACTATTAATTCTTATCAACTGGCACGCCTTGCCAAGATTGACCGAATACCAGAGGAAAAGACACCTCAGCCGTGCGTTCAAATGATGAATTTGATCTGAAAAAATCCAATTCCCCTGTCTAACCCTGATTAATGAACGTTCGAATATGCTCAGCTTGCTCTTTCAAGATTCTTAGCAAGGGCAAGTTCGGCATTTCCACCTATTTTGGTTAGGCGCTCACATCTAGGAACTATCAGTCCATGCTGATGAAAGCAAATGTCGCAGTGCGGCAAACTGAGCATGTCAACACAGACGCCCCAATTGCACTGGTAATTGGCAGCGGTTTTGGTGGTTTAGCCGCCGCCGTTCGGCTCGCGGCCAAGGGCTGGCGGGTTCAGGTGCTTGAAAAGCTGGATGTGCCCGGTGGTCGCGCACGGGTTCACCACGTAGACGGTTACACCTTTGATGCAGGTCCAACCATCATCACTGTCCCGTTCTTATTAGAGGAGTTGTGGGCACTTGCTGGACGAAAGTTGACTGACGACGTCGACCTTCGCCTGATCGAGCCCTTTTACCGGGTCCGCTTCGCAGATGGGGACCACTTCGATTACAGCGGTGACCCCGAGCGCATGCGCTCCGAGGTGCTGCGGATCGATCCAACGGCGGGGCCTGGTTACACCGCTTTCATGGAAGAGGCAGACACTTGCTACAAATTGGGCTTTGAATCCCTGGGGTGCCATGCTTTCGATAGCGCAGGCGACTTGCTCAAAGCAATACCCTCGATGGCACGCATGAAAGGTTGGCGCAGCTTGCACGCCATGGTTGCCAGCCATCTCAAGCACCCCAAACTGCGCCAGGCCATGAGTCTGCAGTCGCTTTTAATTGGCGGAAATCCTTTTTCTGTGACCTGCGTGTACTCGCTCATCAACGCTTTGGAGAGGCGTTATGGTGTGCACTGGGCTATGGGCGGCACCGGGACTTTGGTCAACGGCCTGGTTGATTTGGTAGAGGGCATGGGGGGCAGTCTGCGAACTGGCGCTGAAGTGCGCCGCATAGAAGTTACCGGTGGCCGCGCCACGGGTGTGACACTGGCCAATGGTGAGACACTGCCCGCCGATATTGTGGTCTGTAATGCGGACACCGCCTGGACTTACAAGAACCTGATCGACGCCAAACATCGCAAGGTCTGGAGCAACGCCAAAGTTGAGGCCGGTAAGTATTCGATGAGCTTGTTCGTTTGGTACTTTGGCACAAACAAGCGGTACGAAGATGTACCCCACCACATGATGCTGCTTGGGCCACGTTACGAGGGCTTGCTAAAAGACATTTTCAAGCGCCACAAACTTGCCGATGATTTCAGCCTGTACCTGCACCGCCCCACAGCGACCGATCCTGCCATGGCACCTGCTGGCTGCGATACGTTTTACGTACTTTCACCGGTTCCCCACCTTCAAAGCGGAACCAACTGGGTCGAGCAAGCTGAGCCCTACCGAGTGGCGATCGCCGAGGCGCTGGAGAAAACCGTGCTGCCAGGCTTGCGTGAGCACCTGACAGTTTCGTTTGTAACTACACCTCAAGACTTTCAGGACAATTTGTTGTCGTACAAAGGCGCAGCTTTTGGTCTAGAGCCACTGCTGCTGCAGAGCGCCTGGTTTAGACCGCACAACAGAAGCGAAGATGTCAAAGACCTATTTATGGTGGGCGCAAGCACCCATCCGGGTGCTGGCATCCCGGGTGTACTGATGTCAGCCAAAGCCCTGGAAACGGTGCTGCCGGATTTGGCCACTTTCAGGCGATGAACGGGATGAGCCCTTATGGTTTGTTGTTAGATCAAACGCTTGCCGTCTGTCAGCGATTGCTGCTGGAGCAGTGGCGCCAACGCCGGGGCTTGATCTTTTGGGCCGTTTTTCCGGCAGCCATGATGCTGCTTTTTGGCTTGGTCTACGCACACAATGCCAATATGCGCGCAGGCTTAGATGCCGCTGCTGCCGGCATTTTGATGGGTGCAGCACTTTTCTTTAGCTGTCTGGGCGGCACGGTCTCGATCATCGCTGCAGAGCGCGAGCGCCGAACTTTGCGCCGCCTGCTGGCTTCACCACTGCACCCTGCTGCTTACTTTTTGGGTGTGGTACTTGCACAGATGGTGTTGGCAGCCGTGCAAGTGGTCATGCTCTACAGCATCGCCTGGTTCATAGGCGCGCGGTACCACGGCAGTTTGTGGTTGGGCGGTTTGATTTTGCTGATGTCTGTTTTTGCCTACGTTGGCATGGGCTTCTTTTTAGGCGCCCGTTTTGCTCGGCGCAGTGAAGAGGTGGTAGTGGCTTTGTCGGCCATCGGTGTGCCTTTGTTGGTCCTAGGTGGCACCTTTTTCCCTCTGGAAATTATGCCCGCTGCCATGCAAACTATGGCTCAGCTAAACCCCATGCTGCATATGAATCAGGCATTCAAGGGCGTCGCCGCCTATAACTTAGGTATCGCCGAACTGCGTTTCGAGCTGGTCTTTCTGTTTGTATTCTGTGCCATCTCACTGGCACTTGGATTGAAATCCTATCGATATTTGCTCGTTGCAGATCAAAAAGTATGACCGTTGCCTTGCAGATTGATGGCTTGTTCAAGCGGTTCGGCGAACAGCAAGTGCTCAATGGCTTTAGCCTGCAGGTGGCGCGTGGAGATGTTGTCGGCCTGCTGGGTCCTAATGGGTGTGGTAAGTCCACGGTGCTCAACATCATTTGCCAGCTGCTGCAAGCCGATGCCGGGCAGGTTCAGCTGATGGGTCGGCCAATGATTCAGCACAGCGCACATGCACGGACATGTATCGGCTACTGCCCGCAACAAAGTGCGCTGTACCCTGACCTATTTCCCCAAGAAAATATTCAATTTTTCGCCCGACTTTATGGCGTGCCAGCAGCGCAGCGCAACGCTAGGGTGGCCGAACTCATTGAAAGATTCGGCCTAGTTCCCTACGCCGCCACCCGCGCCGGGCTGTTATCGGGTGGCTGGCATCAGCGACTGAGCCTTGCTGTCGCGCTGGTACATCGCCCCGAACTGCTGGTGCTCGATGAACCAACAGTCGCAGTAGACGTAGAGGCGCGAATGGATCTTTGGCGTCTCATCGAAGGTTTGCGCGACAGTGGCACGACCATCTTGTTAACCAGTCATCACCTCGCCGAGGCTCAGAGGCTGTGCAATCGAGTCGCGCTGATGCGCAATGGAAAAGTCGCAGCTGAGGGAAGCGTACCTGAATTGATATCTCGCGTGCCCGGACAAGCTGTGGTCAAGGTGCAATCTGTGGACAAGCAAGCAGTCATGCACCGGGCACTTGAACTGGGTTGGCCAGTTCGCCAACATGCCGGGGAAATCAGTCTTTTGCTCCCCCACCACTTGAGCTTTCGAGAGATCGTTGATGCGCTAGAAGGTTCAAAGGTCAGCGCAGTAAGTGTTGATCCAGTCACATTGGAAGACGCTTATCTTGAGCTTGTCGGTGACAGTTATGACCTTACGCCAATTTTATAACCAAGGATTCAAGTCGCTTCATCTGACTAAATTCATCGTGCAGCCAAGAACAAAAAAGCGCCCGGAAGGTGCGTATTTTCGGTATATCTTGGCGGGGCAGAAGGGATGGTTTAACGAACTGGCTCAGTTTTCAGGCTCTTTTTTTGGTAGCGCCGAGGAATCGAACTCGCGCAGGCGCTAGATTCCAGACACCACCACCGCATCTATGGCGGACACCAATGCGCTGGCCTGCGCTGACACCTTGTCGACTGCTCGCCGCAAATTTTTGGCGGGCAGCATAGTGCGCAAGTGCATAAAGGCGCTAGCCTTTGACCCCAATGACAGGGCACAGGGCGGTAGGCACCTTGATCGCCGCATCGAGTTCGGCCATTGACATGGTCAGCCGCGTTGAGAGAGCGTCGAGCAGGTCGCTCTGTACAACCACCACGTATGGGATGCCATCGGCAGCGCTGTGGCTTGGGTTGGGGAAAACGCCCTATTGGGCCATCGGCGAATCACCACGGGCGCAGGTCGGCTCCCGGAATACCGTGGATCTCGAAGCTGGCATTTTGAGCAGCGATCCAATCACCAAACTCGGCTTCAAATCTCTTCTTGCGCGTGGCACGACTGACCTTGTCGTGGCTGAGGTCATAGTCATTTGGCCCTAAGCTTCGTTCACTTCGTCAATCATAAAAGGCCTCAAATGCAGTTTGACAATTCTCAAGTGCCCCCTGGTGTCATCGTTCCCGACGACATGTCGAACATCTATCACGACCTAGGCTACGCGCCTGCCGTACGCGTCGGCGACCTCGTCTTCTGCGCCGGACAGGTTGGCCGTGACTCGCAGTTGTCGGTGATCGTGGAGCCCGAGGCGCAGTTCGAGGCCTGCTGGAACAACGTCGAGCGGGTACTCGCCGCGGCCGGATGCACTTTCGATGACGTGGTGGACATGACCACTTACCACGTTGACATGGCACTGCACTACGCCCTTTTCAAAGAGGTCAAGAACCGCCGCTTCCCGCGCGGCAAGTCGGCCTGGACGGCAATCGGTGTGCAGAGCCTGTCGCGGCCAGGCTTGCTGGCGGAAATCAAGTGCATTGCACGCGGCCATTGAGTTGGAAACGCTGACCCACCCCCTTGCGGTTCACCACGGCCAAAAAGTCAGGGGGCTCCGAGACGAAACGGGGCTTGAGACAGGTTTCACGAGTGAATGGCACGGCAGAACTCAAGAAGATCACGCCTGGCTCCACCATGTCGATCCAGGCATTCAGGCGCAAATTAGCCGAGAAAAACAACTGTGACGCGACGTGCCCAGTCTCTACATCCTTTTTTTTAAGAATCGTGGCTGAGCACTCATGGGAGGAATACAGCCGTACGGGCAGCACCCGGGACGTGGCCCCTTTTTGGCGGGTTGTCGAAGCCAGTTCACCCATGGCAAAAAAGCTGAGTTTTGATCCAGCTTGGATTGACTTACAGAGGGAACTTGAATCTTGATTCGGGCCCTGCAGAACTCTTGCAGAAGCACATCGAAAAGCAAAGCTCGCATCGGGCGTTCTTAGCCGCAAAAGCCCCTGACTTTTTCTTCAAAGTACGGCATTCGACCAAGGCCCCACTGAATGGCTCATGAAAAAATAGTGCCAGCTCGCCAAAAATAGTGCCGCATGACTTGAACGTGTCAGATGCTTTTTTGACGAATGGATTGAATGCTTTCGAAACCTGGATACGCTCTGTTTGAATTCAGAATGAACACCTGAACAGCACCATGGTCGATACCTACATGGATTTCTTAGAGATGGATTTTCGAGGCCAAAGTGCGGCAACCTTCACTCGATGAGCTCAGGGTTCACGGTCGCGGCCGCTACCTGCCGCTCAGAGCGGGGCTGACCCACGTCATTGAAGAGGGTCAGGACGATCAAGCGGCGATGCTGCTGGTGCACGGCGCCACGGTTCCGGCATGGGAGTTCGACCGACTGATCCCGCATCTCCGGGCAGCAGGCTGGAGGACCATCCGATTCGATCTGTTCGGGCACGGGCTTTCAGACCGCCCTGCAGTCCGATATGACTTCAGCTTCTTTCTTGAACAAGCGTTGGGGGTCCTGGACGGCATTGGCTCCCACCGCCCACTGACCTTGCTCGGTCATTCGTTTGGCGCGTCGCTCGCGGCTGCGATGGCCAGCCAGCGACCCGAGCGCATCGAGCGATTGGTGCTGGTCGCGCCGCTCCTGGACTTCATGGCGAACTCCTTCTGGGGCCAAGTCTTCTCGCTGCCTGGCATTGGCGGCCTGATGATGCGCCATGTCGGC
>CAMCUN010000130.1 GCA_945878995.1 Polaromonas sp. YR568 | reverse complement strand
CAGGAATGGTCTCGGGGTTTTCTACAAAATTGAGCTTGGCGCCCGTGTACATGGCTGAGTACTCGCCGCCCACCCGCTCGGCAATGTGGCACAGTGGCAAAAAGCACATGCGCTCATCGGCGCTGGTTTGCGAGATCAAGGTGTTGTAGCCGCGCACGGTGTAGACCAGGCCGTGGTGGGTGTGCATGGCGCCCTTGGGTCGGCCGGTGGTGCCTGAGGTGTAGACCAAAATGGCCAGGTCCTCGGGCTGCACTTGGGCCAGGCGCTGGTTCACGGCCTCGGGCTGGGCGGCCAGCAGCGCGCGCCCACGCTCGCGCAGCGTGGCCAAGCCCACAATGCGGGCATCGCTCAGCTTGCGCAGGCCCTTGAGGTCGAACACCACAATGTGGCGCAGCAATGGCAGGCGATCGCGCACCTCCAGGGCCTTGTCGAGTTGCTCGTCGTCTTCCACAAAGAGCACGGTGGTGGCCGAGTCTTCGCACAGGTAGTGCACCTGCTCGGCCGCATCGGTGGGGTAAATGCCGTTGGCCACACCCGCGCAGCTCAAAATGGCCAGGTCTGCTTGCACCCAGTCCACCGTGGTGTTGCCCAAGATGGAGGCCACCTCGCCCCGGGCAAAGCCCAGGCTGATGAGGCCAGCGGCGATCTCGCGCACCACCTCGGCGGTTTGTTGCCAAGAGTGGCTGCGCCAAATGCCCAGCTCTTTTTGCCGCAGCCAAACTTCGTTTTGGCGCTGGGCCACGCCGTTCCAGAACAGGGCCGTGAGCGTGTCGCCTTCTAGCACCACGCGGGTTTCGGGCTGAATGTGGGAGAGGTCCCAAAGGCCGGGCATGCGCGTCATCTCCAGTTCTTTTTCTTTTTCCAGCGCCGCTCGCCGCGCTGACCGCTGTCTTTCATCCCGAGGTAAAACTCGCGGATGTCGTCTTTCTCGCGCAGGCGGGCGCAGGTGTCTTCCATCACAATGCGGCCGTTTTCCAGCACGTAGCCGTAGTCGGCCGCATTCAGCGCCATGTTGGCGTTTTGCTCCACCAGCAGCACCGTGGTGCCTCGCTCGCGGTTGATGCGCACCACAATTTCAAAAATCTCTTTGGTCAGCTTAGGACTCAGGCCCAGGCTGGGCTCGTCGAGCAGCATCAAATCGGGCGCGGCCATCAGCGCCCGAGAAATCGCCAGCATTTGCTGCTGGCCGCCCGAAAGCAGCCCTGCGTCTTGGTCGGCCCGCTCGCGCAAAATAGGAAAGTAGCCATACACCAACTCCATGTCGCGCGCCACGCCATCGCGGTCACCTCGGGTGTAGGCGCCCATCAGCAGGTTGTCGCGCACCGACAGCAGGGCAAACACCTCGCGGCCCTCGGGCACATGCGACAGGCCTTGCTGCACGATCTGCGCCGGGTCCAGCGCCGTGATGGCGCGGCCCTTGAAGTTCACCGAGCCTTTGCGCGGGTCCAAAATGCCCGAGATGGTTTTGAGAATGGTGGTTTTGCCCGCGCCGTTGGAGCCCAGCACGGTGGCAATTTCGCCGCGCCGCACCTTCAGGCTCACGCCGCGTATGGCCTTGATGGGGCCGTAAGCGCTCTCCACGTTGAGCAGTTCCAGCAGCGGCTCGGCGCTGACAATGGGTTGTTCCAGGCTCATGCGCTGCCTCCCGCACCCGGGTTGGCAACCCGGCGCAGTGATTCCACGTCGTCCACCGAGCCCAAGTAGGCCTCAATCACGGCGGCATCGCTTTGCACCTCGCGCGGCGTGCCCATGGCCAGCACCTGGCCTTGGGCCATGGCCAGCACCCGGTCTGACACGCGCGAGACCAAACTCATGTCGTGCTCGACCATCAGCACCGTGATGCCCAGCTCGTCGCGGATGTCCTGAATCCAAAACGCCATGTCGTCGGTTTCTTCCATGTTCAGGCCCGACGAGGGCTCGTCCAGCAGCAGCAAGCGCGGCTGCATGCACAGCGCCCGGCCCAGCTCCACCACCTTGCGCACGCCATAGGGCAGGCCGGCCACCAGGGTGTCGCGGTAGTGCTGCAGGTTCAAAAAGTCGATGACCTCTTCCACCTTCTCGCGCGTGTCCAGTTCGCCCTTGCGCACCTGGTTTGTAAAGAGCAGCTCTTGCCACAGGCTGCTGCGGCGGTGCACGTGGCTGCCAATGAGCAAGTTGCTCAGCACACTGGCGTGCTCAAACAGTTCTATGTTCTGAAAGGTGCGGGCAATGCCCAAGCTGGCCATTTGGTGGGCGGGCTGGCGCGTCAAGTCCAGCGGCCCGTGGGGGCCTTGAAACTCAAGGCTGCCACTGGTGGGCGTGTAAATGCCGCTGATGAGGTTGAATACCGTGGTTTTGCCGGCGCCATTGGGGCCAATGAGGGTGAACACCTCGCCGGGCTTGACCTCAAAGCTGACTTGGTTGACAGCCAGCAGGCCACCAAAGCGCACGCTCAGGTTTTGGGCTTGGAGCAGGGAGCCTCTCATGACCCATGCTCCATCGACACGACCACGGCTTGTCTTTGTAGGAGCCGGCCTGCCGGCGAATCTTCGCGTGAGGCGATGCCCGTTGTCTGGCACAAATCGCCAGCAGGCTGGCTCCTACAGGGGAGAAGGCTGTTTTTTTGTCTTTGTAGGAGCCGGCCTGCCGGCGAATCTTCGCGTGAGGCGATGCCCGTTGCCCGGCACGAATCGCCAGCAGGCTGGCTCCTACAAGGGAGAAGGCGTGCAGCGATCATCATTTGAGCCGGTCCGATTTTTGGAAGGACTTTTGCCGCTTGAACATGCCTTGGCGGTAGAAAGGAAAGAGTTGCAAATACGCCCGAATTTTGAGCCAGCGGCCGTACAGGCCCATGGGCTCAAACAGCACAAAGGCAATCAGCACCGCGCCGTAGACCACGGCCTTGAGGCCTGGGGCTTGGCCAATGGCTTCGGGCAAAAAGTCTTTGACCATGGAAATCGCCTGGGGCAAGCCAATCAAGAAGATGGCACCCAAAAACACGCCATGCAAAAACCCCAGCCCGCCTATGACCACCATCAGCAGCAGGTCAATGGAGTGGATGATGTTGAACTGCTCTGGCGTTAAAAAGCGAATTTGGTGGGCATACAGCGCCCCGCCAATGCCGGCCAGCGCGGCCGAAATGGCAAAGCTCAAGGTCTTGTAGTACGCCAGGTGAATGCCCATGCTCTGGGCCGACACCTCAGAGTCCCGAATGGCCACAAATGCGCGGCCCGTGGGGCTGCGCAGCAGGTTCACACAGGCGAGCGTCGCCAAAATGGTGACCACCAGGCACACAAAGTAAAAGGAGCTGCCGGTGTCGGCCGTCCAGCCAAACATTTGCGGCGAGCCCACGGTTTTGCCGGTGTTGCCGCCGGTCACGCTGTCCCAGCGGGCAAACACCTCTTCCACAATAAAGCCAAAGGAGAGCGTGGCAATGCCCAGGTAAATGCCTTTGACCCTCAGCGCTGGCAGCCCCACCACCACGCCCACGGCCGCCGAGAGCAGCCCGGCCATGGCCAGGGCCACCGGAAAAGGCCAGCCCATTTGCGTGAGCACCGCCTGCGTGTAGGCGCCCACCCCCAAAAAGGCGGCATGGCCAATGGAGAACAGCCCCGTAAATCCGGCGAGCAGCATCAGGCCCAGACCGACCACGGAGTAAATCAAAATAAAGGTTAGCTGCGCCAGCAGGTACTCGCCCATCAGCCAGGGCGCGGTCAGCAGCCCAGCGAGCAGCAGGCCGTACCAAAATACATGGCCGCTGTGCTTGGCCAGGCGCAGGTCTTGCTCGTAAGAGGTCTTGAAAATAAAACGCATGGGGGGTCAGACCTTTTTGCTCAGCCGCTCACCAAACAGGCCATTGGGCTTGAGCATGAGCATGAGCAGCACCACCACATAGGCGGCAATGTCCTTGAAGCCTTCAGGCAGGTAAAAGCCCGCGAGCGACTCCACCACGCCAATGATCATGCCGCCCACAATCGCGCCGGGCAGGCTGGTAAAGCCACCCACCACGGCGGCGGGAAAGGCCTTCAGGCCAATAAAGCCCATGTTGGCGTGCACAAAGGTGATGGGCGCCAGCAGCAGGCCCGCAATGGCCGCCATCATGGCCGCCAAGGCCCACACCAGGCCATTGAGCCGCTTGACCGGAATGCCCATGTAGTAAGCGGCCAGCTGGTTTTGCGAGGACGCCTGCATGGCAATGCCCAGCTTGGTGTAGCGAAACAGCGCAAACAACGCCAGGCACAGCAAGGCCGTGAAACACATCACGATGAGCTGCTCCATGGGCACGATCAGCCCACCGGCTTGCACAATTTGGTCGCGGTAGGGCACGGCCAGCACATGGGTGTCTGTGCCCATGCTGGGGACCATGGTGATGAGCCCGCGCGCCACATAGCCCACGCCAATGGTGAGCATGACAATGGAAAACGCCGGTTGACCCAAAATGGGGCGAATCAACGCACGTTCCGCCAAGAGGCCAAACAGCCCCATGGCCACGATGGCTGAAATCACGGCCAGCCAAAACGGAAAGCCCAGCCAGTTCATGGCCACCAGGCCCGCAAAAGCGCCCAGCATCATGAGCTCGCCCTGCGCAAAGCTCACGGTTTCCGTAGCTTTATAAATGAGCACAAAGCCCAGCGCGATCAGCCCGTAAATGCAACCCAACGCGATACCGCTGATGACCAGCTGAAGCACCTGCACAAAAATAGTTCCCTGTAGTGAAGGGTACGTTTATAGGTGCGCCAGGGCGATTCTGTGTCTAGGACTTGTCCGATGAGGGTTCACCCGTGGGCTGGGCTTGACAGGGATGTTTTTGGTGCAATGCGCAGTTTTTTTTGGGTTTTCTTGAGCTCAGCGCTCAATGGGCCGCGGGCGGCCTTGCTCGTCAATGGCCACGTAAGTCAGGCTCGCTTCGGTGACCTTGAGGTACTGGCCCTGTGAGATGTAGCGCTCTGCATACACCTCCACCTGCACCGTCACCGAGGTGCGGCCTATGCGCTGGAGGGTGGCGAAAAAAGACAGGATGTCGCCCACCCGCACCGGCTGCTTGAAGATGAACTGGTTGACCGCCACCGTGGCCATGCGGCCCTTGACGTAGCGGGCCGGCAGCACCGAGCCGGCTAGGTCCACCTGGGCCATGACCCAGCCGCCAAAGATGTCGCCGTTGGCGTTGCAGTCGGCGGGCATGGGGATGACCTTCATCACCAGGTCGCTGTCGTTGGGCAATTGGACTGATGGGCGATGCACGGCGCTTTCAGGGGCGGTTTCTGGGACGTTCAAGGCGTCTGACATATAGGCACAATCAATGGGTTGTTCGGGGTGTTCTGATGCGACCGGCCCTCCCGGCCCGCACCCCTGTTTGAATTGTCCCCCATGCGCCACCGAGTTGAATCTCCCGCCCCTGTGGCCACCGCCGCCGCTGCTGCTGCCCAAGGCCCAGGCCCAGGCCGGTCTGACTGGCAAACCCTCACCCGCCTTTTTCCTTACCTGTGGGAGTACAAGTGGCGGGTGATGGCGGCGCTGGCCTTCATGGTGGGCGCCAAAATGGCCAATGTGGGCGTGCCCTTGCTGCTCAAGGACCTGGTGGACACCATGAACCCGCAGACCCGCGAGTCGGCGGCGCTCTTGGTGGTGCCCCTGGGCTTGTTGCTGGCCTACGGGCTGCTGCGCTTGTCCACCTCTTTGTTCACTGAACTGCGCGAGTTGGTGTTTGCCAAGGCCACAGAAGGGGCGGCCAGGCGCATTTCGCTGGAGGTGTTCAACCACTTGCATGCGCTGTCTTTGCGCTTTCACTTGGAGCGCCAAACCGGCGGCATGACGCGCGACATTGAGCGTGGCACGCGGGCGGTGCATTCGCTGATTTCCTACTCGCTCTACAGCATCGTGCCCACGCTCATAGAGGTCACGCTGGTGCTGACCTTGCTGGCGGTCAAGTTTGACGTGTGGTTTGCCATCATCACCTTGGTGGCTTTGGTGCTGTACATCGCCTTCACGGTCACGGTGACCGAGTGGCGCACGCAGTTCAGGCGGCAAATGAACGAGCTCGACTCCACCGCGCACAGCCGCGCCATCGACTCGCTGCTGAACTACGAAACAGTCAAGTACTTCAACAACGAAGGCTTTGAAGCCAAGCGCTACGACGAGAGCCTGGACCGCTACCGGCGCGCCGCCGTCAAGAGCCAAACCACGCTCAGCCTGCTCAACACCGGCCAGCAGCTCATCATTGCGGTGGCGCTGTTTGCCATGCTGTGGCGAGCCACCACCGGCGTGATTGAAGGCCGCATGAGCTTGGGCGACTTGGTGATGGTGAACGCCTTCATGATCCAGCTCTACATTCCGCTGGGTTTTTTGGGCGTGATTTACCGCGAGATCAAGCAAAGCCTGACAGACCTCGACAAGATGTTCCGCCTGATCGAGCAAGAGCGCGAGGTGGCCGACGCGCCTGGCGCCCAGGCCTTGAGCTTGCCGGCTGGCGAGGTGGATGTGCGCTTTGAGAACGTGGCCTTTAGCTATGACGACAACCGCCCCATCTTGCACGGCGTGAGCTTTCACATACCGGCGGGCAAAACGGTGGCCGTGGTGGGCGCATCGGGGGCGGGCAAGTCCACCTTGGCGCGCTTGTTGTTTCGCTTTTACGACGTGAGCCGGCCCCAAGAGGGCGGGCGTATTTTGATTGCGGGCCAAGATATTCGGCAGGTCACCCAGACCAGCTTGCGCCAGGCCATAGGCATCGTGCCGCAAGACACGGTGCTGTTCAACGACACGGTGGAATACAACATTGCTTACGGCCGCGCAGGCGCCAGCCGCGAGCAGGTGGAAGAAGCCGCACGCTCGGCCCGCATTCACGACTTTATTGCGTCCACCCCCAAGGGCTACGCCACCATGGTGGGCGAGCGCGGCCTCAAACTGTCGGGCGGTGAAAAGCAGCGCGTGGCCATTGCCCGCACCTTGCTTAAGAACCCGCCTGTGCTGATTTTTGACGAGGCCACCTCGGCGCTTGACTCAACCAACGAGCGCGCCATTCAAGCCGAGCTGCGCATGGCCGCCGAGAACAAAACCACGCTGGTGATTGCCCACCGCTTGTCCACGGTGGTGGATGCGCATGAAATTTTGGTGATGGACGCCGGCTGCATCATCGAGCGCGGCACGCACGCTGAACTGCTGGCCCAGTCTGGCCGCTACGCGCAGATGTGGGCGATGCAATTGCAGGGCAGTGAAAGCACGTGAGACTTGTGTTTACTCCCTCGCTCCTTTGGGGAGAGGGATGGCAGGAGGCATGCGTGAGGAAACGCCGGTGCCACGCGGTGCCCCCACCCCGGCCCTCCCCCAGAGGGGGAGGGAGGAAATCGGGGAGGCCCGCAGCACATGAGTGAGGCGTTCGAGGCCTTGTCTTACTCCCTCGCCCCTGTGGGGAGAGGGCTGGGGAGAGGGGCACGCGTGAGGAAACGCTGGTGCCACGCGGTGCCCCCACCCCGGCCCTCCCCCAGAGAGGGAGGGAGGAATTCGGGGAGGCCT
>CAMCUN010000129.1 GCA_945878995.1 Polaromonas sp. YR568 | reverse complement strand
GCATGTTCAACCTGGAGCTTCGAATGACCACACCTTGCCTGACCCTCGATAGACCCGAAGCCGGCTTGGCCGTGCTTTGCCTGACGCGTGCCTCGCGCATGAACGCCATGGACGTGCCCGCCATGCGTGAGCTCAGCCGCACGCTGGACGAGCTGGCCGCCGACCGCAGCGTGCGCGTGCTGGTGCTCACCGGTGAAGGCCGAGGCTTTTGTGCGGGCCTGGACCTCAAGTCGGTGCTCGACGAGCAGGGCCGATACGGCCTCAATGCCACTGAGTCGTACGAGCTGCAAATGGTGTTTGACGGCGTCATGCGCCGTCTGCGCGAAATGGACGCGGCGGTGATTGCCGCCGTCAACGGCACGGCCTTGGGTGCCGGCTTTGCCATGTCGCTGTGTGCCGATGTGCGCTTTGCCAGCCGGGCTGCCAGCTTTCATGTCGGCGCGGTCAAAGTGGGATTGTCGGCGGGGGAGTGCGGCATCAGCTACCACCTGCCGCGCCTGATTGGTGCGGGCCGGGCGTTTGAGCTCATGCTGACGGGCCGCCCAGTCTTGCCCGAGGAGGCCGAGCGCATTGGCCTGGTGGCCGGGGTCACCGAGCCCGAGGCCTTGATGGAGCGCGCCCTGGACTGCGCCCGCCAGATTCTGGCCCACAGCCCTTACAGCACGCTGCACACCAAGCGCGTGATGTGGAGCAACCTGGATGCCCCCAGCTTGGCCTCGGCCCTGGACCTGGAAAACCATGTGCAGGTGCTGGCGCTGATGACCGAGGACTTTGGCGAGGCGGCGCTGGCTTTTAGTCAAAAACGCGCGCCGCAGTGGCGTGGGGTGTAGCGGGGGGCACAGAGGTATACCGAGATACAGGCGCTGGTCTTCTGGGCAATGTGGGCTTGCAATACCTATATAAATAGTGCAAAAAAACGCCGCAGGTGACTTTGGCGTTTTTTCGACGGGATGCGATGTACACCGCATCCAGCGTTTTCATCAGTTCGGAATAAGCACCTTGCTGAGCACATGAATCACACCATTGCTGGCCCGCACATCGGTGGCGGTGATGGGGGCAGACACAGCCGTTTTGTCGGTGATGGCCAAGGGGTTGTTGTTGATGGTGAAGGTTTGCGCCGGGACCGCGCCCCCTGACAGATTGTTGGTGTTCAGTGTCGTCACGGCTGAGCCAAACGAAATGCCCGAGGCCAGCACTTGGCCGCTGACCACGTGGTACTTGAGCACAAAGGGCAGCTGCGTAGCGGTCAAGGTGGGTGCGCCCGTGAACGCCGCATTGGTGGGCGCAAACAGCGTGAAGGGACCGGCACCGCTCAAGGTGTCTTTCAAGCCGGCGCTCACCACGCTGCTCACCAAAGTGCTGAAGGTGGCCGGGTTGACCTGGGCCATTTGCACCACATTGAGCACGCCTGGCGGCACCAGCACCTTGTCGACCACATGGATGATGCCGTTGACTGCGTTCACATCGGCGGCGGCCACGCTGGCCTGTGTGAGGGCCGCGTCTGTGATTTTCACGCCGCCGGTGGTGCTCAGTGTCGCTTTGGCGGCCGAAGCTCCAAAGGTGTAGGCGGTGTCAGCAGGGCCTGCCGTCAGTGCAGCCGCAGCTTTGGCGCCGGGGAGCAGGTGATATTGCAGGATTTTGCTCAGATCGGACGCGCTCAAGGCCGTCACCATGGCGCTGGCATCGGCAAAGCCCAGTTGGCTGGCCAAGGTGCCAAAGGCGGTGTTGGTGGGGGCAAACAATGTCAAGTTGGCATTGGCGCCTGAGAGTACATCCACCACCCCAGTGCCCGCTTTGCCGACCGCAGCGCCCAAAGCGCTGAAGGTGCCCGGGTTGACTTGCGCGGTTTGCAGCAAGTTCAGTACGCCCGGGGGCACCAGCACTTTGTCGACCTGGTGAATGATGCCGTTGCTGGCATTCAGGTTGGCCGAGGTCACCGTGGCCTGGGTGAGGGCAGCGTCGGTGAGCTTGACGCCGTTGCTGGTGTTCAAGCTCAGCGTGGCCTTGGTGGTGGCGTTGGCCGGAAAGGTGTAGGCCGTGCTTTGCGTGGCACCGCCGCTTTGCAGGTCGGCGGCGGTTTTGATGCTGGGCAGCAGGTGGTACTGCAAGATGCTGGTCAGCTGAGCGGGTGTCAGCGCCGTCACCATGGCGGTGGCGTTGGCAAAACCCAGCTGAGTGGCCAGGGCGTTGAAGGCGGCGTCGGTGGGTGCAAACACCGTCAGGTTGGCATTGGCGTTGGTCAAAGCGCCCACCAAGTTGGCCTTGGTAGCTGCGGCCAGCAAAGCGGCGTAGCCCTTGGCTTGCGCCTCTTCGGCAATGTTGCCTGTGGTGGTGTGGCTGTCGCCTCCGCAGGCGGTCAACAAGCCTGCCACACACACGGTGGCCGTCCATTTCATTAAGCTTTTCATGGGTTCATCTCCTGAGCATGAGTTCACGCCTTCCAAGGAATTTGGTCGACTAAGTTCAGTTTATGACTGCTTAGTAGAAATAAAACTTAAAAGTCTTTAAATCAAGTTCAGGGAATTTGTAACGATTTGGGGCTGTTGATGCGACTGACTAAACATCACTGAAATGTTTCATGGTGAAGGCCTAGCGATCACAAAAGTTGAATTTCTTCACTAAATCGCAGAGTGGATGGGCAATCTTCTCCAAAAATAATTTTTTAGTACTGGTTTATTGGCGGAAGTCATATTTCGTCACCAATGCATGAGTCAACGGTCCTATGATCTTCCAGTGTCACAAAATGTGAACTTAATGACGCGTGCGAACTAAAAAGTTACATAAAGTTAATTTATTTGTAAGTATCTCTGATCCAACCCCTCTTTTTTGAAAGAATTTTCGACATGTTTAAATCTTTGGTTCCCGTGAACAAGGCCCGCCACGAAGGCAAAAAAATCAAGCAAGTGCAGGGCTTTGGCTTTGCCGCTGACTTCCACATCGCCTCCATCATGGTTCACGAGTTCGCCCGCGCGTCCTCGCTCTATCCGGTGGTCTTTTTGGAAGACAAAGAGCAAGACAGCTTCCGCCCTGTGGTGTTGATGGGCATGGACGCTGGCGAAAACCTGTTTGTGGGCGCCGACGGCAAGTGGCTTGCCTCTTACGTGCCGGCCATCATCCGCCGCTACCCCTTTGCCCTGGCCAGTGCCGGCGAAGAAGGCAAGTACACAGTGTGCATTGACGAAGGCAGCGAGCTCATTAGCGACACCGACGGTGTGCCTTTGTTCAACGAGTTGGGCGAGCCCGCTGAGGCGCTGGAAAACGTCAAGCGCTACTTGGGCGAGCTCCAGCAAATGGACGGTTTCACCAACGAGTTCTGCAAGTACATGGTGGCTCACAACATGCTCACCCCGCTGAACATGCGCGTGCAGCAAGCCGACCAGGTCAAAAACATCAACGGCTGCTACGTCATCAACGAAGAGCGCTTGAATGGCCTGAGCGTGGCAGGCTTTACGGACCTGCGTGACAAGCGCTACCTGCCCGCCGTGTATGCGCACCTGCTGTCGCTGGCCCAAATTGAGCGCCTGATGACGCTCAAGGAAGAGCGCCTGGCTGCCTTGCCTAAAGCAGCCTAAGTCCTGGGTGCGCGCCCCAGGGCGCGCACTTGGTGATTAATTGGCGTTCACACGCCGCAATGCCCTCAAACGCTTAGTCAGGTTTTTATGCGATCTTCCATGCGTGCATGGCTGAACGCCCGTGCGAAAGTACGGAGCGGAGCTCACTCTTCCACACCTTTGAGGGCGGCGATGCACACGCATCGCGTGCATTCGGTCACGGCGCGTGTGCGTGACGCTTTCCGGGTTGAGCCATTGGAGCCGCGTGTGCTGCTCTCGGCCGATCCGGTGTTCACGCCCTTGTCGGTGGTCATCCTGCCGGAAGAGCGCGATCTGCAAGACAAGCTCCGTCTTGCAGAGCAGCAGTCTCATGGTGAGGCGTCCATGGCCTCGTCGGATGCCATGCTGGGCATGCTGGCCAGCGTGCCCAACGTGCCTGTGGGACTTCAGGTCTCCAGTGCCACACAAGCCTTGCTGGCTTTGCCCAATGCAGGGCAGGGCAGCTTGGTGTTTGAAGCCGATGGCCCCGCAGCGGGCGCCACGGTCGGTTTTTCACTGTCGCAGGACAGCGCCTGGCTCACGCAGGGCGCGCCTGAGCAGTCCTTTTTCATGGCCTCTGCCGGTGAGCAAGGCCTGTCAGCCACCTTGGGCCAAGCCACGGCCAGCGCCTTGGCGCCTGAATGGCAGCTGGACTTGCAGTCCGCCGCCAACCCGCAGTTGCAGCAACCCCGCCTGGAGCGGGTCAGCCAAGTGGAGCGCCTGTCAGGCCAGAGTTTTGACCTGGCCCAACTCGCCGCCTTGGACAAAGTCACCGACCTGTGGGTGGGTGCCGACGCCGCGCTCAAGGGCAGCGGCGCGTTTTATGGCGACTTGAATGTCGAGGGCCTGCTCAGCCCAGGCTACTCGCCCGGCATGCAAAACGTCGGCACGCTCACTCTGGGCGCTGGCTCGCAAACCCTGTTCGAAATCGGCGGCGCCACCGCCGGCACACAGTTCGACCAAATCAACGTCAGCGGCTTGGCCACGCTGGACGGCCAGCTGCAGGTCGATCTGATCAATGGCTTCCGGCCCACCGACGGCCAGGTCTTTAACGTCCTTAACTACGGCAGCGTGAGCAGCGCTTTTGCCAGCAGCACTGGTCTGTTGGATGCGGGCGAGGGCGTTTTCTTTGAGGTGGTTTCAAGCGCGAACAGCCTGAACCTCAAGGCCCGGGTGCTAGACCGCGGCACGGCCGACTTGGTCAATGCTTTGCGCTCCACTGTGTCTGCCAACGACCAGGCGCTGCAAGACAAGGTCGGCCAGTGGCTCAACATTGGCTACTTTGTCAACAACAGCAGCTTTAGCTTTAACGGCAGCATTTCGCTGGGCCAAGGTCTGAGCCTGAGCGGCGCAGCCACCATTGGTTTTACCAACAACGCCGTCATTGACGGCCAGACGGTCGACGCCTTCACCTTGGGCTTGGAGAACGCCAGCGGCTTTCTGGGCCTGGACCCAAGCAGCACCACGCAGCCTGGCCTCAGATTCACAGACGCCGACTTGGGCTTGCTGTGGCTGCGCAGCGAGACCGATGCCAGCAAAGGCTGGGCCTGGGGCGAAGGCACCGTGGCCGGCCTGTCGCTTGTGGGCTCAAGCAATGTGTCGCTGACGGCGACTTCGCTCACCATAGATTTTGCGCAGGCCCTCGGCCAAAACGGCTCCAGCCAGGCCTATACCAGCTTGCTCAACCTCTCCGCTGCTGCGCGCAGCCTGACGGTGGGCGGCGCCACTTACACCTTTGACAGCGCAGACACCACAGAGCGTGCGGCGGTCTCGGGCACGGCCAGCCTGAACCTGGGCAGCGTGCTCAGCCTGGCGGGCTCATTGGGCTTTGCTTCTTCGGCCAGCGGATTGATTGCCGTCGGCAGCGACGTCACCGCCCGCATGAGCGCAGGGGGCGTGTCTGTGGGTCTGGACAGCGCCAACTTTGGCCTGCGCGTCCTGACTGACAACACCTACCAACTTGAAGCCAGCGGCAGCTTTTACGTCAACGGCGGCGGCTTTGCCAACGTCAGCGCCACCAGTGCGCTGCTGCGCCTGAACACCACCGGCAGCGCGCAGACGCAGCAAGCGGTGCAAGTGGGCAGCATCAGCCGCACCTTGTCGGCCATGGGCGCCACGGCCGCCCCTGTGCTGAACGTGACCGGTTTGCAAGCGCGCATTGGCGAGAGCCTGCAGGTCTCGGGCAATTTGTCGTTTGAACGCGATGCCACCACCGGCAACCTTGAAGTGGTTGCCAGCAACGCCAGCGCATCGGTGCGGGTGGGCGACATGCGCGCCGGCGTTACGCAGGCCAGCTTGGCGCTGGTCATTCGCGATGCGGCGCAAAGCAACCCCGGCATGGTGGTCGAGGCCTCGGGCGCGGCCGACATGTCCCTGGGCGAGTCCATCGCGCTGTCGGCGACCTCGGCCACCGTGCGCTGGAACAGCACCAACCTCGATGCGTCCAGCCGCACCATCAACGTGGCCGGCACCAGTTACACCTTTGGCAGTCTGGGCGCAGGCGTCAAGGCCGTGAACGTGAGCGGCGCCAATTTGGTGCTGGGCGACTTCTTCCGGGTCAATGGCAACTTTGCCTTCCTGGCCGACAGCACCACCGTCAAACTCGCCACCGACACCGTGGGCACCGCAGTCAACGAAGCGACCACCGGCATCGAGGTCAGCCTGCTGACCTTGGGCGGCAAAGACCTCAACGCCCAACTCGGCGCCGCGGGCGGCCCGCAAGTGGCCTTGACCGGCGTGGAGTTTGGCCTGGCACTCATGAGCGCCAAGTCCGACGCCACCCGCCGTTGGACCAGCGCTCAGGCCAGCGCTACAGGTGTCTCGCTCACTGGCCTGAGCGGCGTCACCTTGAGCGGTCAAAGCCTGGCTTTCCAATTGAACCAGGCCGAAGGTGCGGGCGACGCGGTGGTCAGCTACGCCTCCGGCAAAACCACGATGGCGGTAGCCACGGGTGTGGGCACCAACCTGAACCTGTCCATGGACGGCGCGCAAGGCGAGTTGCTCAAGGCCTCGGGCAACCTGACGGTCGATGCCTTTGGCTTTGTGCGCCTGACCGGCGACTTGAATTTGACCAAGAGCACGGGCAGCGTCAAGCTCGCTGACTTGGCCAGCACCACGGGGTTTGACGAATCAGTCACTCCTGTGGTGGTGGACCAACTGCTCATAGGCGGCAATGGGCTGTCGGCCTTTGCCGGCATCAACGGCGGCAGCGCAGACCCGACCGGCCTGAACCTCACAGGCGTGAACTTCGCGCTGGCGGTGCAGACTGAAAAGACCCCCGCCGCCAACACCACTGCCCGCCAGTGGACGGCGCTCAAGGCCTCTGCCACCGGCGCGAATTTTGTCGGTGTGACTGGCCTGACTGTGTCAGCCAGCGCCATCAACGTCGAGATCACCCGCCAAGCGGCTGACAGCTCGCTGGTGAACTATGCGGCGCAAAACCTGGCGGTGCAAACCGGCACGTTTGCGGCTCCCAGCAGCATCACCTTGGATTTGGCTGCCAACCTGGGTGAAGTGACCCGCGCCAGCGGCAACCTGACTGTCGACGCCTTCGGCTTCTTCCAAGTCTCGGGCGCTCTAGCGTTCAACAAGAACACGACCAGCGTCACGTTGGGCAACCTGAGCAGCACGCCTGCCGACGAGTCGGCCACGCCTGTGGTTGTCGAACAACTCACGCTCGGCGGCTCTGGCCTCACAGCCTTCGCCGGCATCAACGGCGGCAGCGCCGACCCCACGGGCTTGAACCTCACTGGCGTGAACTTTGCGCTGGCGATCCAGACCGAGAAGAACCCGACTGCGCCTGCCGTTGCACGCGAGTGGACAGCCGTCAAAGCTTCGGCCACAGGCGCCAACTTTGTGGGTGTTTCTGGCCTGACGGTCAGTGCCAGCGCCATCGATATCTCGATCACGCGCAAAGCGACCGACAACACGCTGGTCGACTACAACGCGCAAAGCCTGGCGGTGCAAACGAGCACGACGGCCAACCCCAGCACGATGACGCTGGATTTGGCTGCCAACCTGGGTGAAGTGACCCGCGCTTCGGGCAACCTGACGGTCGACGCCTTCGGATTCCTCCAAGTCTC
>CAMCUN010000128.1 GCA_945878995.1 Polaromonas sp. YR568 | reverse complement strand
GCCCTCCCCCCAGAGGGTGGAGGGAGCCAAGAATGGCGTGCTGTCGCGGGCGGGTTCAGTCCAGCGCTGGGGGCTCGTCATCGAGCTCAGCGGCGGCTTCTGAGAAGGCTGGTGCTGCTGCTGGCCGCGCTGTAGCTTGGGCCGGTGGGTCATCATGCGCCCATTGCCACAAAATTTGCCCAGCCTCTTCCAGGCCTTGGCGCTTGAGCGCTGAAAACAAGCGCACCTCGCCGCCACCGGCCTGCAAGCGCACGATGGACAGCACCTTGGCGCCTTCGGCTCGGGTGAGTTTGTCGGCCTTGGTCAGCAGCACCAGCAGTTTGAGGCCTTGCTCCACGCGGGGACGGATCACGTCGAGCAAGATCTCGTCGAGCTCGGTCATGCCCAAACGGGGGTCGCACATCAGCACCACGCCCTTGAGGTTGATGCGCGTTTGCAGGTAGCTGGCCATGACCTGCTGCCAGCGCAGCTTGGCAGCTTTGGGCACGGCCGCGTAGCCGTAGCCTGGCAGGTCGGCCAGCACCGCGTCGGTGAGGCCCTGCTTTCCCAGGGTGAACAGGTTGATGCTTTGCGTTCGCCCCGGGGTTTTAGAGGCAAAGGCCAGCCGGTGCTGCTGCGTCAGGGTGTTGATGCAGGTGGACTTGCCGGCGTTGGAGCGGCCCACAAAAGCGATTTCCGGCACATCGAGCTCGGGCAAGTGCTGCAACTGCGGGGCGGTGGTCAAAAAGCGGGCCGTGTGCAGCCAGCCCATGGCCACTTTGGGATCAACGGGAGCGAGAGCGGGCGCGGGCAAGTTCATGGGCAAGGATGGGGGCAAGAGGAGGGGGCGCAAGTGTTTGCGCCTACAGGATCAGCCCTCCAACCTTCATAGCTGACAGGGGTTTCTACGGACATTGTAAAATCATGGGTCTGCGATATATCTCGCCTTTTCAAATAAAGCCTCCCCATGAAGCTTCTCGCCTCTTCTTTCTTGGCGGCCTTGCTGGCCTGCGCTACTTCTTTGTCTCTGGCTGCCACGCCAGCGCCTGCCAAGGCAGCCAAGCCCGACCTGGTGGCTGGAGAGGCCAAGTTCACTGCCGTGTGCGCGGCCTGCCATGGTGCCGACGGCAATTCCGGCACGCCCGTCAACCCCAAGTTGTCCCAGCAGCACCCGGAATACCTGATGAAGCAGCTGCGCGAGTACAAGAGTGGTGCGCGCAAAAACGCCATCATGCAAGGCATGGCCTCAGCCTTGTCTGATGAGGACATGAAAAATGTGGCGTTTTGGCTCGCCAGCCAAAAAGCCAAGCCAGGCTTTGCCAAAGACAAAGAGTTAGTGGCTCTGGGCGAGCGAATCTACCGCGGCGGCATTGCCGAGCGTCAAATTTCAGCCTGCGCAGGCTGCCACAACCCCACGGGTGCAGGCAATCCAGCGCAATACCCCCGACTGGCGGGCCAGCATGCCGAGTACACCCAGGCACAGCTGACTTCTTACCGCGAGGGCGGCCGGCAAAACAGCGTGCAAATGACCCAGGTGGCCGCCAAGCTCAACGACCGTGAAATTCGCGCTCTGGCCGACTACGTGGCCGGCCTTCGCTGAACATTGTCAAAAGTCTTTTGTCCGGGCTGAGATAGGCCTTTTAAGACAAGGGCTTGGCCGTCGGCCTTCAAGCGCTTACAGTTCTTTTACAGCTTTAGGAACTCGGGCCTGGGACTCAAATCACCACAGGCGGGTCTTTCAGTGTGAAAGTTCCGCTTTTTTGTTTGATGCAGCGCCTGCCTAGCCGCTGTCTTACCGACTGAATCAGCCCTCCATGATCGCCAGCCCCCAGGACCTTGAGCAGCGCACCGGCCCGACCTTGGCCCGCAGCCTGTTGGAGCTGCTGGCTTCCATGCGCTTTTCGATTTCGCTGCTGACCATCATCTGCATCGCCTCGGTCATTGGCACCGTCCTCAAGCAGGCCGAGCCGCAGGTCAATTACGTCAACCAGTTCGGCCCCTTTTGGGCCCAGGTCTTTGGCAAGCTCAACCTCTACACGGTTTACAGCGCTTGGTGGTTTTTGTTGATCCTGGCTTTTTTGGTGCTCAGCACCAGCTTGTGCATCTCGCGCAACACGCCCAAGATCCTCGCCGACCTCAAGCAATACAAAGAAAACATCCGGGAGCAAAGCCTCAAGGCTTTTGCACACCGCGCTGAGCAGGGCCTGGCCGATGCCCCGCAAGCCGCCGCCCAGCGCCTGGGTCAAGCCTTGGTGGGCGGAGGCTGGAAGGTCAAGCTGCAGCAGCGCGATCAGGGCTGGATGGTGGCGGCCAAAAAAGGCGCGGCCAACAAGCTGGGCTACATTGCCGCGCACAGCGCCATCGTGCTGGTGTGTGTGGGTGGTCTGCTCGATGGTGAGCTGATGGTGCGCCTGCAAATGTGGTGGGGCGACAAAACCGTGTTCAGCGGCGCCGGCATGATTGCCGAGGTGCCCGCCAAGCACCGCCTGGCGGCCTCCAACCCGACCTTTCGCGGCAATATTTTGGTCAGCGAGGGCACCCAGTCCAGCACCGCGCTGCTCAATCAGCCCGGTGGCGTGTTGTTGCAGGAATTGCCATTTTCCATTGAGCTTAAAAAATTCATTGTGGAGTACTACTCCACCGGCATGCCCAAGTTGTTTGCCAGCGAGATCGTGATCCACGACAAGGCCACAGGGGAGGCCATTGAGCGGCGCCTGGAGGTCAACCACCCGACCAAACACCGGGGCATAGAGATTTTCCAATCCGGTTTTGACGACGGCGGCTCGCGCGTCACGCTGCAGGCCGTGCCCATGAGCGCAGAAGTTAAGCCTTTTGAGATGTCTGGGGTGATAGGTGGCTCCAGCCCCTTGAGCAATGGCCGCGAGCAACTCACGCTGGAATACTCGGGTCTGCGCGTGATCAACGTCGAGAATTTCGGCAGCAGCCCCGCCGACGCCAAGGACGAGGGCCAGTCGCGCTTGCGCCACGCCATAGACAGCCGCTTGGGCGCGGCCAACAAAACCACCACCCGCAAAGAACTGCGCAACGTCGGCCCCAGTGTGAGCTACAAGCTTCGCGACGCCGCCGGTCAGGCCCGCGAGTACAACAACTACATGCTGCCAGTCAAACTCGACAGCAACCCCGGCAGCGTGCCGATGTTCTTATTGGGTGTGCGCGACACACCGGCCGACCAATTCCAGTACCTGCGTATTCCGGCCGACCCTGAAGGCAACAAAACCACCTTCTTGATGGTCAGGGACATGCTCAAAGACCCGGTGCGCCGCGAAGAGGCCGTGCGGCGCTACGTGCGCGCAGCCATTCCTGCCGATCGAGCCGAGCTGGCTGCGCAGCTGACGGGCTCGGCCAGCCGTGCGCTGGATTTGTTTGCCGGGGCCGAGGGCGGCAAGTCGGCCGATGGCAAGCCCGTGGCGGGCCTGCAGGCGGTGTCTGACTTCATGGAAGGCAACGTGCCCGAGTCCGAACGCGAAAAAGCCAGCGAGGTGCTGATCCGCATTCTGAACGGCGTGCTGTTTGAGTTGGTGCAAATGAGCCGCCTGCAGGCTGGCCTGCCCGCGCTGGAGCGCGACGACCGCACACAAAACTACATGTCCCAAGTCGTGCTCAGCCTGTCGGATGCTGTTCACTACCCCGCACCCATGACCTTTGAGCTCAAAAGCTTTGAACAGGTGCAGGCCAGCGTGTTCCAGGTGGCGCGCGCCCCTGGGCGCAACATTGTCTATTTGGGCTGCTTGTTCCTGATCATCGGTATTTTTGCGATGCTCTATGTGCGTGAGCGGCGCCTGTGGATTTGGCTGGCCCCCAGAGGCGACGGCTCGCAGGCCACCATGGCCTTGTCGACCAACCGCAAGACCATGGACGGAGACAAAGAGTTTGATCATTTGGCATCCCGACTTTTGAAAGCACCTTCATGAGCAGCACCCTCAGCCGCCAGGACGGCATCATCCTGAGCGAAGGCTATTTCTCCCGCCGCCACCCCTTGGACTGGTTGTTCGCCGCTTTGGTGACCGCCGGCGGCCTGTATGCTTTGTTCAATTACCAGCACGCCATGAATGGCTACGAGCAGGCCATTTTGGTGGGCACCATTCCGGCCGCCATTGCCATGGGCTGGTTTTGGCGGCCCTTGCAGCTGCTCATGGGGGGCGTCGCGGCAGCGTCGCTGCTGGCCTTGGGCGCTTATGGCGGTGATTTGGCGCGTGCCGATCAGGTGTTTTGGCTCAAGTACTTTTTCTCCAGCCAATCGGCCATCTTGTGGATGAGCCTGCTGTTTTTCATGAGCACGGTGTTTTACTGGTTGCCCATTGTCATCAAAGGCCAGGGCGGCACCTTGGAGCTATTGGGCTCGCGCCTGGCCTGGGCGGCCGTGACCATGGCACTGATAGGCACCATGGTGCGCTGGTACGAGGGCCATCAAATGGGGCCGGACATTGGCCACATTCCGGTGAGCAATCTCTACGAAGTCTTTGTTCTGTTTTGCTGGATGACGGCGCTTTTTTACCTCTACTTTGAAGACCAGTACCAGACCCGCTCCCTGGGCGCTTTGGTCATGTTGGTGGTCAGCGCAGCCGTGGGCTTTTTGCTTTGGTACACCTTGGTGCGCGAGGCGCATGAAATTCAGCCCTTGGTGCCCGCACTCAAAAGCTGGTGGATGAAGGTGCATGTGCCGGCCAACTTTGTGGGTTACGGCATGTTCGCACTGGCAGCCATGGTCGCGCTGGGCTACCTCATCAAGCAGCAGGCCACGCAAACCAAGTGGCACAAGCTGGCGCCTTTGTGGCTGCTGGGCTTGGTGATGTGCTTGGTGCCCCTGGTGTTTCGCAAGTCTTCTTACGAGGCTGGCGGCATGTACTGGGTGGGTTACTTGACCGTGTCAGGCCTGATTGCGGCCTTTTTGGTGCTGGCGCGCAAGCCCATCGCACAGCGCTTGCCCAGCTACGAGGTGATGGACGACGTGATGTACAAGGCCATTGCCGTAGGCTTTGCCTTTTTCACCATTGCCACTGTGCTGGGCGCACTTTGGGCCGCCGAGGCCTGGGGCGGCTACTGGAGCTGGGACCCCAAGGAAACCTGGGCGCTCATTGTTTGGTTGAACTACGCGGCCTGGCTGCACATGCGCCTCATGAAGGGCTTGCGCGGCACCGTGGCCGCCTGGTGGGCCTTGGCCGGCCTGGGTGTGACCACCTTTGCTTTCCTGGGCGTGAACATGTTCCTCTCGGGCCTGCACAGCTACGGTGAGCTGTGAACGCGACCGAGGTTGCGGCCTTCTTTGACGCGCTGGTGGACGGGGCCGGTCCATCTTGCAAAATAGTTTTGTGTGTTCAATCAGGGCTTTAAGGCCCGCCCGCGAAAGTACAGCATGCTTATCAAAAGCCACGACGACGGTTTCCACCATCCCCTCGGCAGCGAGATCACCTCGCGCTCGGCCTACGAAGGCCGGCGCGACATGCTGCGGCTGATGGCCGCCGGCGCGGCCGGCACGGTGCTGGCCACCTGGGCTGGCCGCCAAGCCCTGGCCCAAAGCGCCACTGTGCGCCCAGGCAAGCTCGCGGCCCTGCCCTCGATCGCCTCCAAGGTATCGGGCGCGGTCACCATGGAAAAGCTCACCGACTACAAAGACGCCAGCACTTACAACAATTTTTATGAATTTGGCACCGACAAGGCCGACCCGGCACGCAACAGCGGCCGCTTTCAAACCACGCCCTGGAGCGTGAGTGTGGAGGGCTTGGTCAAGCAGCCGCGCAGCTACGCGCTGGAAGACTTGCTCAAACTCAGCGCGCAAGAAGAGCGCATTTACCGCATGCGCTGCGTCGAGGGCTGGTCCATGGTGATCCCTTGGGTGGGTTACTCGCTGGCCGAGCTCATCAAAAAGGTCGAGCCCTTGGGCAGCGCCAAGTTCGTGGAATTTGTCACCGCCGCCGACCCCCAAACCATGCCTTTTGTGGGCTCGCGCGTGCTCTCATGGCCCTATGTGGAGGGCTTGCGTCTGGACGAGGCCATGCACCCGCTCACCATGCTGGTGTTTGGCATGTATGGCGAGATGCTGCCCACGCAAAATGGCGCTCCCTTGCGCTTGATGGCACCCTGGAAGTACGGCTTCAAGCACGGCAAAAGCATTGTCAAAATCCGCTTCACCGACACCGAACCCAAGACCGCCTGGGTCAAGTCGGCACCGCAGGAATACGGCTTTTACTCCAACGTCAACCCCAACGTGGACCACCCCCGCTGGAGCCAGGCCACCGAGAGGCGGATTGGCGAAGACGGGCTGTTCGCCAAAAAGCGCAAAACCCTGATGTTCAACGGCTATGAAGCCCAAGTCGGTCAGCTCTACGCTGGCATGGACCTGAAAAAATTCTATTGAAGGCGGCGCCTTTGGCGGCCATGAACAAAGCGCTGCTGCACCCCCTGGCCAAACCGTTGCTGGTGGGCCTGTGCCTGCTGCCCCTGGCTTGGTTGGTGTGGCAGGCCGCAGCCGACCAGCTCGGCGCCAACCCCCAAGAAGCGCTGATCCGCGAACTCGGTAACTGGGCGCTGCGCTTGATGTGCGCGGTGCTGGCGGTCACCCCCCTGCGCGTTCAGTTCAAGCTGCCAGCCATGGCGCGCTTCAGGCGCTCGGTGGGCCTGCTGGCTTTTTTATACGCGGTGCTTCACCTCTTGGCCTATGCCGTGTTTGACATGGGGCTGGACGGGGCTGAGATGGTGCGCGACATCATCAAGCGCCCCTTTATTTTGGTGGGCACGCTCACCTTGCTGCTCCTCTTGCCACTGGCCGCCACCTCGTTCAACCGCTCCATCCGCTGGTTGGGTGTGGCCCGCTGGCAGCTTCTTCATCGCTTGGTCTACGTGGCGGCGCTCACCATGCTGCTGCATTTTTTCTGGATGCGGGCGGGCAAAAACAACTTTGCCGAGGTGGCTGTGTACGCCGCTGTCGTGGCGGTGTTGCTGGGCTGGCGCCTGCTCCATCGCCGCCGCCTTGCCCCTAAGCGCTGATTCCTGACTTGGTTTGAAGATTCTTTGACCGGCCAGTCTGGGGTGGCTGGATGAGGGGTGCGCACGGGTTTTCCAAAGCCTCCGTGCCGAGTTTGGGTTGCGTTCGGCCGGCGATTTCTGTGTACCCCCGCAGTATGAGCCGGCCGGACACAGCCCAGGCTCGGTGCGCCGCCCGCCAAACACAAGCTTGTCTCTTCACAAACCCTGGACTGGTCGCTCAGCCAGTGAAATACAAACAACAGCTTAAGAGCTTGGGCAAGCTTGTGTTGCAGTGAAAGCACGGCAGATCAGTTGCATTCTTTGGTTGGCGAGTCTGGGCGGCTTGATGAGGGGTGCGGGCCCGGCCCTCATACTGCGGGGGTACACAGAAATCGGGCCGGACCCGCACCCCTCATACAGCAAACGATGGTGTGTGTGCGTGCGGTTTTTGATCGCGGCAAAGCCAAAGTGAGTGTGGCGTCATCGATGGCAGACCGCCCCATGGCCAGAACCTCTGTGCCGAGTTTGGGTTGTGTTCGGCCGGCGATTTCTGTGTACCCCCGCAGTATGAGCCGGCCGGACACAGCCCAAGCTCGGTGCGCCGCCCGCCAAACACAAGCCTGTCTCTTCATCAAACCTGGCCTGGCCGCTCAGCCAGTGAAATACAAACACCTGCCAAACAGCTTGGACAACCGCTTCTGCTCCAGTGAAAGCACAGCAGATCAGTTGCACTCTTTGGTTGGCGAGTCTGGGCGGCTTGATGAGGGGTGCGGG
>CAMCUN010000127.1 GCA_945878995.1 Polaromonas sp. YR568 | reverse complement strand
GCGCCTGCAAATGCTCTTCGGCTGCGTTGGCCGACTTGAAGCCCAGCTCGCTGGCAATCTCGGCCCGGGTGGGCGGCGCCCCGGTGCTGGCGATGGCGCTTTGTATGAGCTCCAAAATTTGCTGCTGGCGTGCCGTGAGTTTGGGGCTGTCGGCGTGGTGGTCGGTGGACAGGGTCATGGCAGGGCTTTCTTGGGATGGAGTCGGTCTGGGCGAGTGTTCGGCAGGCGCTGAAAATGCGTCGCCAAGCGAGCATTTTTTACTGATTTAATAAACAGTACATGTATTTTTATCCAGCCTGGGGAAAATGACAAGTGGCCATCCAAAATATGTCTTCAAATCGAAAAATCGTGGTCATCGCCACGGGCGGCACCATTGCAGGCGTTGCGGACTCGCCTACTGACCACACCGGCTACCTGGCCGGGCAGTTGGACATTTCGCACTTGGTCGCGGCCATTCCGGGTTTGACTCAAGCCGCCGGCGCACTGCAGCTTGAGCAACTCGCTCAGCTCGACAGCAAAGACATGGACGCGGCCACCTTGGCCCGCTTGGCCCAGCGCGTGGCCGAGCTCTTGGACGAGGAGGCGGTCCAGGGCGTGGTCATCACGCACGGCACAGACACCTTGGAAGAAACCGCTTATTTCTTGCACGCCCTCTTGGCGCCCGCCAAGCCGGTGGTTGTGACCTGCGCCATGCGGCCGGCCACGGCCTTGAGTGCCGATGGCCCGCAAAACCTGCTGGACGCCGTGACCGTGGCCCGCCACCCCGGCTCCAAAGGGGTGCTGGCCGTGTGCGCAGGGGCGGTCCACGGCCCCTTGGATGTGTACAAAGCCCACCCCTATCGGCTCGATGCCTTCAGCTCGGGCGATGCGGGGCCGCTGGCTTTTGTCGAAGCAGGGCGCTTGCGCGTGCTGCGCGCATGGCCCGAAGGTCACGCGCAAAGGCAGTTGCTGGCGTTGTTGGCCCGCCCCTGGCCCAAAGTGGCCATCGTGACCAGCCACGCCGAGGCCACGGCGTGGATGGTGCCGGCCTTGGTGGCTGCGGGCGCGCAGGGCATGGTGGTTGCCGCCACCGGCAACGGCACGGTGCACGCAGCGCTCGAAAAAGCTTTGCTTGAGGCTCAGCAGCAGGGGCTGCAAGTGCGAAGGGCCGGCCGCTGCGCGCAAGGGGTTTTGGTGGAGGGCGCCAGCGATGCCGTGCCTTTTTTTGCGGCTTATCCTGGCCTGTCTCCGGTCAAAGTCCGCATGGCGCTGGTGCTGGAGTTGATGGGGTCCATAGGCTCGCTGGGCCAGGCCAGCGTCGCTCGGGGATGAGTGCCAAGCGCTGAAAGCCTGGCCGCAGGCTCCAAAGCTTGGCAGGCCCTGGACCCGTGCATCAAGGGATCACCACAGCACCTGCAGCCGCCCTAGCTGGGACTGGGTGATTTTGCGGTCTCGGCTGACCAGGGTCAGGCCCAAAGACATGGCTTGCCACACCAACATCCGGTCAAACGGGTCTCGGTGTTGGGGGTCTGGCGGGAATTGACTGAAGCTGGCGGCCAAGGGGGCGGCCAGGGGCAACAGCTCAAAGCCCTGTCGCTCGGCGGCCTCCATCAGTGCTTCGCAGCTGGTGCCTGTCAGCGTCAGTTTGCCCAGGGCCGCTTTGATGCTGATTTCCCAAAACGAGACGGCGCTGGCGGCCACTTGGTGGGCAGGGTCGGTGATGGCTTGTACAGCCGCCGCAGACAGGTGTTGGGGGGAGACGATGGCCCAGATCAGCGCATGGGTGTCGAGCAGCAGCTTCATGCGCCCAAGAGCTCAGCGTCTGTGATCTCAAATTCTTGGTCGAAAGCCACACTGGCCACCTTGGCCAGTGTGCCCAAGCTGCGGGGAGCGCCCACTGCGAGCTGGGCATAGGGGATGAGTGCCGCCACTTTTTCTTGGTTGCGGCCGTAGGCCACCACAATGGTTTGACCCTCGCGAACGCAATCCATCATTTCAGAAAAACGCGCTTTGAACTCGCCGACTTGAATGGTTTGCATGGATGGCTCCGGTCATCATGACTGAAGTCCCATCATAGGGGTCAGCTTGTCAACTTGTCAAGTTCGCCATGCGGTGCAGTCAGTTGTGGCTGCCATGCAGCTTGTTTGATCCGGGCCTCTAAATCGGCCGCGCGGTCGGCCCGGCTGAGCCGCCTGCATCAGTGGGCCAGAGCAGACAAGGCTCGGGCGGTGATGTCTTCCACACTGCCCATGCCGCTGATAGCGCGGTACTTGGGCGCCAAATCCGGCTCAATGCGAGCCCATTTGGAGTAGTAGTCCACCAGCGGGCGGGTTTGGGCGCTGTAGACGTCCAAGCGCTTGCGCACGGTCTCTTCTTTGTCGTCATCGCGCTGCACCAAGGGCTCACCAGTCACATCGTCCAAGCCGTCCACCTTGGGGGCGTTGAATTTGACATGGTAAGTGCGCCCTGAGGCGGGGTGCGAGCGGCGCCCGCTCATGCGCTCGATGATGGCGTCAAAAGGCACATCGATTTCAAGCACGTAGTCGATCTTCACGCCGCCGGCTTTCATGGCGTCGGCCTGGGGGATGGTGCGGGGAAAGCCGTCGAACAAAAAGCCCTGGACGCAGTCTGGCTGGATGATGCGTTCTTTGACCAAGTTGATGATCAGCTCGTCACTGACCAGTCCTCCCGAATCCATGACGGCTTTGGCTTGCTGGCCCAGCGGCGTGCCGGCTTTGACCGCAGCGCGCAGCATGTCACCGGTGGAGATTTGCGGAATGCCGTATTTTTGGCACAGAAAGCTCGCTTGGGTGCCTTTGCCCGCGCCAGGGGCGCCCAACAAAATAAGTCTCATGGATGTCCTCGATGTAATTATTGTGTGCCAGTGGCGCTAAGCCATTGACGATGAACTCAGCACGCATGCCTTCGATGACGGGTGCAACTTAGCTTGTTGCAAATCGTCACACTTTGCTGGTATAGAGAATATCACGCACCCCTTTCACCTCAGCTTACAGCCGGGCGTGCTCAGCTCATCAGCAATTGCCTGACGCGTTCGAGGTCCTCGGGTGTGTCCACCCCAGCTCCGGGGGCGTGGTCGCTGACATGCACCGCGATGCGGTGGCCGTGCCACAGCGCCCGCAACTGCTCCAGGGATTCGAGCCTCTCGAGAGGCGCTTGTGGCAGCTGAGGAAACTGCTGCAAAAAACCCACACGGTAGCCGTACAGGCCCACATGGCGCAGGGGAGGGGGGTCCTTGCAGTTGGGCTCTGTCCACCAAGCACGGCCCTCATGGTCACGGCCCCAAGGCATGGGCGCGCGGCTGAAGTAAAGCGCGGTGTTTTGGGCGTCCAGCACCACCTTGACCACGTTGGGGTTGACAAACTCGGCCCAGTCAGAAATAGGGTGTGCCGCCGTGCTCATGGCGCAGTCCAGGCGCTCGGCCAACAACTCGGCCACGGCGTTGATGAGGCCAGGCTCAATCAGCGGCTCGTCACCTTGCACATTGAGCACCATCTCCTGTGGGCCCAGCCCCAGCAGGCTGCAGGCCTCGGCCAAGCGGTCGCTGCCGCTGGGGTGGTCGCTGCGGGTCAGCACGGCTTGCACGCCGTGCTCGCTACAGGCTTGCATGATGGTGGGGCTGTCGGCCGCCACCACACAGCGGCTGGCCCGGCTGAGCGCGGCGCGTTGGGCCACCCGCACAACCATGGGCAGGCCTGCAATATCGGCCAGGGGCTTGTTGGGCAGGCGCGTGGAAGCCAGGCGCGCCGGAATCAGCACGGTAAAACTCATGCTGCCACTGCTTGGGGTCAAAGTCCCAGCTCTTGGTCGCTGAGCGTGCGTGCTTGGCTTTCCAGCATCACGGGCAGGCCGTCCCGCACGGGATAAGCCAGGCGGGCGCTGCGTGAGATCAACTCTTGCTTGAGTTTGTCGTATTCCAGGTGCCCTTTGGTGACGGGGCAGACCAGCAGTTCAAGAAGTCGGGTGTCCATGGGCAGATGGTAAATGATGCGGCAGTTGGCGCTTGAGTGGGGCCAGCAAGGCGTCCAAGGCCTGCAAAAAAGCCGGTTCCGGTGAAAACACCAGAGGCACGGCCAACAGCCGCAGGCCGGCGTCGGGGTAGAGCGCAAACAGCTTGACGGCGTCTTTCTCGGTGCACAGCAGCGTCAACCCGGGCTCGCTCAGCAAATCCAGGTCTTGGCAGTCATGATGGTCTGGCAGCGCCAGCGTGTGCTCCAGTGTCAGCCCCTGCTGGCGCAGCATGTCAAAAAATGCCTCAGGCTGGGCAATGCCTGCCAAGGCCATCAGCTTCTGTTTTTTTAGCGAATGCAAGGGCACGCTCTGACCTTGAGCACTTTGGCCGTGCGTGGCCAAAGCCCGCTGGGCCTGAAAGCCTGCAAAGGCTGGATGCTGACCCGTGTGCAGCACCAAGTTCACCCGGTCCGGCTGCCAGTGCTCGCGCAGCGGGCCGGCCGGCAGCAGCCAGCCGTTGCCCGTGCCTCGGTCGTCGAACACGGCAATGTTGATATCGCGCGCCAGCGCATGGTGTTGCAGGCCGTCGTCGGCCAACACGATGTTGATGTCGGAGTGGGTTTTAAGCAGGTTCTCAGCGGCTTGTGCCCGCAGGCTGGCCACAAACACCGGCACTTGGCAGTGCTGGCGAATGAGCAGCGGCTCATCGCCGCAGTCGCGGGCGGACATGTCGGCAAGCACTTCAAGACACCCGCGGGTGAGCCTGCCATGGCCACGCGAGACCACGCCAGGGCGCCAGCCCTGCGCGCGCAAGTGCTCGACCAGCGCCATCACCGCCGGGGTTTTGCCCGACCCACCTGCCACCAAATTGCCCACCACCACCACGGGCACGGGCAGGCGGGTGCGGGGCCAGGCGCCTGTGTCGTACATCCAGCGCCTGCCGCGCACCAAAACCGCGTACAGCACAGACAAGGGCCACAGCGCGCAGCTCAGTGGGCCACGGCGCAGCCAAGCATGGGGCAAGTGGGCGGTCAGCCAGCCCCTGGCTGAGGGCTTGGCTCGCCCAGGCTTGCCTGCCTGCGCAGGGCCATGAGAGCCACTTGTGCCAGGAGGGCGGCTTGTATCATTACGCTGTGAATTTTCTTGCAAGATGGCGCAAATTATCTGTCAGCTTGGATTTGCAAGATGGGCTGCGCGGCTGGTCGCGGCAGGGTGGTGGATGCGCTGTTTGGCCGTCAAACTGAACCCACAGAACTTGTGGATAACTTTGTGGCCAACTGCTAGGACCCCCTCGGCAAACCCGCGTGGGTTCTAGGTTTTAACAAATTGCCACAATTTTAAGCAAAATTGCCAGCTTGAGCCTGAAAGAATCAATGAAATTGGGCGTGATTAATTTTTTTATTTACATTCCTCGGGGTGTAATGTGTTAGAGCCCGTTCGAAGCCTAGTCACCAGATCCGGGTCTCAGCCCTGGGCGGTGGGAGCCTTGTTGCGGGCCATGGCCGACAGCTTGGAGGCGCGCTTCAACCCCGTGGCGGTGCAGGGCGAGGTCAGCAGCTTCACGCGGGCGGCCAGCGGGCACTGCTACTTCACGCTCAAAGACGAGCAAGGGCAAATCCGCTGCGCCATGTTCAAGCGCGCGGCCTCTTTGCTGGACTTTGCGCCCAGAGACGGTCAGTTGGTGGAACTCAGAGGCCGGCTGAGCATTTACGAGCCGCGTGGCGAGTTGCAACTGGTGGTCGAGTCGCTCAAGCGGGCGGGCGAAGGCAACCTGTTTGAGCGTTTCTTGCAGCTCAAGGCCAAGCTCGAAGCCGAGGGTTTGTTTGAGGCCGGCCGCAAAAGGCCGCTGCCCCTGATGCCACGCGCCTTGGGTGTGGTCACCTCCTTGGGAGCCGCCGCGCTCCACGATGTGCTCAGCACGCTCAAGCGCCGGGCGCCGCACATTCCGGTGGTGGTCTACCCGGCCAGTGTGCAGGGCGCACAGGCGGCTTCGCAGTTGCAGGAAGCCTTGCGCACCGCTTATGCGCGGGCCGAGGTGGATGTTCTTTTGCTGGTGCGCGGCGGCGGCGCCTTGGAGGATTTGTGGTCCTTCAATGACGAGGCCCTGGCCCGGCTCATTGTTCAATCGCCCGTGCCCCTGGTGTGTGGGGTGGGCCACGAGACAGACTTCACCATTGCCGACTTTTGCGCCGACCTGCGCGCCCCCACCCCCACCGCCGCTGCTGAACTGGCGGCCCAGCCGCAAGCCGTGTGGCTGGGCGCGTTGGACCTCATGCAAGACCGGCTGGCTCAGGGCCTGGAGCGCCAGCTTGACAGTGCCCAGCAGGGCCTGGACAGGGTGGCCGCCCGGCTGGGCCAGCCCTCGCACTTGGTGACGCGCGAGCGCGCCGGCTTGAAAGTATGGGCCCAAGGCCTGGCCCATGCGGCGGGGCTGGCCTTGCAGCGCCAAAGCCTGGGCCTGGAGCGCCTGGCGCAAGCCCTGCCGCGCGGGTGCGACCAAGCCCTGGCGACGCAAGACCGCCGCTTAGCGCAGGCCCAGCTGCGGCTGGAGCTGCTCGACCCTCGGCTGGTGCTGCAGCGCGGCTATGCCTGGCTGACCGACGAGCAGGGCCGGGCGCTCACCCAAGCGGTGCAGGCACAGCCTGGCCAGTCCTTGGTGGCCACCTTGGCGGACGGTCAGCTCGATGTGCATGTGCTGGCCAGCCGGCCCTGAGCCACAGGACGGGGGACGGTTTTGTGTCCCGCAATGGCAGCCCCCTCACGCGGTTTTTCTCAACCTTCCTACAATGGACTTTGTTTAGTTTTCAGCCACTCAACTTCAAAAAGAGGACTTTATGGAACACACCCTGCCCAGCCTGCCTTACGCTATTGATGCCTTGGCCCCGCACTACAGCCAGGAAACTCTGGAGTTCCACCACGGAAAGCACCACAACGCTTACGTGGTGAACCTGAACAACCTGCAAAAAGGCACCGAATTCGAGGCCATGCCTTTGGAGGAAATTGTCAAAAAATCCAGTGGCGGCGTCTACAACAACGCAGCTCAGGTCTGGAACCACACCTTCTTTTGGAACTGCATGAAGCCCCAAGGCGGCGGCGAGCCCACAGGCGCTCTGGCCGCTGCCATTAATGCCAAGTGGGGTACTTACGCTGCTTTCAAAGAGGCGTTTGTCAAGTCGGCCGTGGGCAACTTTGGCTCGGGCTGGACCTGGTTGGTGAAAAAGCCCGATGGCTCCATCGACATCGTCAACACAGGCGCAGCTGGCACGCCCCTGACCACCGCCGACACCGCTTTGCTGACGGTGGACGTGTGGGAACACGCCTACTACATCGACTACCGCAACATGCGCCCCAAGTTTGTCGAGACTTTCTTTGACAAACTGGTGAACTGGTCTTTTGCGGAAAAGAACTTCGGCTGATCGCTCCAGCTTCCGCCCAACCCGGTGACCGTTTCACCGGGTTTTTTTTGGCCTTGTTGAGGCAAAGCCCGAAAAAATTTGCGTGAAACCCGGTTCATATTTCGCAATACGGGATTCCGGTTCAAAAACGGCTTCAAGCGCTGAGCTTTGAAAGCAAAATCCAGCACCATCGCGCGGTGCAGCACGAACACTTGCCACCTGCGATTTTTTAGAGACAAAGGATCAGCCAAACCATGAACACCTCCAGCCCAAGCACCCCCAGCATCATCTACACCCTGACCGATGAAGCGCCTTTGCTGGCCACCAGCGCGTTTTTGCCCATCATTCGCACCTTTGCCGCCCCTGCAGGCGTGGAGGTCAGCACCCGCGATATTTCAGTGGCGGCCCGCGTGTTGGCCACTTTTCCTGAGCACCTGAGCGAAGGGCAACGCGTGGCTGACGACTTGGCCGAGCTG
>CAMCUN010000126.1 GCA_945878995.1 Polaromonas sp. YR568 | reverse complement strand
GATTTCTCCGCGGTTGGCGATCAGGATCTTTTTAAACATTTTGGTTCTCCGCAGAGAAATCGCCTGCGCATGCTTCGCATGCCATGCAATTTGTTGAAACGTCCGCTGCACAGCCGTTTTCTCCGCGATTGGCAATCAGGATTTTGGTGAACATGGTGGGGCTCCTGCGCTTACAGAGGGATGTTGCCGTGCTTGCGCCACGGGTTTTCGAGCTTTTTGTCTTTGAGCATGACCAGCGAGCGGCAAATGCGCTTGCGCGTCTCGTGCGGCAAGATCACGTCGTCAATAAAGCCGCGGGCGCCCGCCACGAAGGGGTTGGCAAAGCGGGCTTTGTATTCGGCCTCGCGGGCGGCCAGCTTGGCCGGGTCTTTCTTTTCTTCGCGGAAGATGATCTCGACCGCGCCTTTGGCGCCCATCACCGCAATCTCGGCATTGGGCCAGGCAAAGTTCACGTCGCCGCGCAGGTGCTTGGACGACATCACGTCGTACGCGCCGCCGTAGGCTTTGCGCGTGATGACGGTGATTTTGGGCACCGTGCATTCGGCGTAGGCGTAAAGCAGTTTGGCGCCGTGCTTGATGATGCCGCCGTACTCTTGAGAAGTGCCGGGCATAAAGCCGGGCACGTCGACAAAGGTGATGACAGGGATGTTGAAGGCGTCGCAAAAACGCACAAATCGCGCCGCCTTGATGGAGCTCTTGATGTCCAGGCAACCGGCCAGCACCAAAGGCTGGTTGGCGACGATACCGACCGTCTGGCCTTCCATGCGGGCAAAGCCAACGATGATGTTTTTGGCGTACTCGGGCTGGATTTCAAAGAAATCGCCGTCGTCCACGGTTTTGGTGATCAGCTCCTTCATGTCGTAGGGCTGGTTGGCGTTTTCGGGCACCAAGGTGTCCAGGCTCAGGTCCATGCGGGCGGCCGGGTCGGCGCTGGGGCGCACTGGCGCTTTTTCGCGGTTGTTCAGCGGCAGGTAGTTGTACAGGCGCCGCAGCATCAAGAGCGCTTCCACATCGTTGTCAAAGGCCAGGTCGGCCACGCCGCTTTTGGTGGTGTGGGTAAGGGCCCCGCCCAGCTCTTCAGCCGTGACTTCCTCGTGCGTGACGGTCTTGACCACTTCGGGGCCGGTCACAAACATGTAGGCGCTGTCCTTGACCATGAAGATGAAGTCGGTCATGGCCGGCGAATACACCGCGCCACCGGCCGAGGGGCCCATGATCAGGCTGATCTGCGGGATCACGCCGCTGGCCATGACGTTGCGCTGGAAGACATCGGCATAACCGCCCAGCGAGGCCACGCCCTCTTGAATGCGCGCGCCGCCGGAGTCGTTCAGCCCAATGACAGGCGCGCCTACCTTCATGGCTTGGTCCATCACCTTGCAGATTTTTTCGGCATGGGCCTCGGACAGCGCGCCGCCAAACACGGTGAAGTCTTGGCTGAAGACAAAGACCAAGCGGCCGTTGATCATGCCGTAGCCCGTGACCACGCCGTCGCCGGGGATCCTGTTGTCTTCCATGCCGAAGTCGGCGCAGCGGTGCTCGACAAACATGTCCCACTCTTCAAAAGTGCCTTCGTCCAGCAGCACTTCCAGGCGCTCACGCGCCGTCAGCTTGCCCTTGGCATGCTGCGCGTCAATGCGTTTTTGGCCACCGCCTAGCCGGGCCGCTGCACGTTTTTGTTCGAGTTGCTCAAGAATGTCCTGCATGCTTTTTCTTTCTGAAAGAACGGGTGACGGTTTGAGGGCTTGGCGCTTGTTATCGGGCGTGCGCAGCCAGCAATTGGCGCGCGGCCGTTGAGGCAGGCAACTGGCCACTGGCGACTTGCGCCAGCATTTGAGGCAATAGAAGGCCCACCGCGGGGTCTTGGTGAAAGGCTTGCTTGAGGCCCGCGTCAATGCGCTGCCACATCCACGCCAGCGCCTGCTGTTGGCGGCGGGCGGCGAGTTGACCGTTGGCCGTCTGCAAGACCTTGAATTGGCTGACGGCATGCCAAAAAGCATCGACGCCCTTGTTGTGCAGGGCACTGAGTTGCAGCACCTGCGGGTGCCAATGCTGGTCATACGCCTCGGCCTGGGCACTGCCCATGGCGTTGTTGACCAAGCCAAACAAGCGCATGGCCGAGGTGATTTGCGCCTCGGCGCGCGTGGCGGCATGGGCGTCAATGTCGGCTTTGTTGATCACCACCAGATCGGCCAACTCCATCACGCCTTTTTTGATGGCCTGCAGGTCGTCGCCCGCGTTGGGCAGTTGCATCAGCACAAACATGTCGCACATGTTGGCCACGGCGGTCTCGCTTTGGCCCACGCCCACGGTCTCCACTATCACCACGTCGTAGCCTGCGGCTTCGCAAACAAGCATGGCCTCACGGGTTTTTTCGGCCACGCCGCCCAGGGTGCCGCTGGACGGGCTGGGGCGAATGTAGGCACGCTCGTGAACCGACAAACGCTCCATGCGGGTTTTGTCGCCCAAGATGGAACCACCTGACACGGTGGACGAGGGGTCTATGGTCAGCACCGCCACGCGGTGGCCTTGGCCTATGAGGTACAGGCCCAGCACTTCAATGAAGGTGGACTTGCCCACGCCAGGCACACCGCTGATGCCCAGCCGAAACGACTGGCCCGTGTGCGGCAGCAAGGCCGTCAGCAGTTCATCGCCTTGGGCGCGGTGGTCGGCGCGGGTGGATTCGAGCAGCGTGATGGCTTTGGCAATGGCGCGGCGCTGCACGGGCGCGTCACCCTGCAAAAGCGCCTGTTCCAGCTGTGGTGTGGTGAGCTTGTTCACAGGATGTCAAAGCTGCGCCCGTCGGGCAGCCTGTACCGAGAGAAGTCCCGCACGTCCATGGTCATCACTCGGATCGTGTTCGTGTCTTGCGCCAACCAAACCAGCGAGGCGTCGGCCAAGTCCATTTCAGTGCGCGGAGGTGCGGTGTAGCGCGTCATCAGCTCGGCGAATTCGGGCAGGTTAGACACATCAAAGGGGTACACGATGACGCCGCCCTCGGACACCCAGCGCAAGTAGCGCTGCACCGCGTTGGCACCCAAAAAATGGCAAACCTCGACCACGCAGGGCCAGGTGGTCGTCAAGCGCCAGTTCTGGGACAGCAAGGTGGTGTAGTGCTTGTTCGCCAGCTCGTTGGTATCAAACAGCGCCACCATGGGGCCGGTGTCAATGAGGGCCAAATTCACGGTGAATCAACTCCCGGCTCAGGGGCCGACCACGCAAGGCCTTGCTTTTTGGCCTCTTGAAAGGCCAGCCAATCGGCTTGACTGGCCTGGCGTTTTTCTTGGAGCTTGGCCCGCAAGGCCACCTTGGTGGGTGACATGTGCGCCAGTCCCTCGGGCAAGGGCTCGCGGACCTCGGCGTTCACCTGGAGCAGCAAGTCGTAGGGGTTTTTGCGGCCCAAGGCCCTTTCCAGCGCCGAGATGATGAACTGTGACTTGGTCACGCCCATGCGTTTGGCGGTCAGCTCCAGCTCTTTTTCGAGCAGCGGTTCCAGTCGAACGGATACAGCCATGGCAGACTCCTTGAAAATGCTTGCAATACCGTATTACAGCATCACAAGCGTTTATCCCAAAGCCTTTTTGATCTGCTCCAGCACATCTTTGGCACTCGCCGGAATCGGTGTGCCCGGGCCGTAAATGCCTTTGACGCCTGCCTCGTACAGCATCTCGTAGTCTTGCCGGGGGATGACACCGCCCACAAAGACGATGATGTCGTCAGCACCCTGCTTTTTGAGCTCTGCAATGATGGCAGGCACCAGGGTTTTGTGGCCGGCCGCCAGGGTGGACACACCCACGGCATGCACGTCGTTTTCAATGGCTTGGCGGGCGCATTCTTCCGGCGTTTGGAAGAGCGGGCCCATGTCCACGTCAAAGCCCAGGTCGGCAAAGGCGGTGGCCACCACTTTGGCGCCGCGGTCGTGGCCGTCTTGGCCGAGCTTGGAGACCATCACGCGGGGGCGGCGGCCTTGGGCCTGGGCAAAGGCGTTGATCTCGGTTTTCAGGGTTTCCCAACCTTCGGCCGAGTCGTAGGCGGCGGCGTACACGCCGGTGACTTTTTGCGTGTCGGCACGGTGGCGGCCATAGACTTTTTCAAGCGCGTCACTGACCTCGCCCACCGTGGCGCGCAAGCGCATGGCCTGGATGCTCAATTCCAGCAGGTTGCCGGTGTTGGACTCGGCCGCCGCCGTCAAAGCGTTCAGGGCTTGCTCCACGGCGGCACTGTCGCGCTGGGCCTTGATGGTCTGCAAACGCGCGATTTGCCCGTCGCGCACGGCCACGTTGTCAATGTCGCGGGCATCAATGGCCGCTTCGGTTTTGAGCTTGTACTTGTTGACGCCGACGATCACGTCTTTGCCGCTGTCGATGCGGGCCTGCTTTTCAGCGGCGGCCGCCTCGATTTTGAGCTTGGCCCAGCCGCTGTCCACGGCTTTGGTCATGCCGCCCATGGCTTGGACTTCTTCAATGATTTTCCAGGCGGCGTCGGCCATGTCTTGGGTCAGCTTTTCCATCATGTAGCTGCCGGCCCAGGGGTCAATAACCTGCGGAATGTGGGTTTCTTCTTGGATGATGAGTTGGGTGTTGCGGGCAATGCGCGACGAAAACTCAGTAGGCAGCGCAATGGCCTCGTCAAAGCTGTTGGTGTGCAGGCTTTGCGTGCCGCCAAACACGGCGGCCATGGCCTCTATGGTGGTGCGCACCACGTTGTTGTAGGGGTCTTGCTCGGTGAGCGACCAGCCCGAGGTTTGGCAGTGGGTGCGCAGCATCAGGCTCTTGGGTTTTTGAGCGCCAAAGTCCTTCATGATGCGGCACCACAGCAGGCGGGCCGCGCGCATTTTGGCCACTTCAAGGTAGAAGTTCATGCCAATGGCCCAGAAAAACGACAGGCGACCGGCAAAGCCGTCCACGTCCAGGCCCTTGGCCAGCGCGGTTTTCACATATTCCTTGCCGTCGGCCAGCGTGAAGGCCAACTCCAGCGCCTGGTTGGCGCCGGCTTCTTGCATGTGGTAGCCCGAGATGCTGATGGAGTTGAACTTGGGCATCTTGGTCGCCGTGTACTCGATGATGTCGCCAATGATGCGCATCGACGGCTCGGGCGGGTAGATGTAGGTGTTGCGCACCATGAACTCTTTGAGAATGTCGTTCTGGATGGTGCCGCTGAGCTGGTCTTGCGCCACGCCCTGCTCTTCGGCCGCCACCACGTAGCCCGCCAACACGGGCAGCACGGCACCGTTCATGGTCATGGAGACGCTGACCTTGTCCAGCGGGATCTCGTTGAACAAAATCTTCATGTCCTCGACCGAATCGATCGCCACGCCGGCCTTGCCCACGTCGCCGGTCACGCGCGGGTGGTCGGAGTCGTAGCCGCGGTGTGTGGCCAGGTCAAACGCCACGCTCACGCCCTGCCCGCCGGCGGCCAAGGCCTTGCGGTAAAACGCATTGGATTCTTCAGCGGTGGAAAAGCCAGCGTACTGGCGAATGGTCCAGGGCCGCACCGCGTACATGGTCGCTTGCGGGCCGCGAATAAAGGGCTCAAAGCCGGGCAGCGTGTCGGTGTACGGCAAGTTGGCGGTGTCGGCGGCGGTGTAGAGCGGCTTGACCGTGATGCCGTCGGGCGTGAGCCAGTTCAGGGCGGACACATCGCCACCAGGGGCGGACTTGGCCGCTGCTTTGTGCCAGGCCTCTAGGCTGGCGGGGTTGAACTCGAGGGGGGTGTTCGGTGGGGTCATGGCTTTGAGCTCAGGGGCCTCATGGCAAGTGAAGGCCATGGCAGTCCGGTGGATGACAAAAAAGCTTTAGAAGAAGCCCCCAGCGCGTGCGTACCCGCGTGCGCGGCAAGACCTCAAAACGAGTTTCTGAGTTTAACGCATTTATAATTATTGATGCAAAATTAAATTTCGCGTAAGCTTACCACCATGGCCGCCCTCCCCTTGAGCACCCGAGCCCTCTATGTGGAGGTGGCTGAACTGCTGCGCGAGCGCATTTTTGCGCAGGCCTTGGCGCCAGGCAGCTGGATTGACGAGCTCAAGCTGTCAGAGGAGTACGGCATCAGCCGCACGCCTTTGCGCGAAGCGCTCAAGGTCTTGGCAGCTGAAGGCCTGGTGACCATGAAGCTGCGCCGGGGTGCTTACGTGACCGAGGTGTCCGAGCGTGACCTCCACGATGTCTACCACCTGCTGGCCTTGCTGGAAAGCGACGCGGCCGCCGTGGTGGCCGAGCGGGCGACAGGCGAGGAACTGCGTGAACTGCAGGCCTTGCACCAAGACCTTGAAAACGCAGCGGGCGACAGGGCGCTGTTTTTCACCATCAACGAGGCTTTTCACCGCAGGCTGCTGGAGATCGCAGACAACCGCTGGCGCGACCAAATGGTCAATGACTTGCGCAAGGTCATGAAGCTCAACCGCCACCACTCGCTGCTCAAAAGCGGCCGCTTACAAGAGTCTTTGTCCGAGCACAGGCTGTTGGTCGAAGCGCTGCTGCAGCGCAACAGCACGCTGGCGGCGCAGCGCATGCAAACGCATTTTCAAAACGGCCTGGAGGCGGCGGCCTGAAGGGCCGTCATTCAAGCAAGCCCAAGTAAAGTCAATTCGCGAGATTCGGCTACAGCCACTTCTGTAAAAACTGCGCCTGCCCCATGGCCGCATCCAGTGCATAAGGCGCAAAACCGCAGCGCTCGTACAAGCCCAGCGCCTGGCGGTTGCCAGACAGCACCTCCAGCGTGAGCTTGCAAGCGCCTCGGCTGCGCGACAACTGTTCCACCTGCGCCAACAAGGCTTGGCCCACGCCGCGCCCTCGGTGCGAGGCCACCACCGCCAGGTCGTGCACATTCACCAGCGGCTGGCAGGCAAAGGTAGAAAAGCCTTCTATGCAGTTGGCCAGGCCCACAGGCAGGTCACCGTCAAAGGCCAGCACGCTGAAGGCTGCGGGCCTGGCAGCAAGCTCGGCCAGCAGGTGCGCACGCGCAAACTCGCTCAGCGGCTGGCCACCGCCTGCCGGGTCTCGGGCATAGGCGTCGAGCACATCGAGCAGCGCCTGGCCGTGAACAGGGTCGGCATAGTCGGCCTGCACCACGCGCAAGGGCAACATGGTCTGCACCACTCTCAGCCTTGCTCGACCGCCGCCACCAAGCGCTGGGCACTGCTGCGCGCCTGGGCACCGTCGCGGGCTTCTACCATCACCCGCAGCACAGGCTCGGTGCCACTGGGCCGAATGAGAATGCGCCCGGTCTCGCCCAGTTCGGCCCGCACGGCCTGGGTTTCGCTTTGCAAGGGCAAGCTGCTTGTCCAGTCTTGCCCGGGTTTCAAGCGCACATTGATCAGCGTTTGCGGAAACAGCTGAACCTCGGCCAAAAGCTCGGTCATGGTTTTGCCGCTGCGCACGCAGGCCTGCAACACCTGCAAGGCGCTGATCAGGCCGTCGCCCGTGCTGTGCTTGTCCAGTGCCAACAGGTGGCCCGAGCTTTCACCGCCCAAGAGCCAGCCCTTTTTCTCCAGCTCTTCGAGCACGTAGCGGTCGCCCACCTTGGCGCGCACAAAGTCCACGCCCCGGGCTTTCAGAGCCACCTCTATGGCCAAGTTGGTCATGAGTGTGCCCACCACGCCGGGCACCGCCTCGCCACGTGACAAACGCTCGCAAGCCATGAGGTAAAGCAGCTCATCGCCGTTGAACAAGCGCCCTTGGGCGTCGACCAACTGCAGGCGGTCGGCGTCGCCGTCGAGCGCCACGCCGTAATCCGCGCCATGGGCCTTGACGGCGGCCATCAGGGCCTCGGGGTGGGTCGCGCCCACGCCGTCGTTGATGTTCAGGCCATCGGGCGCGCAGCCAATGCAGTAAATCTCTGCGCCCAGCTCATGAAAGACCTCGGGCGCAATGTGATAGGCCGCGCC
>CAMCUN010000125.1 GCA_945878995.1 Polaromonas sp. YR568 | reverse complement strand
GCTTCAAACGTGAACGTGGTGGAAGAAATGGTCAGCATGATCGAAACCCAACGCGCCTACGAAATCAACTCCAAAGCCATCTCGGCGGTGGACGGCATGCTGCGCTTTATCAACGAGCGCCTGTAAAGTTTGAACTCTGGACCGACCATGAAACATCTGATTGCCATTTTGTCGCTTGCGGTTTTGGGCTCAGGCTGCAGCGTGATACCGCCCCAGCCCTTGGCCCACACCCCCGACTTTGCGCCCGTCTACCCCCAGGCCAAAGACCGCATGCCACTGGCCACAGGCGCCATTTACCAAGGTCGCGCCAGCGACAACTTTTTTGGCCGAGGCCGCCACTACCAGGTGGGCGACGTCATCACCGTGCTGCTCAACGAATCCACCCAAGCCGAACGCACCCAAAACAACACGCTCAGCCGCAAGTCCACCAACGACGTGGTGCCCTTGGGCATCCAAAACAAAATGAGAACCTTCCCCGGCTTGGCCGGGGTCAACCTGCTGGGCGGCAACATAGAGAACAAAGGCGCAGGCACTGCCGACCAAAAAGCCAGCCTCGAAGGCTCGGTGGCTGTCACCGTGATCGACGTGCTCGCCAACGGCAACTTGGTTCTGCGCGGTGAAAAACAACTGGCTTTGACCGAGGGCACCGAGATCATTCAGGTGGCCGGCGTCATCCGCCCTGAAGACGTGGCCCCCAACAACACCGTGCAATCACGCCGTCTTGCCAACGCCCAAATCACCTACCGCGGCACTGGCGACTTGGCCTCAGCCACCCGCCCCGGCTGGGGCACCAGCACCCTGCTCAAGCTCTGGCCTTTCTAATCTGCGTCCTCCTTGTCTTTGTAGGAGCCAGCCTGCTGGCGAATGGTGGCGGTCAGCGGGTGTTGCCGCGCTCGAAGATTCGCTTGCAGGCAAGCTCCTACAAAGGGAAAAGCCAGGTCTTGTCTTTGTAGGAGCCAGCCTGCTGGCGAATGGTGGCGGTCAACGGGTGTTACCGCGCTCGAAGATTCGCTTGCAGGCTTGTCTCCTACAGGGGAGTCGCGTATACAAATACCGGCAATCAAACCGGCCAACACCCACTCATCAAACCGGGCGCGGATTTTGCTCATACCTGGGCTCTGTCAAGGAACCGTCATGACCCGCATTGCCCCTTTATTCATCAGCCTGGCCTTGGCCGCAGGCGTTTTGGTGCCTACGGCTGCCCGTGCCGACCGCATCAAAGACCTGGCCAGTTTGGCCGCCAAGCGCACCAACCAACTCATTGGCTACGGCCTGGTGGTGGGTTTGCAAGGCACGGGCGATGGCGCTGACGTGTCCTTCACCGCGCAAAGCATGAAAACCATGCTCAGCCGCATGGGCGTGGCCATGGAGGGGGCCTTGGCTGACTTTGAAACAGCGGCCACCGCCGGCAAGATGGACATCAAAAACGTGGCGGCGGTCATGGTCACGGCCGAGCTGCCTGGCTTTGCCAAGCCCGGTCAAAAAATCGACATCACGGTCTCTGCCATTGGCAAGGCCAGCAATTTGCGCGGTGGCACGCTGCTCTTGTCCAGCTTGCGGGGTGTGGACGGCGAGGTTTACGCATTGGCACAAGGCTCACTCACCGCCACCGGCATTGACGCCAGCGCCGCAGGCTCCAAAGTGGTCATTGGGGTGCCCACCTCTTCTCGCGTGCCCGGTGGCGCCACGGTCGAGCGCGTGGTGGACAGTCCTTTTGCCAGCGCCGAGCAACTCATGATCAATGTGCGTCAGGGGGACTTCACCACCACCACGGCCATCGTCAACGCCATCAACAGCCGCTTTGGCGAGGGCGTGGCCCAGGCCGTGGACAGCGTGTCTGTGGCGGTGCGGGCGCCGCAGGACACGAGCCAGCGAGTGGCCTTCATGAGCATGGTGGAGAACTTGGAAGTGCAGCCCGGCGAGCCGCCAGCGCGCGTGGTGGTCAATGCCCGCACGGGCACGGTGGTCATCAGCCGCAATGTGCGGGTCACCGCTGCGGCTGTGTCTCACGGCACCATTTCGGTGGCGATATCGGCCACCAACGAGGTGTCTCAGCCCAACCCGCTGGCCGGTGGCCAAACCGTGGGTGTGCAAAACGCCGAGGTGGCGGTGAATGAGCCCAAAAACCCCATGTTCATGTTCCAGCCCGGCGTGGATCTGCGCCAAATTGTGGATGCGGTCAACCAGGTGGGCGCCTCGCCCTCGGCCTTGATTGCCATTCTTGAAGCGCTCAAAAGTGCGGGCAGCTTGCGCGCCGAGCTGTTGATCATCTGACGCCACTGCCAAAAGCAATAAGCCAAAAGCCATGGAACCCACCTCCAACGCCACCGCCCGCAGCTACCTGGACTTTCAGGGTCTGGGCGAGCTGCGCGGGCAAGCGGCCCGTGACGGCAAGTCTGCCCTGCGTGAAACCGCGCAGCAGTTTGAGGCTTTGTTTTTGCAAATGATGATGAAGTCCATGCGCGACTCCATCGAAAAAAGCGAGCTCACCTCCTCGCCGCACGCCGACACTTTTGAGGCCATGTTCGACAAAGAGCTCTCCATGGCCATGGCCAAGCGCGGCGCCGTGGGCTTGGCCGACATGCTGGTGGACGTGCAGTCCCGCCAAATGGGCTCCGTCAGCTCCACGGCCGATGCCTTGGCCGCCCGAGAAGCCGGCACGCTGCAAAAAGGCTTGCCGCTCAACCCCGCCCAGTCCGGCCTGAGCCTGCAGCCCAAGCCTGCGGCGCTGGGTGCGCTGCAGTTCCCGGGCGCGCCCATTCCAATGAGCCGCGTGCCAGGCTTGGCCCCTAGGAGCTTGCCATGAGCGACCTGTTAGGCGTTGCCGGCACCGCCGTCACGGCCTACCAGCTGGCGCTGGGCACCGTGGGCAACAACATTGCCAACGTCTCCACCGAAGGCTATTCCCGCCAAGAGGTGGGCCTGAGCTCGGCCCCGCCGCGCCAAATTGGCGGCGCCTACATTGGCACGGGTGTGGTGTACGACCGCGTCAAGCGCCAGTACGACGCCTTTGCCGATTTGAACTTGCGCAACAGCATCAGTGAGTTGTCCAGCCAAGAGCCCATGGTTGATTACACCAACCGCGTGGTCGACCTCATGGGCAGTGAAAACGCGGGCCTGGTCAGCGCACTCGACGAATTTTTCTCGTCCGCCAGGGGCTTGTCCACCGACCCGGCGTCGACCGTGTTGCGCGGCGAGTTTTTCCGCTCGGTCGAGGGCTTGAATTCGCGCTTTAGCTTGATTTCCAGCCAGCTGGACCTGGTGGACACCGAAAGCCGTGATGCCCTTGAAGGCAGCGTGGGCACCGTCAACACCTTGGCGCAGCAATTGGCCGCCATCAACGTGCAAATGGCCAAGCACGGCAGCGCCACCAAGCAGCCGGCCGAGCTGCTGGACCAGCGTGACCGACTCTTGCGCGAGATGTCTGAGCATGTGCGCATTCGCACCAGCTTTGGCGCCAACGGCTCGGTCAATGTGAGCCTGGGCAGCGCGCCCGACAAAGACTTGATCGTCAACGGCATCAACGCCGTGCGCATAGGCAGCTACACCGACCCCCAAAACCCCGATCGCATTGGCTTGGTGCTGGACCCTTATGGCAAGCAGCCCCGTTCGCTGGCTGGCGTGACCAGTGGCAAGTTGGCTGGCATCATGACTTTCAGGGAGCAGGTGCTCGACAGCAGCCGCGGCGCACTGGACACCGTGGCGGGCACGCTCATGAAAGAGGTCAACGCGCTGCACCGCACAGGTGTGGACGCTTATGGTCAGATGGGCGGCGACCTGTTCAGGGTGGAGGCCGGCTCCAAGCGCGTGGCCAGCGGTATGAAGCTGGCGGTGAGCGACCCCATGCGCCTGGCCGCGGCCGCGCAGTTTCGCGTCATTGAAAACGCCAACAACGTGGGCAAAGCCGACGCCACGGTGAGCTTTGCCAACCCTGTGTATGGCCCGCCCAAGGCGCTGGACCAGGTGCTGCTCAACAATGACAACGCCTCGGCGGCCAAGGTGTTTCAGGTTTCGGTCACCACCGGTTTGGCCAGCGTCACGCAGATTCCGGCGGGCATGAAGAATGTGTCGATTGCCTTGAGCGATGCCCAAGGCGAGCAGCAACTCCAACTCATCACGCGCGATGGCCGTCACCTGCTGGGCCCCCCCCTGTCGGCCGACGGCCAGGCCAGCATGCTGGGCATGCCCGGCATGCAGCCTGGGGCCAGCTATTCGGCCGCCTACCTGGGTGTGTCTGGCCAAGAGGCTTACCGGGACATGCAGGTGTTTTACGGCGCCCGCGCCGAGGTGGGCCGCCAGCAAGCTTTCACCGGCAATGACGAGGTGGTCAGCGGCAAAGCCTTGCCGGCCCTGCTGCAAGGCGATCGCTTGCGCTCGGGCGTGACTGGCATAGCGGCAGGCGCACTCACACTCAACGGCCAGGCTTTGCCAGCACTGGCAGCGGCCAACGGCAGTTTGCAGGCCACCGAGGTGGCGGCGTGGCTGAACACCGCCGGCCAGGGCTTGGGCATCAGCGCCACCGCCAGCAACGAGGTGCGCAGCTTTGCCGACCAATTCCAACTCGACCGCGCCTTGGTGCTCAATGGCGTGAGCATCACGCCTTCCAGCGGTGGGTTTGGCACGGCTGCCGGATTGGTAGAAGCCATCAACGCCCAAAGCGCTGCCAGCCGGGTAAAGGCCGAGCTCACCTCTGGGGGCGAGCTGGTGTTGAGCAACACCGTGGGCCACGAGGGCGAGAACATCACCATTGAGCCCTTGCTCATCAACGGCGGCAATGCCCTGAATGTGACCCCCGGCACCTACACCGGCAGGGTCAGCGTGGAGCGCGCCCTGGTGACCGGCCAAGACACGCCCGTTGAATTGGGCTTTGGTGCGGGTGGCAAGCCCACCGTGCTGGCCGATATAGGCTTTCGCACCAGCGCCACCCTCAAAGGGGTGGTGCCTGACGACGTGATGGTGCTGGTCAGTGACACCCAAGGCAGCAATGCCCGCGTGTCGGCCAGCTACCAAGGGGCGGCGGTCAGCGTGTCGGAAGACCTGCGCGCCCACCCCATGGAAATTTCTTTCGTGACCCCTGTCACGGCCGGCCAGCTGCGCTTTCGCATCACCGAGACGGGCACAGGCACGGTGCTCGCCGAGCGCAACCTGAACCCCGATGACTTGTTCACGGGCATCACCTACCGGGGCCTGAACATTTCCTTTAACTCGCCGCCCGTGGTGGGCGACCGCTTTGTGCTCGACGGCAACCGCGACGGCAAAGGCAACAACGACAACATACGCGCGATTGCGGCGCTGGACCGGGCAGGTATTTTCCCGGGCGGCAAAACCTTGTCTGGCGCTTACATCGACCACACCAACGACATGGGTAACGTGTCCACGCAGTCGGCCATTGCCCGAGATGCGCTGGCCGTGGTGCGAGACCAGGCCGAGGAAAACCGCGACAAGGTCTCCGGCGTCAACCTCGACGAAGAAGCCGCCAACCTGATCCGCTTTCAGCAGGCCTACCAAGCTTCGGCCAAGGTCATGCAGGTGGCCTCGCAGTTGTTTGACGCCATGATTGCGCTGCGTTAAAGCGCTGATCTTTTCAATTCAAGCTGGCCACTCCCATGAAAATTTCCAACAGCTTTTTGTTTGACCGCGCCTCCAACCAAATGAGCCAGGTGCAGTCCAGGCTGGTCAAAAGCCAAGCCCAGGTGGCCAGCGGCAAGCAGGTGCTCCAGCCCAGCGACGAGCCACAGCAGTCGTCCTCGATCCAGCGCTACAAGTCGTTGCTCAGTCGCCAAGAAAACTTCATGAGCAACATGGGCCTGGTCAAAGCCCGGCTGGACACCGAGGCCAATGCCGTAGAAAACGCCATATCCCTGATGTTTCGCGTCAAAGAATTGACGGTGCAGGCCTCCAACGACACCTTGTCAGGTGCGGACCGCCAGTCCATTGCCACCGAGCTCAAGGGCTTGCGCCAGCAAATTTTGAGCATGGCCAATGCCCAAGACACCAGCGGCAACCATCTTTTTTCAGGCAGCCGGGTGGGGCAGCCCGCTTTTGCGCCACCGGCGGACGACCCCACCGGCTCGCCTGTCTACCAAGGCGACCGCACCCGCATGGAGGTGCTCATTGGCGACCAGCGCACCTTGCCCACCAACCGGGCGGGCCCAGAGGTGTTCACCCGTGTGGTGCGCACCGACGCGGACACAGGCACCAGCACAGGGGTAGGTTTTTTCCAGTCGCTGGACGACTTGGTCGACGCCGTGGCCAACTCCAGCCAAGCCAATATGCAGCGCGGCAACCAAGAAGTAGACGCTCTGATTGACGGCTTGGTGTTGGCCCAGGCCGACATAGGCACGGACATGAGCAATTTGGACCAGCAAACCATGACCCTGGAAGACCTGACCAACACCATCAAAATGAACTTGTCGTCGGTGGAAGACTTGGACTATGCCAAGGCCATCACGCAGATGAACAAGCAAATGATGTCGCTCGAAGCGGCGCAGAGCAGCTTTTCAAAAATATCTCAGCTGAGCTTGTTCAGCTATCTGCGGTGAACGTGGTGGGTTCAAGTTTGTTCATGTGCTGCCGATCTTTGACCTAATTCCTTCCACGATTTAAAACCGCCATGGCCGTCAACACCTCCAGCATCGTCAGCTCTTTGGGCGCGGGATCGGGCATAGACATCAAAAATCTGGCTCAAAGTCTGGTGGAGGCCGAGCGCAAACCGCTCAAAGACCGGATTGACGCCAAGATCACCAAGTCTGAGGCCAAGATATCGGGTTACGGTGCGGTGCGCGCTTACTTGGAGCCGCTCAAAGCCAGTTTGGAAAAACTCAAAAGCGCCAGCAACTTTGGTGCGCTGTCTCTGAGCAACAGCCAGCCTGCTGCTTTTTCAGCCAGCATGGGGGCCACAGCTACCACAGGCAGCCATGAAATCACCGTGGCCCAATTGGCCAGCGCCCAGCGCACCCGCAGCGCGGGTTTTGCAAGCGCTACGGATTCCATCAATGGAGCAGACCCCCTCTCATTGACTTTGACCATGGGCGGCAATGCCCGCACTGTTTCTGTTGCAGCGCCCGCCTCGCCGCAGGCCATGGCTGATGCCATCAACCTTGATGCCACCACCAATAACACCGGTTTGACGGCAGAACTGGTGCCTTACAGCAGTGGCGGCAGCACTTTTTATGCGTTGGAGGTGCAGGGCAAATCGGGCGTGGCCAACGGCTACGCCTTGTCTATTGATCCCGCCAGCTTCGCGGGCGGCACGCCGCCTGCCTTGCAAAACACCATGTTGCAAGAGGCGGGCGACGCACGACTGCGCGTGAATGGGCTGAGCATTTCGAGCGCGAGCAACACCATCACAGACGCCATCACCGGTGTCACCCTGGACTTGACGGCGGTCAGCACGTCTATCGCCCGGGTGGTGGTGACGCGCGATCTCAAAGGTGCCAAGGACAACATCAACGGGCTGATCGACAACTACAACAATTTTCAAGAAGCCATGAAAGAGCTGGGGGACAGCGGCAGCAAGGTCGAAACCCTGGGCGGCTCCTTGGCTGGCGACCGCCTCTTAAAGAATGTTCGCACCCAGGTGCGAAATATGTTCAGAGGTTTTGAGGGCGACACCTCCAGCGTGAGGGCCCTGACCGACTTGGGCATCGCCATTGAGTCAGATGGTCGCATGAAACTGCGATCTGAAGCCAAGCTTGACATGGCCTTGAAGTTCAGTTTTGATGCGACCGTCAGCCTGTTTGCCAGCAACCCCAAAAGCACCACGGGTGGCGGCATGGCGGGTGATGCCATTGCGTCCATTGACGCCTTGATCTCAAACAAGGCTTTTAGCAAGGGCTCGTTGGAGCAACAAATCCAGTCCACCACCAAAGACGTCAATAAATACAAGGCCGAGCTCACCAAGCTGGAGGAGCGGCTGGAGAAAAC
>CAMCUN010000124.1 GCA_945878995.1 Polaromonas sp. YR568 | reverse complement strand
CGGGTTGGGTGAGTTTTCGGGGGGTACGGATCGTGGGGGGCTAACCTTGATGCCAGGAGCACAATGGCAGATTGTTTGCCCTACCACCGCCGCTGCTCCCATGCCCCGCTTTGCTGCCAACCTCACCTTGATGTACACGGAGCATCCGTTTTTAGAACGCTTTGCTGCCGCTGCGGCCGATGGTTTTGACGCTGTCGAGTACCTCTACCCCTATGCCTTTTCACCCGAGGAAGTGGCTGAGCCCTTGCGCGTGCATGGCATAAAGCAGGTGTTGTTCAACATGCCGCCGGGAGATCTTGAGGCCAAAGAGCAAGGCATGGGCTGCCTGCCAGACAGGCAGCAAGAGTTTGCCGACAAGGTACAAACCGCTCTGCGCTATGCCCAGGCCACCGGTTGCACCCGCTTGCACGCCATGGCCGGGCGCATGCCCGCTGGCAGCGACCTGCAGGAGCTGACCAGCATCTTTGTGGCCAACCTGCGCCAGGCCTGCGATGTGCTGGCCCCGCACGGCATCACGGTCATGATTGAGCCGCTCAACGAGCGCGACAACCCAGGCTACTTTTTGTCGCGCCAGGCCCAAGCCCACGACATCGTGCAGGCCGTGGCACGCGAGAACTTGAAAGTGCAGATGGACTTTTACCACTGCCAAATCAGCGAGGGCGACGTCTCCAAGCGCCTGCAAGCGCACTGGCATCAGGTGGGCCACATTCAAATAGCGGGTGTGCCCGAGCGCCATCAACCCGACACCGGCGAGCTGAACTACCCCCATCTGTTCAGGCTGCTCGACGAGCTGGGCTACCCCGGCCATGTGGGCTGCGAATACCGTCCCCGCGCGGGCACCACGGCTGGCCTGGGCTGGCTGCGGCGATGGCAGGCACAGGCCAGTGTGCAGACTGAGTGAAAATAGGTCATGGCTGAACGCATCATTCCTTTGCTTGACCAACGCAACACCTCCCGGCCGCTGGCTGTACCCACAGTGCCTCTGCGCTTAGATGGGGGCCAAGGTCTGACCGACCGCCTGGGTAGGCCGCTGCACGATTTGCGCATCAGCGTGACCGATCGCTGCAATTTCCGCTGCAGCTACTGCATGCCCAAAGAAGTCTTCGACAAGGCCTACCCCTATTTGCCGCAATCGGCCTTGCTGAGCTTTGAAGAAATCACCCGCCTGGCCAAGCAATTTGTTGGCCTGGGGGTGCGCAAAATCAGGTTGACCGGTGGCGAGCCGCTGCTGCGCAAAAACATAGAGGTGTTGATTGCCCAACTCGCCCAGCTGCGCACGCCCGACGGCCAGCCTCTGGACCTGACGCTGACCACCAACGGCTCGCTGCTGGCCCGCAAGGCCCAAGCGCTCAAAGACGCGGGCTTGCAGCGCGTGACCGTGAGCCTGGACGGTTTGGACGACGCGGTCTTTCGCCAAATGAACGATGTGGACTTTCCCGTGGCCGAGGTCTTGGCCGGCATAGACGCCGCCCAGTCCGCAGGGCTGGGCAACATCAAGGTGAACATGGTGGTCAAACGCGGCACCAATGAAGACCAAATTTTGCCCATGGCCCGCCACTTCAAGGGCAGCGGCCACGTGCTGCGCTTTATTGAATACATGGACGTGGGTGCCACCAACGGCTGGCGCATGAACGAGGTGCTGCCCTCGGCCGAGTTGGTCCAGCGGATTTCAGCCGAACTGCCTTTGCAGCCCCTGGAGGCCGCCGCCCCTGGCGAGACCGCCGAGCGCTGGGCCTACGCCGATGGCACGGGCGAAGTGGGCTTCATCAGCAGCGTGACCCAGGCTTTTTGCGGCGACTGCAACCGAGCCCGCCTGTCCACCGAAGGTCAGCTCTACCTGTGCCTGTTTGCCAGTCACGGCCACGACCTGCGCAGCCTGCTGCGAAGCGGCGCCAGCGATGCCGATCTGACGGCCGCCATAGGCCACATCTGGCAAGGCCGAAGCGACCGCTACTCCCAGCTGCGCCATGCGCTGCCCGCCGATGCCAACGGCGCTGGCCCGCGCAGGGTGGAGATGAGCTACATAGGCGGCTGACTCTCGGACCTTTTGCATCCATTAGAAATCCTTTCGTTAGACCATGACCGACACGCACTCCATCACCGGGCTCCTGCTGGCGGGCGGACGAGGCAGCCGCATGGGCGGCATAGACAAAGGGCTGCAGCCCTACAAAGGCACACCCTTGGCGCTGCACACCTTGTTCAGGCTGCAGTTGCAGGTGGGCCAGGTGCTCATCAGCGCCAACCGCAACCTGGCCGCTTATGAAAGCCTGGGCGCGCCCGTACTGCCAGACGCTCAAGCCGACTTTGCCGGTCCCTTGGCGGGTTTTTTGGCGGGCTTGCAAGCTTGTGAGACCGAGTTTTTGCTGACCGTGCCTTGTGACACCCCCCGCTTTCCGCTGGATCTGGCCGCGCGGCTGATGAACTCCTTGCTGCGCGAAGACGCCGAGATTGCCATGCCCTGTGCCCGCGAAGAAGACGGCAGCCTGCGGCCACAGCCCGTGTTTTGCCTTTTAAAGGCCACGCTGGTGTCTAGCTTGAGCGCTTTCATCCAAGCCGGTGGCCGCAAAATTGATGCCTGGACCGCGCAGCACCGCTGCGTGCTGGTGCCCTTTGATGCGCCATGCGACGACCGCCAAGCTTTCTTTAATGCCAACACCTTGGCCGAGCTGAGACAGCTGGAACAGTCGTGACCAGCCTGGACGAGATTGCCCGCGCGCTCGAGGGCTACGACCCACAAGCCCTGAGTGCCCAGGCCGTGGGCGAATTCCTGCATCGTCTGGTCCAGCCTCTCACGGACACTGAAGAGGTCGAGCTCCACCATGCCCTGGACCGGGTGCTGGCGCACGAGCTCATCTCACCACTGAGCGTGCCGCCGCACGACAATTCGGCCATGGACGGCTACGCCTTTCAAGGCGCGCAATTGGTCCCCGGGCTGGCCCTTGAACTGGAGGTTCAGGGCACCGCCTTGGCAGGCCGCGCCTGGCAAGGCGAGGTCAAAGCTGGCCAGTGCGTCAAGATCATGACGGGCGCGGTCATGCCTGCTGGCCTGGACACGGTGTTGCCGCAAGAATTCGCGCAAGACGCGGGCCCTGGGTGCATACGCGTGCCCGCCGATGTGGTGCAGCCCGGCGACAACCGCCGATGCTGCGGCGAAGACCTGATGCAAGGTGACGTGGCGCTGGCCGCAGGCGCGCGCTTGGGCCCGGCCGCACTGGGGTTGATTGCCAGCTTAGGGCTCGCGCGGGTTCTTGTGCGGCGCCGGCCCAAGGTGGCTTATTTTTCAACCGGCGATGAGATTTTGCAGCCGGGCGAGTTGCCCCGGGAAGGTGCGGTGTACGACAGCAACCGCCACACCGTGCACGCCATGCTCACCCGCCTGGGCTGCGAGGTGCTGGACCTGGGCTTGGTGCGCGACGAGCCCGCCCTGTTGGAGCAGGCCTTTCGCACGGCGGGCGCCCAGGCCGACGCAGTCATTACCAGTGGCGGCGTGAGTGTGGGCGAGGCCGACCACACCAAAGCCATGATGAAGCAGTTGGGCGACGTGGCGTTTTGGCGCATCGCCATGCGCCCGGGCCGGCCCATGGCCGTGGGCCGCATCAGCCAAGGCGGCAAGTCAGCACTGTTATTGGGCCTGCCCGGCAACCCGGTTGCTGTGATGGTGACTTTTTTGGCCTTTGTCCGCCCTGCCCTGCTGCGCCTGATGGGCGCGCAGCCGCAACCCCCTGTGCTGCTGCAAGCGCGCAGCCAAGAGGTGTTGCGCAAAAAACCAGGCCGCACCGAGTACCAGCGCGGCCTGGTGAGCACCGCCCTGGACGGCAGCTTGCAAGTGCGCATCACGGGCAACCAGGGCTCTGGCGTGCTCAGCTCGATGGTGCAAGCCAATGGGTTGATCGTGCTGCACCACGGCCAAGGGCAGGTGCTGCCTGGCGATGTGGTGGACGTGATGATGTTTGACGGGGTGCTGTAAGCGGCGAAGCAAGACTGCGGGTGCGTTCTTGATTTTGAGATCGCCTCACGCCTGCCCCCTCCCCAGCCCTCCCCCCAGAGGGTGGAGGGAGCAAGAAACTGGGCGCCGATTTACTCACTCCCCCAAAAGGGTGGAGGGGGCAGAGCCAAATTCACCGAATTACTCCCCCCCCTCTGGGGGAGGGCCGGGGTGGGGGCATCGCGCGCCACCATTGTTGCCTCACGCCTGCCCCCTACCCAGCCCTCCCGCAAAGGGTGGAGGGAGCAAGGCAGAAACCCCCGACTTCACCCCTCCCCAGACCAGCCCCCTCAAAGAACACAAAAAAACAAATCAACCCTACTTGGCGATCAACTCATGCACCACAGGCGCAGGTGCATCCTTGACTTCGCGGGTGTCAGCCCCCGGAATGACCTTGCGGGCAAACAGCAGGTACATGGTGGGCACCACAAAAATGGTGAGCAGCGTTCCCAAGCTCATGCCGCCCACAATCACCCAACCAATTTGCGTGCGGCTTTCTGCGCCAGCGCCCGTGGCCAGGGCCAAGGGAATGGCGCCCAAGACCATGGCACCCGTGGTCATCAAAATGGGCCGCAGGCGCTGCTCGGAGGCCTTGATGAGCGCGTCCATCAGCTCCATGCCCTGCTCTCTGAGCTGGTTGGTGAATTCCACAATCAAAATACCGTGCTTGGTGATCAGCCCCACCAGAGTGATCAGGCCGATTTGCGAGTACACATTGAGCGAGCCACCCGACCACTTGAGCGCCAGCAACGCGCCAATCATGGACAGAGGCACCGACAACATGATCACCAAGGGGTCCACAAAGCTTTCAAATTGCGCGGCCAGCACCAAGAAAATAAACACCAGCGCCAAGGCAAACACCAGCGCCAGCGCGCCTTGTGAGTTGCGAAATTCGCGCGAGGTGCCGTTCAAGTCGGTGGTGTAGCCCGGCTTGAGCACTTGGGCTGCCGTTTGCTCCATGAATTTGAGGGCCTCGCCGAGCGAAAAGTCAGGCGCCAAGTTGGCCGTGATGGTGGCCGAGCGGCGCTGGCCAAAGTGGTTGAGCTCGCGCGGGCTCACCGTTTCGCGCAGCTTGACCAAGGCTGATAGGGGCACCATGGTGTCGTTGCGGCCTCTGACAAAAATGCTGTCAATGTCTTGAGGCACATCGCGGCCGCTGGCGCGGTTTTGCAAAATCACGTCGTACTGCTCTGCATCGCGCTTGTAGCGCGTGACTTGCCGCCCGCCCAGCGTAGTTTCCAGCGCACGCGCCACCACATCCACACTGACGCCCGAATCGGCCGCTTTTTCGCGGTCCACGGTCACGCGCAGCTCGGGTTTGTTCAGGCGCAAGTCCACGTCAGGCTGCACAAAGCCGGGGTTTTTGGCCATCTCGTCCATGATCTGTCGCGCCACGCGGCTGAGGTTTTCATAGCTGTCCGAGGTTTGGATCACAAAGTTCACGGGCCGCTCTCTGAAGCCCTGGCCAAGCGAGGGCGGCGTGATGGCAAAGGCATTGATACCTGCCAAGCTGCTGAACTTCGGGCCCATTTCTCGGGCCAACTCCAAAGTGGTGCGGGTGCGGTCTTCCCAGGGCGTGGCCCGGTAAATCACGGTGCCTTGCGAGACTGTGGGGTTGCCGAGGTTGGCAAAAATCCGGTCGAACTCAGGGTATGAGCTGCCAATGCGTTCAAGAATGCGGGCGTATTTGTCGGTGTAGTCCAGGGTGGCGCCATCTGGGGAGTTGATCACAGCTAAAATTGTTCCTCGGTCCTCCAGCGGAGACAGCTCAGACTTCATGGTGGGCCACACCACGGCAATGCCACCAGCACTGGCCATCATCACGGCCACCACCAACCAGCGGGCCTGCAACACGGCCCCCACCAGGCCGCCGAAGCGACTGCGCCGGGTCAAAAGCCAGCGCAAGCCACGGCCGTAGGCGCTGGACAAGGCCGTCAGCCAACGCTCCATGCCGCGGTCAAAAAAGTTAGGCTTGGGGTTGTGGCGCAAGAGTTTGGAGCACAGCATGGGCGTGAGCGTGAGTGCCACAAAGCCCGAAACCAGCACCGCGCCCGCCAAGGCCAGTGCAAACTCCACAAACAGCCGCCCCGTGCGGCCCGGCGTGAACGCCAGCGGCGCAAACACCGCGACCAAGGTCATCGTCATGCAGACCACGGCAAAGCCAATTTCCTTGGCCCCGCGTATGGAGGCGGCAAAGGGGTCCATGCCTTCTTCAATGTGGCGAAAGATGTTTTCGAGCATCACAATCGCGTCGTCCACCACCAGGCCAATGGCCAGCACCAAGGCCAGCAGGGTCAAGGTGTTGATGGTGAACCCGGCCATGGCCATGAGGGCAAAAGTGCCCACCAGACTGACAGGGATGGTCACCAACGGAATGAGGGAGGCCCTGAAGGTGCGCAAAAACACAAAAATAACCAGCGCCACCAAGACCACGGCCTCAATCACGGTTTTGTACACATTCTTGACCGAGCGGTCAATGAACACCGAGTTGTCGTTAGCCACCTCAATGCTCACGCCTGGGGGCAAGTCGGCCTGAAGCTTGGGAAGCATGGCACGCACGCCGGCCGACAAGGTCAGCGGGTTGGCCGTGGCTTGGCGAATCACACCAGCCGAAATGGCTGGTTTGCCGTTGAGCCTGACAGCGCTGCGCACATCGGCCGCGCTTTCTTCAATGCGCGCAATGTCGCCGAGCTTGACGGGGAAACCGTTGACCGTCTTGATCACAATCTGTGCGAATTGACCGGGCCGGTTCAAGTCGGTTTGCGAGGTGACGCTGAACTCGCGCTGCGAGGACTCAATGCGCCCGGCCGGCACGTCCAGGTTGTTGCGCCGCACGGCCTCCTCCACATCTTGGGCCGTGAGCTTGTAGCCGGCCATGCGCTCGGGGTCCAGCCACACCCGCATGGCGTATTTGCGTTCGCCAAAAATTCGCACATCGGCCACGCCCGTGACCGTTTGCAGGCGCGGCTTGACCACGCGGTTGACCAAGTCGTTGATCTGCAGCGGGTTGAGCGTGTCGCTGCTGAAGGCCAGCCAAATCACTGGGAAAGCGTCGGCCTCCACCTTGGCGATGACGGGCTCTTCAATGGTGGTGGGCAAGCGGTTGCGCACACGGGCTGTGCGGTCACGCACCTCGGCGGCAGCCGCGTCGGCGTCTTTTTCAAGGCGAAACCGCACCGAAATTTGGCTTTGATCAGCCCGGCTGATGGAGGTGATCACGTCCACCGCGTCAATGCCGGCAATCGAGTCTTCCAGCGGCTTGGAGATCTGGCTTTCCACCACCTCGGCCGAGGCGCCTGGGTAGCGCACGGTCACAGTCACCACCGGCTCGTCAATTTTGGGGTACTCGCGCACCGTCAGGCGGTCAAAGCAGACCATGCCTATCAACACGATGAGCAGCGACATGACGGTGGCAAACACCGGCCGGCGTATGGAAATTTCAGCGATCTGCATGAAGCTCACTCCCAGACTGCGCGAGGCAGTCTATAAAAAACAAAGGCCACAGAACCAGAGGCATTCAAGTACTTAAGCGGGGGCTTGACCTGCTTTGGGCCGCACGGAAGGTGCCGCAGCCGGGGCAGGCTCGCGGTTGTCGCCCCGGCCTGCCTCAGACATGCTGGCCAAGCACGGGTTGGGACCTTCCAGCGGCTGCGCTTTGACTGGAGCGGATGGTGCAAAGGCTTTGGTGGCCATGCGGGAGCCGGGGGCGCCGAGAGCACCTGGGGTAGCAGAGGCGCCAGCGGTGGCAGTTGCAGGGGCGCCCGCTGCAGGGGCGCCTGCCGCAGGCGCGCCTGGCCCACCCGGGGCACCGGGTCCACCGGGCCCGCCAGGTCCACCAGGTCCACCGGGCCCACCGCCGCGGCCAGTTTCCAGCACACGCACGACCGTTCCGTCTTTTTGCACGCGCTGCTGGCCCGCCACCACCACCGTCTCGCCAGCCTGCAGGCCATCGAGCACCTCGACCTTGCCGGGGCTGCGCAGGCCGAGCTTGACTTCCACCCGCTGGGTGACTTTGCCG
>CAMCUN010000123.1 GCA_945878995.1 Polaromonas sp. YR568 | reverse complement strand
GTCGAACGCGACTTTGCCGCCCGGGCGCGCATTCCCATTCAGCTCAAAGACATGCGCAACGCGCTGGCCACCGCGGGCGAGATTGGCTTTGATGCGCCTGTCACCCAGCTCTTTGAGCAGCTTTATGCCAGCGCCGAGGGCAATGGCTTTGCCGACCTCGACCACTCGGGCCTGTTTGCTGAATTGGCCAGGCGAAATGGCATGGTCTGAGCCCCAAAGGCTTGGCTATCGCTGAGATGGCGAACCTTGTCGCCAAGACAGCCTGGTTATTGCGGCGACATCAGTTTGGCGTCTAAAAACTCAGTGACCTTGGCCAAGCCCAACTCTGCGTGCTCTTCATGCAGCAGATGTCCGAGCTTGGGTATCAACACTGTTTCAGAGTTCTCTAAAACTGCTGCATAGCTTTTTGCATTGCTGCTGGGAATCATTTTGTCTTCATCCCCCCAAATGAGCAAAGTGGGGGCTTTGATTTGCTTCAATCGAGGCACGGGGTCTGTGTAAATGGTTTGGTTGGCCCTTGCCAATATAGCCGCTCTCACGCCAGGTGCCCTGAGCATGTCGTAGTAACGATTGACCAGTTTGTCATCTAGCTCATTTAAATCTACAAAAGCAGGCTCTATAGATTTGCGCACAAAGTACTTGGGGAGACTGTATTTCATCACGCCCATGATGGCAGGCATGGCGTAGGGCTTGGTGCCTATGGCTTCAGGCTGCGGGAATCCGTCGGGCGCCATCAAGACCAAAGCTTTTACCCGCTCTGCATGGGCAGCCGCAAATGTCCAGGCGATTTTTCCGCCCATGGAGTGACCCACGACCGACAAGTCAGTGATACCCAGAGAATCTACAAAACGGGTCAAGGTGTTGAGGTCATTGAGCTCGGAGTAATCATCAGAGGGGCTGGGGCCTGTCAATCCAAAGCCAGGCAAATCAAGCCGGATCACGCGGTATTTTTTATCTAGTTTTTCGGCCCAGACATCCCAGGTTTGCAAGCTAGAACCAAAGCCATGCAGCAGCAACAAAACTGGTGCGTCTTTAGGGCCTGTGTCTTTATAGTGAATACGGATACTCTCAATACTCACCACATTTTCAGGCGTGGAGCCGTATCGCTTTTGAAGCTCGCTCAATTCAATATCGGGCGCCCACAAACCGTAAGCCGCAAGCGCCAACAAAAATGCACTGGCAAATAACATAAAGCTCAGACTCATTGATTTAAAAAAACGCATAAGGGCTTAGCGACTTCAATTTCCATTTGCACAAAGCATACAAAATAGAAGTTCAAAGTGGCATTACATTGCAAAAAATGATACGCCGCTTGGCTTCATGCGCGAGGCATCAGAAAAACATGTCATTTTGACAGGCCGATCAGCTTGCGTCAGAATAAATCGCATGAAAGCCAAAGCCATCGTTTTTGAAGCCCCAAAATCATTGTCAGTTCGTGAACTAGAACTCGCCCCCATGGGCCCCCGTGATTTAGAAGTCACTGTGGCGTTCAGTGGTATCAGCACCGGCACGGAGCGCTTGCTCTGGGAAGGCACCATGCCGCCCTTTCCCGGCCTGTCATACCCCTTGGTACCTGGTTATGAAACTGTAGGAACCATCACCAAAATGGGGACTGAAGTATCTGGCTTGGCAGTCGGAGACTGGGTTTTTTTACCGGGCTCCTATGCCTTCCAAGGCGTGCAAAACATTTTTGGCGGCTCAGGCGCGTGCCTGGTGGTGCCGCATGAGCGGACCGTCAAACTGGACCCGAGTTTGGGCGCCAAGGGGGTATTGCTGGCGTTGGCTGCCACCGCCCACCACGTGTTCACGGTGGGTCGGGATAACTTACCCTTGGCCTATCCCGACTTGATCATCGGTCACGGCATCATGGGCCGCTTGTTGGCGCGCATGGTGGTGGCCGCAGGCCAACCTGCGCCTGTGGTGTGGGAGACCCAGCCCCTGCGCCAAAAAGGCGCTTTGGGCTACGAGGTGATTGACCCCGATCAAGATGTGCGCAAAGACTACCGCTGTATTTGCGACGTCAGTGGCGACTCGGGCATTTTGAACCGTGTCATCTCCAAAATGGCGACCGGTGGAGAGGTCGTATTGGCAGGCTTTTACAAGCAAGATTTGTCCTTTGCCTATGCCCCGGCCTTCATGCGCGAAGCCAGTATCCGCGTGGCCGCGCAATGGAAAAAGCACGACCTTGACGCGGTGGTGGCCATGTTTCACGAGGGCAGCCTGCCGCTTGAAGGGCTGATCACGCACACCGAAAAAGCCGAGGATGCGCAACGCGCTTATGAGATCGCTTTTGGCGATGCGGAGTGCCTCAAAATGATTCTTGAGTGGCTTTGATCAAACCGCCAACTTCTGAGTTTGTCGGCTGAGCAAAAAGCACAGTCCGTTCAAAAAACGGCGTGGTCGCCCCTGTCGGGCACGCCATCGCCCTTGAGCCAGCGCGCATACGCCTCAAACAGCGTTTGCGTGCCATGCGACGGCGTAGCCTCAGCATCGTAGCGTTGGGCCTTGGCGTCCCACAGCAGCATGGACTCGGTGGCGTAATAGCGCCCAATGCGGGCCAATTCAGCCTTCTCGGCAGCGGCAGGCACGGCTTTGCCCACCCAGTTCAGCAGCCGAATAATGACATCCAGCAGGGTCACCGGGACACGCTTGAAACGGGCTGGTTGGCCCAGCAAGGCGAACAAATGCTCGCCTTGCTCCAGCGGTGTGATGGCCGGGCCCGGCCCACCTATGGGCAAGATGCGGTTGTGCCTGCTCTCTTCGTCCAGGCAACCCGCCAAAAAGTCACCCAAGTCCTCGTCGCTGATGGGTTTGCACGCAGTGAGCTTGCCGTCGCCAAACAGCAAAAAAGGTTTGCCTTGTTTCACTCTGTTCAGCTGCCCCGACAAGGATTTAAAAAACGCAGTGGGCCGCACGATGGAGTAAGTCAGGCCGGAGTCGATCAGGGTTTTTTCAAAAGCCAGTTTGGCATGCTGAAAACCCAGCAAGGGTTTTTGCACACAAATGGCCGACAACTGGACAAACTGACGCACACCCGCCGCTTTGGCGGCCTCCAGCGCATCCACATGCGCTTGGTGGTCAACTCGCCAAGCGTCTTTGGGCGTGCCGGTCCTAGAAGCCATGCAAGAGACCACGGCATCAAAATGCTCGCCCGCAAAGCCGTCCTGCCGCAAGGAACTGGGCTCACAGGCGTCACCCCAACGGATGGTCGCGCCGGCCAGTTGCTCGGACAAATGGGAGTCTGCAGCCAGCGCGTTTTTGCCTGCGCGGGGACGCAGCAAACACACCACCTGGTGACCTCGGTCCAGCAGCTCGCGCGCGGTGGCCGCGCCTATGGTGCCGGTGGCACCCAGCAAGAGCACGCGTTGAGGTGAGCCACGCTGATGTGTCAAGGAAGAAACAGGGGTGGAGACTTCAGTCATTATTGAGTTGGCCTCTTTTGACTTTAGATTTTGCCAGCTCAAGGTGCGCTGCCTCACGCGACGATTCGCTTGCAGGCAAGCTCCTACAACGGGGAAAGCCAGGTCTTGTCTTTTTGTAGGAGCCAGCCTGCTGGCGAATGGCTTACAGCTCATCTTCATGTGCTGATGCGCTTACCCCAGCCCCTACTCCAGCCCCAGCTCCTGAATTTTGCGCGTGATGGTGTTGCGGCCTATGCCCAGTTTCACAGCGGCCTCTATGCGCCTGCCCCGGGTGTTGAGCAAGGCGGTTTGAATCAGCTTGGATTCAAAGCGCCGGGTGAGCACATCCCACACATCGGTTTGGCCGGTGGCCAGCAGCGCCAGCGCTTCGGCTTCCAGCCCCAACTCCCAGCTTTCCAGCCCTGTGGGGCTGGACGCCGAACTTGAAGCAAGCAGCGGGCTGGTCATTGCAGCGGGCCAAGCTGCGGCCAAGGTCGAAGGCACGTCGCCAGGCGGGGCGGCCTCGGCCAAGGGTGGGCTGGGCTGCAGGCTGGATGGAGGAGAGGTGTGGGCCGCCGTCAGCTGCACCTCGGGCGGCAGGTCTTTGGCCTCTATCACCTGCGAAGGCGCCATCACGGTGAGCCAATGGCAGATGTTTTCAAGCTGGCGCACATTGCCCGGAAAGTCGAACAAGCTGAGCTGGTGCAAGGCCGCATCGGCAATGCGCTTGGACTCCACGCCGAGCTGCTGGGCGCTTTGCTGCAGAAAGTGGCGGGTGAGCGCGTACACGTCTTCGCGGCGCTCGCGCAGCGCGGGCAGGCGCAGGCGAATCACGTTCAGGCGGTGGAACAAGTCTTCCCGGAAGCCGCCCTCTTTGACGCGCAGCTCCAGGTCTTGGTGGGTGGCGGCGATCACACGCACATTGGCCTTGATGCCGCTGTGGCCGCCCACGCGGTAAAAGTGCCCGTCAGACAGCACACGCAAGAGGCGCGTCTGTAAATCAAAAGGCATGTCGCCAATTTCATCGAGGAACAAGGTGCCGCCGTCGGCCTGCTCAAAGCGGCCCCGGCGCATGGTTTGTGCGCCCGTGAAAGCGCCACGCTCATGACCAAAAAGCTCGGACTCCAGCAGGTCTTTGGGGATGGCCGCCGTGTTGATGGCAATAAAAGGTCCGTTGGCACGCGGCGAGTGCTTGTGCAGCGCCCGCGCCACCAGCTCTTTGCCCGAGCCGGACTCACCCGTGATCATCACCGTCACGTTGCTTTGCGACAGCCGGCCAATGGCGCGAAACACATCTTGCATAGCCGGGGCCTGGCCCAGCATCTCTGGGGCCTCGGCCATGCGCTCTACGGCCACTTGTTCGCGCTGGCTTTCTTCCACCGCACGGCGAATGAGCTCGACCGCCTTGGGCAAGTCAAAGGGCTTGGGCAGGTATTCAAAGGCGCCGCCCTGAAAGGCCGAGACGGCGCTGTCGAGGTCGGAGTAGGCGGTCATGATGATGACCGGCAATCCCGGCAAGCGGGCTTTGACCTTGTCGAGCAAGTCCAGGCCCGAGCCGCCTGGCATGCGGATGTCGCTGACCAGCACCTGCGGGCCGTCGCCCTCGCCCGCCAGGTCCAGCGCGGTCAGCACCTCTTTGGGGTTGGTGAAGCTGCGCGTGGGCAAGCCCTCGCGCAGCAAGGCCTTTTCCAACACGAAACGGATGGACTGGTCATCGTCCACGATCCAGATGGGCTTCATGGGGCTGTGTCCTGTTCTACGGTGCGTCGCCTAACTGGGGCGGGCTTCAAGGCAAGGGGATGAGGATCTTGAAGTCCGTGCGGCCCGGTGCGCTCTCGCACTCGATCAGTCCGTGGTGTTGCTGCACAAAGGTTTGCGCCAATGTCAGCCCCAGCCCAGAGCCACCATCACGCCCTGAAACCAGGGGGTAGAAGATGCGGTCTTTGATCGAGTCAGGAACACCCGGCCCGTTGTCAATGACATGCAATTCCAGTGCCAAGCGATAGCGCTGCTTACCAAAAGTCACCTGCCGCGCCACCCGCGTGCGAAAAACAATCTCTGCGCTGCCTGCAGCCAGGCGTTCGGCCAGCGCTTGGGCAGCGTTGTGGGCGATGTTGAGCACGGCTTGGATGAGCTGCTCGCGGTCGCCCCTGAATTCAGGCAAGGAAGTGTCGTAGTCGCGCACCACTTTGAGGCCACGTGGAAACTCGGCCAAGATCAGGGAGCGCACTCGCTCGCACACCTCATGGATGTTCACGTCGCCCACCATGTGCGGCCGGCGGTGCGGGGCCAGCAGGCGGTCCACCAGCGACTGCAGGCGGTCGGCCTCGTGGATGATGACCTGGGTGTATTCAATCAGCTCTTTGGACTCGATCTCCATTTGCAGCAGCTGCGCCGCACCGCGTATGCCGCCCAGGGGATTTTTAATCTCGTGCGCCAAGTTGCGGATGAGCTCCTTGTTGGCCTGGGCCTGGTCCACCAAGCGCTCTTCACGCTCTTGCTTGGCCTGCTGCTCCAGGGGCAGCAACTCCACCACGGCTTCACCAGCCACATCGGTTTGGGCCACCACCACATGCACGGGCACGGGATCGTGGCTGGCGCGCTTGAGCCAGGCGTCGTAGCGCAGCGCGGCAAATTCGTTGCTGCCTGCGCCCTCCAGGGCGTTTTTCAACACCAGCGGCTCGGTGAAACAGTCTGAAAAGGGCTGGCCTTCAATCATGCGCCTGGACATGCCCAAGGCGTCTTCCAAGGCCGAGTTGGCAAACACCACGCACCCGTCAGTGCGCACCACCGCCACCAAGGTGGCCAGCAGGTCCAAGGCCTGAAAACGAGAAGGAGAAGGGTTGGAAGTGCTCACAAGAGGTATTTTGACGCAAGCACCTGGTGGTGCAGGCCGTGCTCAAGCGCTCGAGCTCAAGGCGTGGAAGCCACGGCCGACTAGGGCAGCCGCGCCAGCTCGCGCTGCAGGCTGGCCACATCGGCCTGCTGGCGCACCAACTCGCTGCGCAGCGCTTGCACGCGGTCCAAGTAGCGCTGGTGGTTGCGGCCTTCTGCGCCTTGCTTGTCGGGCTCACCCTGCTTGAACTCGGCCTGGGTCTGGGCCAATCGCGCTTGGGCCTTGAGCAACTCGGCCTCCAGAATCTGGCGGGCATCGGCGTCGCGCGAACGCTGTACCGCAGCATCGATGCGGGTCTGAGGGTTGCTCTGGGGCAAGCGAGGCTCTGCGCTGGCCGAACTGCGTTTGTCGGCGGGCACAGGCGCGGGCGCGGCAGGCCGCATCACCTGGGTGCCAGGCACGGTCACGGGGCCCAACTCCAGCACTTGGCACAGGCGCTGCTCGGCCTGGCGGGCGTCGTTGGTGTATTCGTTGCCGCAGCGAAACACAGGCGCCTGCGCCAAGGCAGGCCAGGCGGGCAGAGCAAGGGTCACACAAAGGCAGACACGGCGCAAATACATGGGCACAGAAATGAGGTGAAGCAGTCGGCAGTATGGCGCCTGGCTCATCAAAACCCAAGCGCGGCGGCTGTTGATTGCAAAGAAAGAGTCTGTATGGGTGCGTTTTCAGGGGACAAGATCACCCAAAGGGTGCAGGGAATTTGTACCCGTTTTTGTAGGAGCTTGCCTGCAAGCGATGCGTGCCGGCTGACATACATCGCCTCATGCCGCTAATCGCCAGCAGGCTGGCTCCTACAAGGGAAAGAAGGACGGCAATTATTCTGACTTTGTAGGAGCTTGCCTGCAAGCGATGCGTGCCGGTCAACGGGCCCGACCTGACACGCACAAACGCCTGCAAGACCATGGACGACTTAACCCACACCTCAAAAAAAAGGACGGCCTGAGCCGTCCTTTTGTTGCACCAATCGCTGCTTACAGCGAGTAGTACATGTCGTATTCGACAGGGTGTGGTGCCATGCGAAAGCGCGTGACTTCGCCCATCTTGAGCTCAATGTAGGCATCGAGCATGGAGTCGGTGAACACGCCGCCCTTGGTCAAGAAGCTGCGGTCCTTGTCCAGGTAGTCCAGGGCCTGGTCCAGGCTGTGGCAGACGGTGGGCACCAACTTGTCTTCTTCAGGCGGGAGATGGTAGAGGTCTTTGGTGGCGGCTTCGCCCGGATGGATTTTGTTTTCCACGCCGTCCAAGCCTGCCATCATCAGTGCAGAGAAGCACAGGTAAGGGTTGGCCGAAGGATCGGGGAAACGTGCCTCGATGCGGCGGCCCTTGGGGTTGGCCACATAAGGAATGCGGATGGAGGCCGAGCGATTGCGGGCCGAGTAAGCCAGCTTGACAGGGGCCTCAAAGCCAGGAACCAAGCGCTTGTAGCTGTTGGTGCCGGGGTTGGTAATCGCATTCAAGGCACGAGCATGCTTGATGATACCGCCGATGTAGTACAAAGCGTAGTCCGACAAGCCTGCATAGCCGTCGCCAGCAAACAGGTTTTTGCCGTCTTTCCAGACTGACTGGTGCACGTGCATGCCAGAGCCGTTGTCACCTACCAATGGCTTGGGCATAAAGGTAGCTGTTTTGCCATAGGCATTGGCCACGTTTTGCACCACGTATTTGAGCAGCAAAGTCCAATCGGCACGTTGCACCAATGTGCTGAACTTGGTACCGATTTCGTTTTGACCAGCACCAGCTACTTCATGGTGGAATACTTCGACTGGAATGCCCAAAGATTCGAGGATCAAAGACATTTCAGCACGCATGTCTTGG
>CAMCUN010000122.1 GCA_945878995.1 Polaromonas sp. YR568 | reverse complement strand
GGCCCTCCCCCAGAGGGGGAGGGAGAAATTCGGGGAGGTGTCTTGCTCCCGCCCCCAGCGGGGGAGGGAAGGAATGCGGAGTACGGGTTTGAGCCCCCTCCCCCCGTTCAGCGCAGCCGCTTGATCAAGCTGGACGTGTCCCAGCGCTTGCCTCCCAGGGCTTGCACGTCGGCATAGAACTGGTCCACCAAGGCGGTCACAGGCAGGCGGGCGCCGTTGCGCTTGGACTCGTCCATCACCAGCCCCAGGTCTTTGCGCATCCAGTCCACGGCAAAGCCGAAGTTGAACTGGTCTTGCGCCATGGTTTTGCCGCGGTTGTCCATTTGCCAGCTTTGCGCCGCGCCTTTGCCGATGACGTCCAGCACTTTTTCAATGTCCAGGCCCGCTTTTTGGCCAAAGGCAATGGCCTCGCTCAGGGCTTGCACCAGCCCGCCTATGCAAATTTGGTTGACCATCTTGGTGAGCTGGCCGCTGCCGCTGGCGCCCATCAGGGTAAAGGCCTTGGAAAACGCCATGCCCACGGGCTTGACCGACTCAAAGGCGGCCGCATCGCCGCCGCACATGACGGTGAGCAGGCCGTTTTGCGCGCCGGCTTGGCCCCCCGACACAGGCGCGTCCACAAAGTGCAGGCCCAGCGCTTGCGCGGCCGCATACAGCTCGCGTGCCACCTCGGCCGAAGCGGTGGTGTGGTCCACAAACACCGCGCCAGGCGCCATGCCGGCCAGCGCGCCTTGCTCGCCCAGCACCACGGAGCGCAGGTCGGCGTCGTTGCCCACGCAGCAAAACACCATGTCCATGCCTTGCGCCGCCTCGCGCGGCGTGGCGGCTGACTGACCGCCAAACTCCTGCACCCAAGCCTGGGCCTTGGCCGGGCTGCGGTTGTAAACCGTGACCTGGTGGCCTGCGCGGGCCAGGTGGCCGGCCATGGGAAAGCCCATGACGCCCAGGCCCAAAAAGGCGACTTTCAAGGCGGGTGTGGCGTCGTAGGGGCGGGCGTTCAGGGAAGCGGTGCTCATGGCAGAGGTCCTTATAAAGTGGGGCCAGGGCACGGTGCCCGGCATTCAAGAAGGAATATTTTCGGGGCTGCGTGCCAGCCGCCTGGCTTCCTCAGGTTTAACCCGGCGCTTGCGCACCAGCTCGGCCAGCGCCTGGTCCAGGGTGTGCATGCCATGGGCCGCGCCGGTTTGCATCACGGAATACATCTGCGCCACCTTGTTTTCACGGATCAGGTTGCGCACGGCCGGGGTGGCCAGCAGCAGCTCAAAGGCGGCCACACGCCCCGCCGCAACGGCAGGCACCAGAGCTTGCGAGACCACGGCCAGCAAAGACTCGGCCAGCATGCTGCGTATGAGTTCTTTGTCGCCTGCGGGGAACACGTCAATCAGCCGGTCCACCGTCTTGGCGGCGCTGGCCGTGTGCAGCGTGGCGAGCACCAGGTGGCCGGTCTCGGCGGCGGTCAGAGCCAAGCGTATGGTTTCCAAGTCGCGCAGCTCGCCAATCAACATCACGTCTGGGTCTTCGCGCAGGGCGGCGCGCAGTGCTTGGGCAAAGCTGCGCGCATGGGCGCCCAGTTCGCGCTGGTGAATCAGGCAGCGGCCTGGCGGGTGGATGAATTCAATCGGGTCCTCGATGGTGATGACATGCCTCCCTTGTTCAGCGTTCAAGTGCCCCAGCATGGCCGCCAGGGTGCTGGACTTGCCCGAACCGGTGGGGCCGGTCACCAGCACCAGGCCGCGCGGCTTGAGCGCCAACTCGGCCAGCAGCGCGGGCGCGCCTAGCTCGGCCAGGGTGGGCACGCGGGTGGCAATGCGCCTGAGCACGGCGCCCGCACCGCGCTGGTGCATAAAAGCGTTCAGCCTGAAGCGGCCCAAGCCCGGCCAGTCAATGGCGCTGTCCACGTCCAGCTCGTCCGCCAAGGTTTGGCGCTGGGGCTCGGTGAGCATCTCATGCACCAGGGCGAGCGCAGCCTCTGGGCTGAGCGGCGGCAGGTCCAGGGCTTGAAGCTGACCGTGGATGCGCAAGAGGGGCGCCAAGCCAGCTGATAGGTGCAGGTCGGAGGCCTGGCGTTCAAGGGCCAGGGCTAAAAGGGCAGCGAGTGGGCTGGCGGGTGTTTTGGCGAGTGGGGCGGCAGTTGTCATGGCGCGGCAGGTACAGTTTGGGGATGAGCATCACATCCCAGCTTGAGGTCTTGCGCAAGCGCATTGACAAAGCCAGCACACAAGCCGGCCGTTCGCCAGCATCGGTGACATTGTTGGCCGTCTCCAAAACCTTTGGCGCTGACGCCGTCATTGAGGCGGTGCAGGCCGGCCAGCGCGCTTTTGGCGAAAACTACGTGCAAGAAGGCGTAGAAAAAATACTGGCCTTGCGCGCTTGGTCGCAAGCACAGGACCCCTCACTGGCCAAAGAGGGGGGGGCGTCGCCCACCCTGCAATGGCATTGCATAGGCCCATTGCAAAGCAACAAAACCCGGCCCGTGGCCGAGCACTTTGACTGGGTGCATTCGGTGGACCGCCTGAAAATTGCCCAGCGCCTGTCAGAGCAGCGGCCAGCCCACCTGCCGCCGCTGCAGGTGTGCTTGCAAGTGAACATCGACGGCGGCCCCAACAAGGCCGGCGTGGCCCCTGCTCAGGCCCTGGCCCTGGCGCAAGCGGTGGCCGTCTTGCCGCGCTTGGTGCTGCGCGGCCTCATGACCATCCCTGAGCCTGCGCCCGACTTTGAGACCGCTTTGGCGGTGCACCGCCGCACCCGCGCTTTGTTTGAAACGCTCCAGGCCAGCCAGCCCTGGCCTGCGCCGCTGGACACCTTGTCCATGGGCATGAGCGCCGATCTGGAGGCGGCGGTGGCCGGCGGCAGCACCTTGGTGCGGGTGGGCACAGCCATTTTTGGCGGGCGTTAACCTAAATCCGGCAGTTGGGCGCGGACTAGGGGCTGACGAAGCAGGTCTCTGGCTAGGCGCGAGTGCCCCCCGGACTGCCTGTCCGGGGGGTGCGAGCAACAACGCCAGGGGCCTGAAGCGGCAGACCTGCGGCCGTGCAGCGCTCTCACCTTTGCGGTGAAGTTCGTCGTGGGGGCAAGTATTTGATTCCTAGAGTGTTTGATGCGGACTCAAGCGGCCAACTGCCGGGTTTAGGTTAAACCAGCAGACGGCCCTGCGTTGTCTTGGGCTGTTGGGCGATGAAGGCCTCCAGCTCGGTGATGCCCAGGGGCGCACAGAGCAAAAAGCCCTGGTAGAACCCGCAGCCGTGGAGCGCTAAAAAATCACGCTGGGCCTCGTTCTCCACGCCCTCGGCGATAACGTCCAGCCCCAGGCTTTGCGACAGGCCAATGAGGGTGCGCGCAATGGCTGCGTCGTTCGAGCAAGCTGCAGGTTTCGGTGTTGACGCAGGTAAAGATAAAGCGCCGCTCCCGGTCCATCGTGGCAAAGGCCTCGGTCATGCCGACCCTTGTAGGAGCCGGCCTGCCGGCGAATCGCACCGGTCAACGGGCATTGCCGCATGCCAAGAATCGCTTGCAGGCAAGCTTCTACAAAGACAAAAAACCTGGCCCCTTGTAGGAGCCGGCCTGCCGGCGAATCACGCCGGTCAACGGGCATTCCCGCATGCCAAGAATCGCTTGCAGGCAAGCTCCTCCAAATACAAAAAACCTGACCCTTTGTAGGAGCCGGCCTGCCGGCGAATCGTGCAAGTCAGCCTGCCTCACCCGGCTGCAGCCTGAACACCGCCCGCCTGGCCCCCACCTGCACGCCCTTGACGCTGAAAATGTCAGCCGCCTTCCAAGGCGCGAGTTCTTCGCGCTGCGCATCGTCCAGCCAGCCCAGCTGGTCCAGCGCCTCCACGCTGGCGGCAAACAGCGCTGGCTTGGCTCCATCAGCCACCTTGATGGCCAGCGCCTGCCCCCGGCTTTGGCTGCCAATGGCCTGCACCCCGTCGGCACCCACCTTGCACACCCAATCGCCCCGGCCCGCGCGCATGAAGGCCGCGTCATTGCGCCCCGTGCCCGAGCCCAACTCGGAGTGCGCCCGCATAGCGCGTGAGAGCGGGCCAAAGCTCGCGCCAAACTGAGCGTCTTGGCCGCCCGAGGCCAGCCGCGCAAAGCCCTGGGCCAGCCTGGCCAGTGGCACGGCGTAATTGGGCGCGCTGCAGCCGTCTGTGCCCATCACCAAATCGTCCATCGCCACCCCCAAGGCCTGCGCCACGTCGCGCCGTATGGCCTGCTGCAGTGGGTGTGTGGGCTCCAGGTAAGTGTCCAGCGGCCAGCCGTGCTGCACACAGCAGGCCAAAAACCCCGCATGCTTGCCGCTGCAGTTGTGGTGGCGCTCGTCGTACGGACCGTCTGGCCCGGCCACGCCCAGCTCTTTGAAGTAGGGCACATGGCAGCCGCATTGCAAGCGCTTGTAAGTCTGCCCCGCCGCCGCCAGCAGCCGCTCCACCTGCCGCACATGCGCGGCCTCGCCGTTGTGGCTGGCGCACAGCAGCGCCAACTGAGCGTCATCCAGCCCAAAGTGTTCGGCCCCGCCGCCTTGCAAGAAAGGCAGGGCCTGAAACGGCTTGAGCGTGGACCGCGTGAAGGTCAGCCACTGCGCGTTGCCGGCGCTGGCCAGCACGCGGCCTTGGGTGTCGGTAACGGCGATGGCGCCAAAGTGCACGCACTCTGTCACGCTTGCGCGTTCGGTGTGGATGAGGGGGGTCCAGGTCATGGGGCAGATTGTCTGTGGTGCCGCCCCACTGTCTTGCCCGGATCGCGAAGAGGTGTGGGCCCATGAAAAAGACTTGGCGAAGACCCAGCCCTGAGAAGGATTCCGTTGAAGTTTGCGAGTTGGTTTATTGATTTGAATAATTCTCATGCATGAGTGTAAAAAATAGTTAAAAAATACACAAAAAAAAGAAATTTATGATTTTTAGTTATTATTTGAGATTATTTCAAAGAGGTGAAGATGAATTTCAATCGATGGGCCTTGCCCGTATTCGTTGCGGTCTTGACCAACATGGTCGCTTGCGGAGGTGGCGGTGGAGGTGGAGGCGCAGAAGGCGCTTCCCCCGTGGCCTCCTTGGCGGGTACGGCTGCGGTTGGCGCACCCTTGGCCGGCGCGGAAGTGACGCTCAAAGACGCCAACGGCAAGACCTTGAGCGTCACCGCAGATGCCAACGGTTCTTTCGTGTTCAGCGACATCTCAGGTGTCGTGGCTCCAGCCATGCTCAAGGCCACTGGCACGGCGGGCGGCGAGACGTACACGCTCTACAGCCTGGCCAGCACCCTGCCTGACAAAGGCGCCAGTGGCGTGGTCAACGTCACCCCCGTGACCGACGGCGCAGTCGGACAAGCCTTGGGAACCCTGTCGCCGGAAGACGCTTTCAACAGCGCCACGGCGATCAAGACAATCGACCTGGGCAAGCTGGCCCAGGTCAAGACCAAGCTTGTCGAGGCGGTCAAGGAAGTGCTGACTGCCCTCGGGAATGATGCCAGCAAAGTGGACCTTTTTGCCACGCCATTCAAGGCGGACAACACTGGCCTGGACAAACTGCTTGACCTGGTGACGGTGCAGACCTTGGCCACTGCAACGGGCTCGGACATCCGCTTGGTCGACAAGAGTTCGGGCAAGGCCCTGACCCTCAAGGCCACTGACACGGTCGTCACGCCCCTGCCCAGACCGAGCGACGCCTTGGTGCAACTCGATACGAGCACCATCAAGCAATTGCTGGTGCGTTTTAATGGGTTGACCGGCAGCAAGGCTGACATCCAGTCTGAGGCCATGAAGGATGTGATCGACCCCGATTTCCTCGCAGAAGGCCTGAACCGCACCGCGTTCCAGAAGAACCTCTGGGTCAGCGAGACCCAGAACGCCCTTAACCTAAAGTTACTTGACTACAAAATTGGCGCTTGTGACGCGAGCACCAAAGTTTGTCAGGGTGCCGCGACTGTGCAGGACACACAAGGCGGAAAGGACACCTTTCCAATGCCCCTGAAGTTGGGCAGCGATGGCAAGTGGCGCTTCTATGGCGACAGCTCACCGTTCCAGTTCGATCTCAAACCTGTGTTGTTGGCGGACTATGCGGTGAGTGGGGGCATCGGCACGATCGCCTTGTCGACGTCCGGCGTAAATCTTTTCGTACCTATTCAAGCGGGTTTGACCTCGGTCAGCCTTTCCGTGAGCAACGACAGCGGTGCGACATGGATCAAAAGCTTTGGCCTCAGGACCAAGGCGGCTTGTCGGGTCAACTACCTGGTCCTTGACGATGGCAACCCGACCAATTGCTCGAATCTTCAAGCGGTCACAGACGAACAAGCCCGCGTTGCCAATGAAAAAATCGATCAAGGTCTTCGTAAATTCAAGATCGAAGGGACCGACGCTGACGGTAAAAAGTTGAGTTTTGAGGCGCCCAGCCGCTTGCCCCTGTTCACGCAGGCCTCAGCCCAGGCAGCGCTGTCCCGTAAGAAACTCGGCATCGACTTCAGCCAATGGGGAGGGCAGTCGGTGGCCTTCACCGGAAAACCCGACTATGTGGAGTTTTCGGTGACGTCAGGGGCGGCTTCTGGAACATCCTCCTGGAGCGACGAAGCCGTGGCTATTTTGGAAGGTTCAGCATCCGTACTTGCCGCCAATGCCTTGTGCAAGCAGGCACCACCCGCACCCGTCAACTCCCCAGCCTCCCCCAGCTGCGACCAGATCTACAGCGTGAGCACGGGGAGCATCACACGCATGTTCCTGTCCGGGCGCGATCCCCTGGGGCGTGGCCTGTGGTTGACCTATCGATCAAGCGGCAGTGGTGGTGCACCTTCGATCCCGAGCAACTGATGGCCATCTTGCTCATTTGCCTATGAGGCAGGTGGGCAAGAGCCAAGTCAATGGTGCGCTGTGCGGGTCATCTTCAAGCCCTTCAGCGGCAGTGTCACCTTGCTGCAAACTTTTCGGGCAGTGTGGGTGACATCCAGGTCCACCTGCAAAAAATTTACGGTGCCGAAGTCTCGTCTAGCCTGATCTCCAAGGTGACCGATGCCGTGGCCAAGGAGGTCAAGGCATAGCAGGTGCGCCCGTCCGATGCCGTCTACCCCATCGTCTAACTCGATTGCATCCAAGTGAAGGTGCGCGAGGGGGGCGTCAATGCTTCGCAATGCACCAGCCACGGTGGGTTGCAGCGCCAATGCAGCCAAAGCCAAGCTGACGGTGAGCATGGCGCCTGCTACTTTGGCCGTGGACCAGCTCGGCACCCTGGCCTTGGGCAATTCAGCGGTAGTCAATCAGACGGTGAGCTTCACGCTCAACTTCCTGGCCGGCGGGTTGGGTTACGGCGCGTTTTCCTTTTCAGTGCCTTGCACCACACCGGCGTTGAACGCGGGTGTGAAGAACTTCATCGCCACCGTGGTGGTGCAGGCCCACGCCACGGCGTGTACCTCTTTGAGGCGCAAAAGCGATTCACTGCCGCCGCCAGCCCTGTTCAATTCAGCCTGCCACCAGCGTCGCGGGCATCGGCGGCCTGCGCGCTTGCCAGAACCCGAGTGTTGACCCCGAGCAGGAATTACAGGGCGTACACCTGGCGCAAGGCTTGCTCAATCGCAGTCATGTCCGCTGCAGAAAGCTCTCCAACGTGCTTGCCGATGCGCGTTTTGTCTATCGTGCGCAACTGGTGGCATAAGGCGACCAATGAAGCCCCAGCAGAAGGCACCGAAATGACCACTGGGGGCAGCGCTCGCGCTGATGTGGAAAGCGGAACGATGCCAACCTGACGCAGCTTGGCATTGAGCGGCGTGATGGACAAAATCACGCACGGCCGGGCTGTGCCCTGTTGTTCACTGCCTTGGGTGGGTTAGAGATTGACCCGAAAAATATCCCCGCGATTGAAATTCATGGTGCGAGTGGGTCAGAGCTTGTCCAGGCCATCGCCCACGGTGACATCCCAACGGTTTTCATCATCACGGCACTCGGCAAACGCCGGATCAGTCATGTAGGCCTCTGCAATGCTCTCCAACTCCGCTTCACGTGCGGCCAGGGCTTGCTTCATCAGTCCCTCCATGACGCGACTGCGCTCGCCGTGAGGCACGACAGCGTTGAAGCGCTGCAGGATGGGGGCGGCAATGGTGTAAGACGCTCGAAGGGTGGTCGGCGGCATGGCGGATGTTCCTGGGATTGGGTGCAGTATTACTGCATACCAAGTGCAGTTTAGGGGTCATCGCCTGCCTGTCAAGTCAAAGCCCAAACTCCAGCTGCCAATTCGGTGGGGGTGCAGCGATGGAGAGTCAGAAATCTGTCGCCAGCTCCCAGCACAAGCTGGCTGGGCCGAACGGATGGGCACCGCAGGCGTCTCTACTTTGAGGATCCAACAATCAAAGACCGGGGTTTGGGTTGGGCTTGACAGCCCAGACCGCAGCCCTGCCGGACTCAGCGCAGCCACCCCAGCAGCAGCGGCATCCACAGCGCC
>CAMCUN010000121.1 GCA_945878995.1 Polaromonas sp. YR568 | reverse complement strand
TTCTGCCACGCGATGCCCCCACCCCGGCCCTCCCCCAGAGGGGGAGGGAGTAAATCGGGGACTGGCTCAAAGCTAGCAGGGAAATCAGCTTAACTCTCCATCTTGAGCAGTTCTGCGCCTTCGGCCACCTGGTCGCCGGGCACATACATTAATTCGCCCACCTTGCCATCGGCAGGGGCGGCGATGGTGTGCTCCATCTTCATGGCCTCCATCACGGCCAGGGCCTGGCCTTTGCTGACGGTGTCGCCCGCCTTGACCAAGAAAGAAATGATCTTGCCCGGCATGGGCGCGGTGAGGCGACCCCCTTCCTGCGCCGTCTCGCCCGCATGGGCCAGCGGGTCGATCAAGGTGATGCGGGTGGCGCCTTGCGGTGTGAACACATGCGCGACCTCGTCCTGCCAGTACAGGCGGGTGCGGGCTGCGTGTTCGCCCCAGCGCAGCACCAGCTCGCCGCCACGTGGCTCCCTGTGCAGCGGCTGCGGGGCCGCATCGCCCAAGGCCAGTTGCAAGCTGCCATCGCGCTGGTAGCTCAGCTGCGCGTGCAGCGTTTGCTCGCCGTAGGTCAATTCGAACCGGCGCTGCCCCACACCGTGAGAGCGCCAACCGTCACGCGCACTGAAAGGATCGTCCCCTGCTAACGCCTGCTCGGCCTGCAGCACATGCGCCACCACGGCGGCCACGGCCAGGGGCGCGCCCACCTTGTCTTGGTCGAACAGCTGCGCGGCTTCGCGCGGGATCAGCGCCGTGTCCAGCTTGGCTTGGGCAAAAGACTCGGTGGCCAGCACATGGCGCAGAAACTGCACGTTGGTGGCCAGGCCCACGATGTGCAGCTCGGACAGCGCCTGGTCCAGCCGGGCCAGGGCCTGCGCGCGCGTGTCGCCGTGCACGATGAGCTTGGCCACCATGGAGTCGTAAAACGGGCTGATGGCGTCGCCTTCGCGCACTCCGTCGTCAATGCGCACCATGCCCACCTCAAAGCTGGTGCAGGCCGGCTTGCCATAGACGTGCAGCGTGCCGGTGGCGGGCAGGAATTGCTTGTCGGGGTTTTCGGCGCAGATGCGCGCCTCTATCGCATGGCCGCGCAGCGGGATTAGCGCCTGGCTCAGGGGCAGCGGCTCGCCTGCGGCCACCCGCAGCTGCCACTCCACCAGGTCAAGCCCGGTGATGGCCTCGGTCACCGGGTGCTCGACCTGCAGCCGGGTGTTCATTTCCATGAAGAAAAAGCGCATGGACTCGGGTTGGTCGTAGCCGGTCTGCTCGACGATGAATTCCACCGTGCCCGCGCCCACATAGCCCACGGCCTGGGCCGCCGCCACCGCCGCCTCGCCCATGCGCTGGCGCAAGTGCGCGCTCATGCCAGGGGCAGGGGCTTCTTCCAGCACCTTTTGGTGGCGGCGCTGCACCGAGCAGTCGCGCTCGTGCAAATACACACAGTTTCCATGGCTGTCGGCAAACACTTGAATTTCAATGTGGCGGGGGCGCTGCACGTATTTTTCAATCAGCACCGCGTCGTCGCCAAAGCTGTTGGTGGCTTCGCGCTTGCAGCTGGCCAGGGCCTCGGCAAAGTCGGCGGCCTGCTCGACCGCGCGCATGCCCTTGCCGCCGCCGCCGGCGCTGGCCTTGATCAGCACGGGGTAGCCAATGCGGTCGGCCTCGGCCTGCAGCACGGCCGCGTCCTGATTGGCGCCGTGGTAGCCCGGCACCAGGGGCACACCGGCCCGATCCATCAGGCGTTTGGACTCGGCCTTCAAACCCATGGCTGCGATCGCCGAGGCGGGCGGGCCGATGAAGACCAAACCGGCATCGGCACAGGCTTGGGCGAATTCCTCGTTCTCGCTGAGGAATCCGTAGCCCGGGTGAATGGCCTGCGCGCCTGTGGCCTGAGCCGCTTCAATGATGCGCTGCCATTGCAGGTAGCTGTCTTTGGGCGCCGAGCCGCCAATGTGCACCGCCTCGTCGCAGGCGGCCACGTGCTTGGCCTGGGCGTCGGCGTCGGAGTACACGGCCACGGTGTGCAGACCCAGGCGGCGCGCGGTGGCGGCGACTCGACATGCGATCTCGCCACGGTTGGCAATGAGGATTTTCTTGAACATGCTGAATTCCTGTGTAGGGGCTGTGCGCTAAGGAGCGCAGGCTGATGATGGGGAGGCCGCGCTCGCGGAAGTGGCACAGGGCGGATGCCAGACCACTTGGTCGTCGACGGCATAGAGGCGGCAGGGCTGGCCGGAGCGTGCCTGGCAAAAACCCAGTGCGCGGCCCACGGCCCAATCACCGCTGGCGTGCCCCACCGAGCCGGTCGTACCGATGGCAAAGGCCCGTGGCTTGGGACTCGCCAGAAAGGCGGCATACAGCTTGTTCCGAGCCGCAGTGATGGGCACTTTGTCAGCCTCCTCCACAGCCGCAAAGCCTGAGGGCAAAGGGACGGGCGGCAGCGCGGGGCGGTTCAGCCCCCAACGCCCCAAAAAACGATCCACCACCGCTGTCCAGCGGTCCATGTCGCGCGCAAAGCCAAGATGGCCATCATCCCCAAAGGGACTGAGCTGGACAAACTCGGCCTGGGCACCCCCTTCGGTGAAGGCGCGGTGCCACTGGCGGGGGTGCTCCGCGCCCCAATACAAATCGTTGTCCCAGTAAAGCCAGACCATGGGCGGCTGCCCGGGCAAGGCACGGCGCCACTGGCTGGCAATTTGGGGTGCGGCGCAGGGCCGGCCAGGCCTGGCCTTGGGGTCGCCACCCGTGCCGCCTGAAAAATTGATACCGCCTTGCAGACCCTCTGGCCGTCGCATCACGGTGGCCACGCTCGTGAGCCCGCCGACCGACTGGCCGGCCACCCACCAGCGGCTGGTGTCCACCTCGGGAAGGCTGCGCGCAGCTTGCACCACCGCGAGCACCTGGTCGGACGCTGCTTGGCTCATGGCACCCACTTGGGGAGTGCCACAGCCGCCGCTGTACTCAGGATCAAAATCACCTTGCATCGCCGACCCATAGCCCACGCGGGTGGGCACCATCACAGCCAGGCCCTTGCCCACGAAGTAGCGCGCCTGGGGCTCATAGCGAAAGCGGCTGGTCTGGGCCCGCGCTTCGGGTGATGTGGCCCGGCCATGGTTGAGCACCAACAAGGGGAATGGCCCATCTCCTGGTGGCAGGTACACCGTGACAGGAATGGTGCGCTGCTCACGCCGACCGTAAAGGTCTTGCACCGACACCTCCACGGGCATCACGCGCTCGCGCAGGTCGCGGGCCTCGGGCTCTGCCACCTGCGACCAGGCGCGGCCCAGCGCAAGCAGCCCCAATAGGGTTGCCAGCCACAGGGTCCGCAAGTCAGGCCTGTGCATGGCGTCAGACCAGCCAGTTGGCAGGGCGCTTGCCCAGGAAGGACTGCAGGCCTTCTTTGCCTTCGCTGCTTGCGCGAATGTCGGCAATACGGCGTGCGGTTTCTGCGCGCAGCTCGGCGCTCAGTGGCTGGCCGCTGACGTCGCGCACCAGCTGTTTGCAGGCTCTCACCGCCGCCGGCCCATTGGCCACCAGCGTGGCCACCAGCTCGGCAACCTTGGCGTCCAGCGCCTCGGGCTCGCACAGCTCATGCACCATGCCCAGGGCATGGGCCTGCGCTGCGCTGAAGCGCTCGGCCGTGACAAAGTAGCGGCGCGCCGCCTGCGCGCCCAAGGCCCGCAGCACATAGGGGCTGATGGTGGCGGGTGACAAGCCCAAGCGGGCTTCGGACAGGCAAAAGGTAACGCTGCTGCTGACCACCAGCACGTCGCAAATGGCCGCCAGCCCCATGCCGCCGGCATAGCAGTCGCCTTGCAGGCGGCCGACCACGGGCACCGGGCATTGGTCCAGGGTCCAGAGCATGTCGGCGAGCTTTTGCGCGTCGGCCTGGTTTTGCGCCCAGCTGTAGTCGGCCATGTCGCGCATCCAGTTCAAGTCGGCACCGGCGCAAAAGGCCTTGCCGCGTGCGCCCAGCTGCACCACGCGCAAGTCGGGGGCTGTCGACAGCTGCAAAAAGGTGTGGGTGAGCTCGGCGATGAGCTCGCTGTTGAAGGCGTTGCGCACATCGGGGCGGTTGAGCCAGACCTCGGCCACATGGGGGCTGGGGCGCAGAAGTTCTATGGTGTTCATGGTGTTTGATGGGGTTGTTTTTTGTAGGCGATGTCAATAGCGCTTGGCCACTTCTTCAAGCATCACCTCGGTGGCGCCGCCGCCTATGGCCAGCACGCGCGCGTCGCGCCACAGGCGCTCCACCGCAGTCTCGCGGATGTAGCCCATGCCGCCGTGAAACTGCTGGCAGGTTTGCACCACCTCGTTGACCAACTCGCCCGTGAGCGCCTTGAGCATGGAGACTTCTTGAACGATGTCGTGGCCTTGCGTCACCGACCAAGCGCAGTGGTACATGAACTGGCGGGCCGCGCGTGTTTTGGCGTCCAGCATGGACAGGCGCTGGCGTATGGTCTGCTGGTCCCACAGCGTGCCGCCAAAGGCCTGGCGCTGGCGCACATACTCCAGCGTCAGCTTAAGCGCCTGCTGGCAGTGGCCCACGGCCATGGCGCCCAGGGCAATGCGCTCGGTCTGAAAGTTCTTCATCACCGAATAAAAGCCCTTGTGCTCCTCTCCCAGCAAATTGCTGGTGGGAATGCGCACGTTGTCAAAAATCAACTCGGCGGTGTCTGAGGACAACCAGCCGGTTTTCTTGAGCGCGCGGCCCACGGTGAAGCCTGGCGTGCCCTTGTCCACAATAAGGATAGACATGTCGCGCTTGCCCGGCCCGGTTTTGGCCGCCACAAAGTACACATCGGCATGCACGCCGTTGGTGATGAACATCTTTGTGCCATTAATCACCCATTCATCGCCCTCGCGGCGGGCACTGGTGCGGATGCCCGCCACGTCAGAGCCCGCGCCCGGCTCGCTGATGCCTACCGCGCTGATGCACTCGCCGGCGGTGATGCGCGGCATGTATTTGGCTTTTTGCTCGGGCGTTCCCGCATGGTGCAAATGCGGGCTGGCCATGTCGGTGTGCACCAGCACGGTGATGATGAAGCCGGCAAAGGTGGACTGCGACAGCGCCTCGGCAAACACCAGGTTGCTCAGCGCGTCGCCCTCACCGCCGCCGTACTGGCCTTCGTACATCAGGCCCAAGAGGCCCGCGCGCCCCATGCGCTGCAGCACCTCGCGCGGCACCATGCCCTGCTCTTCCCAGGCCTGGGCGTGGGGCTCGACCTCCTTGGCAATGAAACGGGCCACCTGATCGCGCAGCAAGGCGTGTTCGGGGGTGTCGTAAATGGTGGTGGTCATTGGGCTCATTTTTGTCTCCATTCATATTGGGCGGTCCAGACGAGGTCTTCGTCCAACGCATAAAGCTGGCAAGCGCCAGCACCTCTTTTGTTGCAGTTGTCCAAAGTGCGCTGCAGAGGGTCTTCGCTGCCCGCAGCCCAACACATCTTGATGGCCATGGGTGCGTGCACTCCATTCAGTGCATCCAGGCGCGCAAGCCGCGCAGGCTTTCGAAGGCTTGAAAATCGCGATCGCGGTGGAGCAGCGCATAGTCTCGTTCAATGCAGAAACTCGCCACCAGCACATCGATGCCGCTGCGCACGGTAAAGCCCAGTGCTCGCAGGCTGCGGTAGTGTTGAGCGGCAAGTTCGGCAAGCCGGGTGTTGCTGGCGTCTTCCAAGTCAAAACTTTCAAGCAGCAGCTTCGCCTCTCGGTAACTGCGCTCTTGCCTAAAGCCCCGGAGGACCTCAAAGAAAACAAGGTCTGGCACCACAATTCGGACTTCTCCCTGGTCCAGCAGGGACGCAAGCATGTCCACGGCCGGGTGGTCAGCGGCGTTGAAAAAGTCGATCCAGACGCTGGAGTCAACGACCAGCATGTGGTTTGCGCTTGGTATTGACAAGGGGCAATGGGGTCGGCTCCTGCACCCTTTGCGCAGGCTCGGCAGCAGGCTGGGTCCAGTCGACGCTGTCGTCGCCCTCCCACTTGAGCTTGCCACGCCACTTGAGCACCTCACGGTAAGCTGCTTGGCGGGACAACAGCTTGAGGCCTGCCTCCACTGTTTCTTTCTTTGTGGTGTAGGGCCCCGCTTGCATGGCCTTGGCCAATAACTGGTCGTCAATATCGATGTTGGTTCTCATGATGTGTATCATCCTCATTTAATATACACACTCTACATCACATTCTGAAAACACCAAATTTGGGCTCGCCAATGGGCGCATTGAGTGAAGCGGACAGGCCCAGGGCCAGCACGCGGCGGGTGTCGGCGGGGTCAATCACGCCGTCGTCCCACAAGCGGGCGCTGGCGTAATAAGGGTGGGACTGGTGGCCAAACTGGTCCAAGATGGGCTGCTTGATGGCCTGCTCTTCTTCGGCCGACAAGGTGCCGCCCTTGGCCTCGACCGCGTCGCGCTTGACGGTGGCCAGCACCCCGGCGGCCTGCTCGCCGCCCATCACGCAAATGCGGGCGTTGGGCCACATCCACAAAAAACGCGGCGAGTAAGCCCGGCCACACATGCCGTAGTTGCCTGCGCCGTAACTGCCGCCAATGATGATGGTGAACTTGGGCACGCTGGCCGTGGCCACGGCCGTGACCATCTTGGCGCCGTGGCGGGCAATGCCCTCGCTCTCGTACTTGCGGCCCACCATGAAGCCGGTGATGTTCTGCAAAAAAATCAGCGGCGTTTTGCGTTGGCAGCACAGCTCAATGAAGTGCGCGCCTTTTTGCGCGGACTCGGAAAACAGCACGCCATTGTTGGCAATGATGCCCACGGGCATGCCTTCAATGTGCGCAAAGCCGCACACCAGCGTGGCGCCAAAGCGGGCCTTGAATTCATGGAACTCGCTGCCGTCCACGATGCGGGCAATGACCTCGCGCACGTCGTAGGGTTTGCGCGTGTCGGTGGGAATCACCCCGTAGAGCTCCTGGCCGTCGTACAGCGGCGCTGCGGGGGGACGCAGCTGAACATCGGGCCGCTTGACACGGTTGAGCGTGGCCACGGCCTGGCGGGCCAGGGCAATGGCATGGGCGTCGTTGTGGGCCAGGTGGTCGGCCACGCCCGACAGGCGGGTGTGCACGTCGCCGCCCCCTAAATCTTCGGCCGAGACAATTTCACCAATGGCGGCTTTGACCAAGGGCGGGCCACCCAAAAAGATGGTGCCCTGGTTCTTAACGATGATGGTCTCGTCGCTCATGGCAGGCACATAAGCGCCACCGGCCGTGCACGAGCCCATGACCACGGCTATTTGCGCAATGCCCTCCGCGCTCATGTTGGCCTGGTTGTAGAAGATGCGGCCAAAGTGGTCGCGGTCGGGGAACACCTCGTCTTGGTTGGGCAAGTTGGCGCCGCCCGAGTCCACCAGGTAAATGCAGGGCAGCCTGTTTTGCTGGGCCACCTCTTGGGCGCGAAGGTGCTTTTTGACCGTCATGGGGTAGTAGGTGCCGCCCTTGACGGTGGCATCGTTGCAAATGATCAGGCAGTCCACGCCGCTGACACGGCCCACGCCCGCAATCACCCCGGCGCAGGGCGCCTCACCTTTGTACATGGCGTGCGCGGCCAGCGGCGAGAGTTCTAAAAAAGGGGTGCCCGGGTCCAGCAGCATTTGCACGCGCTCGCGCGGCAGCAATTTGCCGCGGGCCACATGCTTGGCGCGCGCAGCCTCGCCGCCACCGGCTGCCGCCTTGGCCACTTGCAGCTGCAAGTCGTCCACGGCCAGCTGCATGTGCGCCGCGTTGGCCTGAAAGTCGGCCGAGCGGGGGTTGAGTTGGGAGGTCAGCACGGACATGGGGCGGGTCTTTCAAATAGGAGCGAATCGCTTTGGCCTGAGCTCAAGGGCCGGGTGAGCGCTGCCTCAAGCATACGAGGCCAAGGCCCCTGCGGGCTGGTCTTGAGGTTGCATTTGCTGCCAGTACAAACCCGAAATGCTGCCAAGCTCAGGCACACTCAGGGCCTATGAGCCCGCCTGCTGCATCAACCCCACCGCGGGCCTTGACGCCCATGGCTTTTGCAAGGGCCATTTTGAGCGCCTACCAAGCGGCGGAAATGAGTGTTGCCGGGGCGCTGGCGGCTGCACAAATCACGCCAGACATGGCCAAGCAAGCCCACGGCCGCATCACGGCGGCGCAAATGGAGGCGCTGTCTGCCCATGCCATGCACGAGCTCAACGACGAGTCCCTGGGCTGGAGCCGCCGGCCCCTGCCCTGGGGCAGCTACGGCATGTTGATCCGCGCCTCGCTGAGCGCGCCCACCCTGGGCGTGGCACTCAAACGCTGGTGCAGGCACCATGGCTTGATTTGCGACAACGTGGCGCTGCGCATGGAGTCTGAGGGCCAGGGCGATTCAGCCAGCATCGTGCTGGACATGCACGAGCCCCTGGCCGCAGATCCGGAGTTCTGCGCCGTCTCGCTGCTGCGCAACCTGCACGGCGTGGCGTGCTGGTTGATTGACTCGCGCCTGGGCCTGCAGAGCGCCGAATTCCCCTACCCCGCGCCACCGCATGCCGACGTGTACCCTCTGCTTTTTCCCGGTCCCATCGTCTTTGCAAGTGCCCACCAAGCTGGCACACGGACAGCCAGGCTGAGACTGGACAAGCGCTACCTGGACTTGCCCATTCGCCGAGACGAAAAAGC
>CAMCUN010000120.1 GCA_945878995.1 Polaromonas sp. YR568 | reverse complement strand
CAGACCTTCCAGAGCCTCGCCGACGGTGAGACCTTCACCGTGGCGGTCAACCACCTCAAGTCCAAGGGCAGCGTGATTGATGCCGACACCGGCGACGGCCAGAGCGCCAACAACCTGGCGCGCATGGAAGGCGTGAAGGACCTGAGCGCCTGGCTGGCCACCAACCCCACGGGCGCGCCAGATGCCGACCTGCTGCTGATTGGCGACCTCAACGCCTACGCCAAGGAAAGCCCCATCAGCTTCCTGGAAGGCGCGGGTTACAGCCTAGTCTCCGGCGGCCTGTCTTATTCCTTTGACGGGCTGTGGGGCTCTCTGGACCACGCGCTGGCCAACGCCTCCATGAAGTCTCAGGTGACCAAGTCTGTGCTGTGGACCAGCAACGCTGAAGAGCCGGTGGTGCTCGACTACAACACCAACTTCAAGTCGGTGGACCAACAGACCAGCTTTTACGCCGCCGACGCCTACCGCGCCAGCGACCACAACCCGGTGCTGATTGGGCTGAACCTGTCGGGCGGCACCGCCGACACCACAGCGCCTGTGCTCCAGTCGGCTCGAATCGACGGCAACAAACTGACGCTCAGCTACGCCGAAAACCTTCAGCCGAGCGCCTTGCCTGCAGCCAATGCCTTCACGCTCACGGTCAACGGCCAAGCCGGCCCTGCCGTGACGCAGGTGGCGGTGCGTGGACAGACCGCCACACTGACCCTGGCCAGCGCCGTGCTGGAGGGCCAGACCGTCACGCTGGCCTACGCCGACCCCACGAACGCCAACGACGCCAACGCGCTGCAAGACGTGGTGGGCAACGACGCTGCGGCGCTGACTGCGCAGGCGGTGGTCAATGCCACGGTGGCGCCAGACACCACGGCACCTTTGCTGAGCTCTTCGACCCCGGCCGCCTCGGCCACCGGTGTGTCGCCCACAGCCAACGTGGTGTTGAACTTCAACGAGACGGTGGTCAAGGGCAGCGGCACCATCACCATTCGTCACCAGCTCAACGGCCTGGTGCTTGAGACGATAAACGTCACTTCCGACCGGGTCACCGTCTCGGGCAGCAGCGTCACCATAGACCCCGTCAAGACCCTGGCGCTGGGCAAAGGTTATGCGGTGGAGATGCCAGCCGGCGCCTTTAAAGACGCCAAAGGCAATGACTATGCGGGCCTGGTGGGCGCGGGCGCGCTGAAATTCACGGTGACGGCTGGCACACCGGTGTTCGTCAGCGAGGTCCACTATGACAACGTGTCAACCGACAGCGCAGAAGCGGTGAGCATTTTCGGGCCGGCTGGGACGAACTTGACGGGATGGTCGCTTGTTTTGTACAACGGTAACGGCGGTGTCATCTACGCGCCCACTGCAGGCGCAACCACCGGTGTCAGCCTTAGCGGCAGCATTGACAATGAAAATAATTCAGGTTTCGGCGAGCTGACTTTCCTCGTCCCGGGTCTACAGAACGGAGGCAGCACCTCTCCTGAGCCGGATGGTATCGCGCTTGTCAACGCTGCAAATCAAGTGGTGCAGTTCCTCAGTTACGAGGGCAGTTTCGCGGCCACCAATGGTCCAGCCAACGGTCTGACAAGCACCAACATAGGTGTAAGCCAGTCGGGCTCGGATGCCGTTGGCCTGACGCTGCAAATCGGCGGCACCGGCACGCTCTATGAGCAACTGGCCTGGGCTGCGCCAGCCACGGGCTCACAAGGCAGCATCAACAGCGGCCACACGGTCCCGGCCGTGCCCAGCAGCGCGCTGGGCGTGGGCGACCTGGTCTTCCTGGGCGCCAACGCCGATACGGTCGATGCCTTTGCCTTCGCTGTGCTCAAGAACGTCGCAGCCGGCACCAAGATTGGTTTTACCGACCGGCCCTACAGCGAAGCGAACGGCATGCCGGCCTCCGGAGAGTCAGCCTTCATCTGGACCGCCGACACAAACTACGCGGCTGGCACCATCGTGACGATTCAGCCCGCCACGTCCAGCGGTACCGGACCGTTGGCGGACAAAGGCACGACTCAGGGCTCAGTCGGCGGCTTGAGCGATTCAGGCGAGACGGTTTACGCCTTCCTCGGTGAGATTGCTGCGCTGGCCAATGGTTCGGCAGGCGCTGTGACCTTGACCCAGATGCTCGCCTCACTCAACGTGGGCGGAGCCGCTGCGGGCGACGTGCCGGCCTCCATTGGCGCCACCTCGGTGAGCCTGAGTCTGGACAACGCGCGCTTCAACGGCAGCTTTGACTACAACGACCTGCCCGCTTTCTTGCTCGCCGTCGACAACCCTGCCAGCTGGCAGACCAACGACACCACGGCATTTGCCTTGGTCAACAACAGCTTGTTCCCTGTCTAAAGGGTGTGCCCCTCCAGCTTGACTGCGCTTGAGCGCAGCCAAGCTGGCAGGGTTGGCGCAGGCACTGGTCGGTGCGCGTGCAAGCCTTTGTCGCTTGGAAAGACGGGTCGCGTCATTGCGATGGTCAGTGCTTGATTGTTTTTGCCGGTTCTTCTATGCCAAACCACCTTTGCATGGGCTTGGCCCTGTGCACCGTCTTAGCGCGGCTTGCTGAAAGTTCTTGGCAGTTTTAAAAAATTCACAGTCCTGTCATGGCGCCCCACTAAATTCAAATTTTATTTGGAGCACCCATGACCGAGCACAACAACAGCCGTCGCAATTTCGTTATTTACTTGGCGTCCATGTCGGGCACCTTGGCCACGGCGCCTTTGCTGTCGGCTTGCGGTGGCAGCGCCACAGCGAACATGGTTCAGTTCAACTATGGCGTGGCCAGCGGCGATCCGCTGTCAAACGCAGTGATTCTCTGGACCCATGCCAAGCCCCAAAATGGCAGCGACCCCGTTGAACTGAAGTACGAAGTGGCCACCGATCTGGCCTTTGCCAACGTGGTCAGCCAAGGTTCGGTGACAGCCACTGAAGCCAACTCATACACGGCCAAAGTAGATGCCAAAGGCTTGTCAGCTGCCACTGAGTACTACTACAGATTCAAGTCGGGTGTGTGGACCTCGCCCATCGGCCGCACCCGCACTTTGCCGACCGGCACGGTGGCCGAAGTCAAGATGGCTGTGTTTTCTTGCTCCAGCTACGCCCACGGCCAATTTCACGTTTACGGTGAGGCCAGCAACAGCGATGCCCAGTACGCCATCCACTTGGGTGACTACATTTACGAGTACAAAGACGGCGAATACCCCACCACCCCCGTGGCTGGGCGCAAGGTCATGCCCGCCAATGAAATTTTGTCGCTGGCCGACTACCGCATGCGCCACGCGCTCTACAAGTCTGACGTGAACCTCAAGCTCTTGCACGCCCGCATGCCCATGATTGCGGTGTGGGACGACCATGAATTCACCAACGACACCTACATGACGGGCGCTGAAAACCACACCGAAGGCGCTGAGGGCACTTTTGCCGCCCGCAAAGCCGCTGCCTTGCAGGCTTACCACGAGTGGATGCCCATTCGCACGGGCGCCAACAAAGAAGTCATTTACCGCAGTTTTGATTTTGGCAACTTGGTGTCACTGCACATGCTGGACACGCGTTTGATTGGGCGTGAAAAGCAGCTCGATCAAACAGCAGTGTTGACCACGCCCGCCGGTGGGGCCGCATGGCAAAACCCTCAGCGTCAACTTTTGGGACTGACGCAGCTGGACTATCTGCAAAAAGCCATGACCACCTCCACGGCCAAGTGGCAAGTGCTGGGTCAGCAAGTCATCATGGCAGCCACTTGGTTGCCCGTGAGTGTGCAAACCAAATTCCAAGCCTACTTTGCAAAACCCGACGCCAGCACGGTGGGCGGCATCGTCTCTGAAGTCGAGGCCTACAAGACAGCCTTGCGCAACAACGATGCCACCTACCTCAGCCCAACCAATCCCGTTGTTCCTTACAACTTTGACGCTTGGGATGGCTACCCTGCCGCACGCGAAACGGTGCTGCAATCTTTTGTGGCGGCGTCAGCGGCATCGGGCAACGTGAAAAAACTCGTGGCTTTGGCCGGCGACACCCACAACGCCTGGCACAACAATTTGACGCTGCTCAGCGGCACCAAGGTGGGCGAAGAGTTCGCCACCTCATCGGTCAGCTCGCCAGGATGGGAGAGCTACTTTCCCTCGCTGATCCCCAACATCAAAAGTTTGTTTCAAGACACCACGGCCAAAAGCAATGTGCGGTGGATGGACGCCTCGCGCCGTGGCTACTTGAAGATGACCTTCACGCCCACACAAGCGCGTGGTCAGTTCATTTTCATTGACTCGGTGGCCAACAGCACGTACTCGGTGCAAACACCGGTGGCGGCTGAAACAATTGACTACATCGCGTAATTTTTCGCAGCTTTATTGAGTTGAAGAAGGGGCCGCTCTATGCGGCCTCTTTCTTTGGGGAGGAGCGAAATACCTCAGCCGGGGTCAGCTCGACATCGCAAGTCTTGATGTCGGGCTTTAGCCCGCCCGCACAGCCAAAGAACTGGCTTCCACCTTGCCGCAGGCCCCGTTGGCGGCTTGGGCGCAGGGCATTTGGCACAGCTCGCGCTGCTGCAACTCGCAGCTGCGGTTGAAGGTCACCACATGGTCGACCTGGGCGCGAATGCCTATCCATTCGCCCACGCGGTGGTCGTGGTGGCTGGGCACATGGGCCATGAGAAGGTGGCCGCTGGCCAGGCGCAGGGTGTACAAAAATTCCGAGCCTCTGAAGGCCTTGCGCATGATCTCGGCTTTGACGGGCGCGTCGTCGTCGTGCACGATGTCGTCGGCCCGCAGCAGTACGTCGCACTGACCGCCTTCAAAGGCGCAGGGCAGGGGGCACTCGGCCACGTCGGTGAGCATGCCAATGGGGGTGTCCACCACCACCTGGCCGCCCACCTCGCGCAGGGTGGCCGGTGTGAACACGCCGTGGCCAATGAAGTCGGCCACAAATCGCGTGGCCGGCCGGTGGTAAAGGCTGTAGGCGTCTTCCCACTGGTGCAGCCGGCCCTCGTGCATGACGCCTATGACATCGCCAATGGCAAAGGCTTCGAGCTGGTCGTGCGTGACAAAGAGCGCCGTGGCGCCTGCGGCCTTGAGGATGGCGCGCAGCTCGTGCGCCAAGCGCTCGCGCAGCTCCACGTCAAGATTGGAAAAGGGCTCGTCGAGCAGCAGCAGGCGGGGCTGCGGGGCCAGCGCACGAGCCAGGGCTACGCGCTGCTGCTGGCCGCCCGAGAGCTGGTGCGGCTGCAAGCGTGCGGCCGCCTCCAGCCCCACCAAGGCCAGCACCTCGTCCACGCGGGCTTGGCGCTTGCCTGCAGGCCAGCCGGCCAGGCCAAAAGCCACGTTGCGGCCCACGTCCAGGTGCGGGAACAGCGCGTAGTCTTGAAACACCATGCCAATGCGCCTGAGCTCAGGCGCCTCGTGGTGCTTGGCATCGCTCACCGTGTGCTCGCCCAGGCGAATGCGGCCCGCGTTCACACGCTCTAAGCCAGCCACGGCGCGCAGCAAGGTGGTTTTGCCGCAGCCTGAGGGGCCGATCAGCACGCCAATTTGCCCGGCTGCCAGACTCAGGCTCACCCCATCGACGGCCGGGCGCGAACGTCCGGCGTAATGCACGCCAAGCTCGGAGATGTCTAAAAACATATTGACGATTCTAGGGTCAGACGGGTCTAGATGCGTACAATTCTCATTTGCACTGACTGCCCGTGGGGTGCTTGGTGCCTGACTTGAAAATAGATGCTGCGTTTTTTGCCCCCCGTTTTGCTCAGCCTCTTGCTCGCGCTCTTGTGCCTGCCGGTGTTGGCTGTGATCGCGTCTTGGTGGCAGCTTGACGCCGCTGGCGTGCAGGTGCTCGCCGAGATGGCGGCCACCGTGCTGCCCGACTATGCGGGCACCACCTTGGTGCTGTGCCTGAGCGTGGCGCTGGGCGTGGCCTTGCTGGGCTCGGCCACGGCCTGCGCAGTCACCTTGTTTGACTTTCCAGGCCGCCGCACCCTGGAGTGGGCCTTGCTGCTGCCCTTGGCCATGCCCGCCTACGTGGTGGCTTACGCTTACACCGACTTTTTGCAGTTTTCTGGCCCCTTGCAAACCGGCCTCAGGCAAGTGTTTGGCCTGCAAGGCCGGCTGCTGCCCGACGTGCGCAGCCTGGGTGGGGCGGTGTTGGTGTTCACCGTGTCCTTGTACCCCTATGTGTATTTGCTGGTGCGCGCCGCCTTGGCTGAGCGCGCCGCGCATTTGATGGAGGCCGCCCGCCTCTTGGGTGCACCGCTGAGCCGGCGCATCCGAGAAGTGGCGCTGCCGCTGGCCCGCCCAGCCGTGGCCGCAGGCGTGGGCTTAGCGCTCATGGAAACCCTGGCCGACTTTGGTGTCTCCAGCTACTTTGGCATTCAAACCTTCACGGCGGGCATTTACAAAGCCTGGCTGGCCATGGACAACCGCGCCGCCGCCGCGCAACTGGCCACGGTGCTGCTGCTGGTGGTGGCATTGCTGCTGGCCATAGAGCGCCGCGCCCAACAACGCTTGCGCTTTGCCGGCTCGCGCGGCGGCAGCGCCAGCGCCACCGAGGCCCAGCCCACGCCCCTGCACGGGCAGCGGGTCTGGGTCGCCTGGCTGGTCTGCGGCATTCCTATTGCGTTGGGTTTTGCGCTGCCCGTGCTGTTCATGCTGCGCCCGCTGCTGGCCAGCTGGGGCGAGCTGCCCTGGGCGGCGTTTGTGCAGTGGTCGCTCAACAGCATCTGGCTGGCCAGCCTCACCGCCACCCTGGCCACCTTGATTGCGCTGGCCTTGGCCTTCAGCCTGCGCATCAAGCCCCGTGGGCTGGGCCGGGCCGCCGTGCGACTGGTGGGCTTGGGCTACGCCATTCCCGGGGCCGTGGTGGTGGTGGGCCTCTTGCTGCCCGTGGGTTGGCTGCAGGCGGCGCTGCCGCAAACCGCCGTGGGCGGCTTGATCACCGCCACTGCGCTGGGTCTGGTGTGGGCTTACCTGGTGCGCTTTTCCTCCGTGGCGCTGCAGTCGGTGGAAAGCGGCTACGCCCGCATTCCAGCGAGCCTGGACGACAGCGCCCGCATGCTGGGCGTGGCCGGCTGGGGTTTGCTCGGCCGGGTGCACTGGCCTTTGCTCAAGCGCTCGGTGGCTGCCGCCGCTTTGCTGGTGTTTGTCGACGTCATGAAGGAACTCCCCGCCACCTTGGTGCTGCGCCCCTTCAACAGCGACACCCTGGCCGTGGTCACCTACCAACTCGCCCGCGACGAGCGCTTGGGCGAAGCGGCCCTGCCCGCCTTGGCCTTGGTGCTGGTGGGCCTGCTGCCCGTGATGCTGCTCAGCCGCACCTTGCGCTCCGGGCGCTGAGGATGGAGTGGCGCCAAGATTCGCCGGCAGGCCAGCTCCTACAAATACAAAAACTCGGGGACCCCCTGTAGGAGCCGGCCTGCTGGCGAATGTTGGCGCGAGGTGATGCCCGTTGCCCGGCACGATTCGCCGGCAGGCCAGCTCCTACAAATACAAGCCGACGCTCTGCCTGTAGGAGCCGGCCTGCCGGCGAATGTTGGCGCGAGGTGATGCCCGTTGCCCGGCACGATTCGCCGGCAGGCCAGCTCCTACAAATTCAAATACCGGCTGGCGCGTTGCTGCCTGTCTATGGGGTTGTTATGGCAGGCAGATGCGCTTGGCTCAACCCAGCAGCCCTAAGCCATGCCTCAAGCGCGCGCGCCCGCACCCATCGCTCCCCGGCTCCAATTCCCGACAAGGGTTGGGCCGCCACTCGTAAATGGCGCAAGCCACGCGCTCGCCAATGCGACCGGCGAGTGCGGCGCAGCGTGGCGGGGTGTGGTCGGTGCCGCGCAGGCGGCAGGTGGTGTCGGTGACTTCGACGCTCAGCCCGTCAGGGACGATGCCGCCTTGCGAGTCCAATTCGAACACTGAAAAGTCCACTCGATAGGCCGCGCAGCAGGCGCCGCAGGCGGTGCAGTGTGCATCGCTCATCGGTGCTCTGCGCTCAGAGCTTGCCCAGCAGCAAATACTCCATCAGGGCTTTTTGCACATGCATGCGGTTCTCTGCTTCGTCCCAGACCACGGACTGGGGGCCGTCTATGACATCGGCCTCCACTTCTTCACCCCGGTGGGCGGGCAGGCAGTGCATAAAGAGGGCGTCGGGCTTGGCCGCGCGCATCATCTCGGTGTCCACGCACCAGTCGGCAAAGGCTTTTTTGCGGGCCTCGTTCTCGGCCTCAAAGCCCATGCTGGTCCACACGTCGGTGGTCACCAGGTCGGCGCCGGCGCAGGCGGCCAGGGGGTCGCTGAAGATTTTGTAGCTGTTGCCAGAGCGCAGGCCGGCCACGTCTTGGTCCACCTCGTAGCCGCGCGGTGTGCTCACATGCACGGTGAAACCCAGCATCTCGGCCGCTTGCAGCCAGGTGTTGGCCATGTTGTTGCCGTCGCCCACCCAGGCCACCACCTTGCCAGCCATCGAGCCCCGGTGCTCAATGAAGGTGAAGATATCCGCCAAAATTTGGCAGGGGTGAAATTCGTTGGTCAGGCCGTTGATGACCGGCACGCGCGAATGTGCGGCGAACTTCTCGATCTTGTCCTGGCCGAAGGTGCGGATCATCACGATGTCGACCATGCGGCTGATGACGCGCGCACTGTCTTCCACCGGCTCGGCGCGGCCGAGCTGGCTGTCGCCGGTGGTCAGGTGCACCACCGAGCCGCCCAGCTGGTACATGCCGGCTTCAAAGCTCACGCGGGTGCGCGTGGAGGCTCTTTCAAAGCTCAGGGCCAGCGTGCGGTCCACCAGGGTGTGGTGCTTGTCGTAGCTTTTGAACTTGCG
>CAMCUN010000119.1 GCA_945878995.1 Polaromonas sp. YR568 | reverse complement strand
CAATCATTTTGAGGATAGAAATCGCGTCGGTCAGGTCCACCGCTGCGGCGGCCACGGCAGAAGGGGTGGTCGACGTCTCAGACGTGGTCGAGGCCGTGGCAGTGGTCGTGGTGGCAAGGGTTTGAGCTTGCAGCACCGCAGCAGCTGTGGTGGGATTGTCAGAAGCAGCTTGATTGCTTTCACCGCCACCACAAGCGGTCAAGAGCAAGGCACAGGCACTGAGAAATACAAGGGTGTTTTTTTTCATGAAAATGTTTTTGTCGTATTTTTCGACAAACATACACAATTATTAACAATTAACCCCATCTTTGGAAGCACGGTGCAAAGATTTTGGGGAGAAAAGCGCGAATTGAAGCGGCGTCAGCGTTGCGTCAGCAACGGCGTGCCTTCCATGGGACTAGCATGCTGGTCACACCACCTGGTGTTGCCGCCTCAGTTGGGCAAGGGGTTCAGGGCGAGGTCTTCATCGGCCTTCTCGGCCATCATGTCGGACATGCCAGTGGAAGTCGGTCAGTGTCGCTTCCCGCACCTCACTGCCTCACCTGCCCCGCCCGCGGCGCAGGCATGAAGATGCACCTGCTCGTTCGGATGGACAGGTCCAGGTCAGGCAGGCCAGTCCTTTGCGAGTTAATAAACCCCTGCGCGCAAAAAGTTGCAGACAACTCAAAATGTAATTTTTAATTGACACCGGTTTAAGATGTTGGCTTGACATCAGGCCGCCCTCCATCTGGGCGACCCTGATTAGGCTCACCAGGGAGATTGCCTTGAACATCTACATCGTTCTGTTCCTCTTGTTTGGCGCTGTATTTGGTCTCTCGACCTACTCTTACCAGCACATCTTCAGCGAGGGGCCTAGCAAGCCTGACACACCCACGGGCAGTTCCACCTTGGGTGGCCGACTGTTGTGGGCCCTGGTTTGCACATTCTTGTGGCCCCTCATGATCCTGACCGGCCTGAACTCCGCCTGGATCCTGGCCAAGCGCAAACGGCAGACGGCTGTTGCAGACCGCTGAGTATGGGCTGTGGTCTGTAAGGTCTGCTGACCTGCCAGCGTCAAAAGCTGCGAAGAGGCGCCCATTTCTCTATTTCTTAGCCCACAGACGCCGACTAAGCGGCGCTATCCGCGCGTGTGGGACGTCAAGATGCAGTTGGGTGCTCGTCAAATAACTGACGCAGCGCAGTTGGCTGAAAAGACCCGGCAACTTCTTATGCGCCGGTCTGGCAGGCGCGAAGTCTTGCGAACACCACCCTAAGTTGTCAGTGTCTGGCAAATGCAGCTGAATTTTTTTCGTTGGCTCATCGCGGTGGACCTCTCGGGTGTTGGCTTTGCACAGGCTGACGACATGAACCTTGTCTTGCCGTGGCATAAAAACCAAGGCATGCAGCCGTCTGTGGATACAACCATGGGCAAAAAAAGCGGCAATTGGGACGCACCATGCGGTGGACCTGTGTTTGAGCAGCACAGCCTCTGTTTTTTATGATGCACTGGTGGTGGCAGGCGGCACTGCCTGCGCGCAAGCACTCAGCCAAGATGGTGCCGCCCAGCACTTTGTGCTGGAAACCTACAAGCACAGCAAGCTGGCTTGCACGCTCAATGAGGTCGCCGAGCTGCTGGCTTCATTGGGCATGCGCTTGCAGCCCGAGCGAGGCTGCGCCTTGAACATCCCCACGCCAGGGGTGATTTTGGCCGACGGCCACACAGCCCAGGAGGCTGAAATAGCCAGTGAACTCATCGCCGCCCTCATCACAGGGCGCCACTGGGGGCGCATGAACGTGGACGCGGTGCCCGCCTTAAGGGTGAGCGCCTTGTGGCTGCGGGCGCACAGGCCCCGGGCGACCTGATGGTCGCCCCAGTGGAACTAGGCCTGCTGGCGATTTGTGGCGTGAGGCCAGGCCCGTTCTTTGGCACGAATCGCTGGCAGGCCAGCTCCTACAAAGACACGCGGCTTGTCCCCTGTAGGAGACAGCCTGCTGGCGATTCGTGGCGTGAGACCAGGGCTGTTCTTTGGCACGAATCGCTGGCAGGCCAGCTCCTACAAAGACACGTGGCTTGTCCCCCGTAGGAGACAGCCTGCTGGCGATTCGTGGCGTGAGACCAGGGCTGTTCTTTGGCACAAATCGCTGGCAGGCCAGCTCCTACAAAGACACGCGGCTTGTACCCTGTGGAGCTACGCCTGCTGGCGATTGTTCGCCTGCGGTGATGCACGTTCGCCGCCACGAATCGCTGGCAGGCCAGCTCCTACAGGGGAAAGACGTGGCTTGCCTTTGTAGGACTTTGTAGGATCATGGCTGCCCTGAGCGGCTCCGCCCGGCTTTAAGCGTCGTGGCCCCACAGCAGCAAGGCCTCCCGGCCTTGCACCACCAACTCGCAAGTGGCGCCCACGGGCAGCAGCACCTTGGTGGCCACATGGCCAAAGGGCAGGTCGGTCAAGACCCAGGCCTTGACGCGCGTGCGCAGCCAGGCCACCACGCTGGCGAGTTTGAAGCCTTTGTCGTGCTGGGGCACCAGCTTGTACTTGCTGAACTGCCCAAACACAATGGCTTTTTGCCGGTCCAGCACGCCGGCGTGCAAGAGCTGGGTGAGCATGCGCTCTATGCGGTAGGGGTGCTCGCCCACGTCTTCAATGAACAAAATGCCGCCCTTGACCTCGGGCAGGTAAGGGGTGCCGGTGAGCGAGGCCAGCAATGACAAATTGCCACCCCAGAGCGTGCCGCGAACGCCCCACTCGCCCGCTTCAGCGGCGGGCAAGCGCCAGCCGGTGCCCTCGCCTTGGCCAGAGAGCAGGTCGTCAAAACACGCTTGCATGATCTCGTCGGGCTCTGCTTCGCTGCCAAAGTCTTCACCCAGTGCGGGCCCGGCCCAGCTGCGGGTGCCGTTTTTGGCCAGCAAGGCGCACTGCAGCGCGGTGAAGTCGCTCAGGCCTACAAAATGCGTGCCGCGATCGACGGCTTGCTGCACGGCCTTGAGCTTGAGCGCGGGCAACAGGCGGGTCAGGCCATAGCCGCCGCGGGAAATCAGCGCCACATCGGCCCGGCTGGCGGCCGCGCGCGCAATGGCGGCCAAGCGCGTGTCGTCATCGCCTGCAAAGCGCTGGTGGCTGGCCAAGGCCGCCTCGTCCACCTCGACTTCATGGCCTTGGGCTTTCAGGCGCTTGAGGCCGCGCTTGAAACTGGCCTTGTCGCGCACAGCGCTGGAGGGAGAGTAAATATAGATGTGCTTGCCCATGGCGCAAGTATCCCACCGCACTGGGCGTGCAGGCTCAGTGGGGGGCGGCGAGCAGCGCGCACAGCTGCGGCCAGGGCTCACCGCCAAGGCTAGGCCAGGCGGGGGCTTGCGCTTGGTCCGTGGCCTTGTCGAGCAAGCCTGGCAGCACCCTCAAAGCCACGCGGTGGCCCGCGTCCGGATAGGGCAGATCCAGCAGGTCTGGGGCCATGACAGGCTCGGTGATGCACCAGCTGGCGTGCAGGCGATGCGCCAAGCTCGCAGCATGACTGGCGCGCTCCACCAAAGCCGACATGCGGGCCGGCGCCACCCACACCAGCCGGCGCTGCGGCAAGCCCGCCATCCACTCAGCCAGCACCGCCGCGTGGCGGTCCAGCGTGTGCCAGGCGAGTTTTTTGGGCTTGTCGCTCAGGCCAAAGCCGATCAAGTCGGGGGCATAAAAAGCCAGGCCCTGGTTTGCGCACTGGCGGGCGGCATCCGCGTAAGCCGCACTCCATTGGCCGGGGCTGTGCAAGGCCATGACAGCGGTGTCTGCGCCCTGCCCTGCAGCCAGCACATGCAGGCGGTGGCCGTCCAGGGCGGGCAGCGTGTTCAGCCAAAGAGATTGCACGCCATCTGGCCAGCGGGGGCTGAGGGCCGATGGCAGGCGCAAGGCGTCTTCGCGCAGGTAGTGTGCGCTGCGTTCTGAGGCCTGGGCTTGGCGCCGGGCTTGAAAGAACTGCTGCAGCGCCGCGCCGCATTCGTCGGCCATCACGCCGCCGCTCGCGGCCGTGTGGTGGTTGAGTCGGTCGTCGGCAAACACATTGAGCACCGAGCCGGCGGCGCCGCTTTTGGGTTCGGCCGCGCCCCACACCAAGCGCCGCAGGCGCGCGCCCATCACGGCGCCGCTGCACATGAGGCAAGGCTCCAGGGTGACAAACAGCTCGCAGTCGTCCAGCCTGTGGTTGCCCAAAAAAACCGCGGCCTGGCGCAAGGCCACAATTTCGGCGTGGGCCGTGATGTCGTGCTGGGCCAGGGTTTGGTTGTGGCCCCGGCCTATGACCTGACCCTGGTGCACCACCACCGCGCCCACGGGCACTTCGCCCGCTTGTGCGGCCAGGCATGCCAAGTCCAGGGCCTGCTGCATGAAGCCCAGGTCGGTGCCCACCTGAGCTGTCACACCAGCCCCAAGCGCTGCATCCACCGGGCCAATTGCTGCTCGGCGTCTGTGCCCTGGGCGTAGGCCGCGTGCATCTTGGCGTGGGATTCGGGCCGGTGTTGGTTGAGCTTGATCTTGCATTTGAGCTCGGTGACCTCCAGCTCAAACGCCACAATGCCAGAGAGCATTTGGTGGGTGTAGTCCTCGGGCAGGCCGCGCCACTGCGCGGCGTAAGGCGGGTCATGCTCGGCAATCAAAGGCTTGAGCAAATTGTCTTTGGCCTCGTCGCCATCAAGCATGTGCACGCGCACCCGGGCGTGCACGGTGAGGTAGTTCCAGGTGGGCACGCGCTTGAGGTCGGGGTAGACGCTGGCCGGCATGTAGGCCTGCGGTCCCATGAAGGTGACCAGCGCTTGAGGCTTGGTGGTCAGCAGCTTGGCGTGTGGGTTGGCCCTGGCCAGATGGCCCAGCAGCCAGGGCTGATGGTCGCGCAATTCAAGCTTCAAGGGCAAGGGCGTGACAAATGGAAGGCCCGCCTCGTCCACGGATATAAGTTGCGCCAAAGGATGGGCCTGCATGAGCGCATGAGCGTGCTCGGGCTTGTTGAACTGCGGCGGAAGGTACATCGTCAATCGCTCCGTTACAAAAAACGCTCCAGCAGCTTGCGTGAGGGACTGTCCAGTCTCTTGTGGTCGGCCACGCGCAGTTGCAGACCCTCGCCGCTGGCAATCAGCAAGGCGCTGCCGGCCAGCCGGCGAATGTCGTCCTCGCTTTTAAGCACAAAACTCATGGCGCCCCGGTCGGTGAGCACCTGCCAGGTGCAGGGCGTAGAAAAGCTGGACACCGCCACAATGCGCTCAATAGTGGGCGCAAAGTCGCGCGCGGCCAGGTCTTCTTCAACCAAGCTGCGCGCTGGCACAGACAACTCCGCCAAGTGATCGAGCCAGACCAGCTCATGGCCGTCAGGGCCCACCAGCGACAGGCCCTCGTCGGGCGCGGCCAAGGGAAAGGCGCGCACCGGTGTCACGCCCACATGCCGGGCGCCTTGGGCGTCGGTCAGCACCAGGCGGCCAAAGGGGTCGCGGTGCAATTGGAAATCCATGGGGTCCATAAAATTCTTTGAGCTTACTTGCTGGCGGCCTGGGCCGAAGGAAACTCGGGCAAGCGGAGAATTTGGGGCTCGGTGTCCACCTGGCGCGCCTGCGCCTCGTAGAGGCGCCAGTAAGCGCCTTGCTTTTCAATCAGCTCGTCGTGCGGCCCCACCTCGACAATCTGGCCCCTGTCCATCACCACCAAACGGTCGGCCTTGCGCAGCGTAGACAGCCGGTGCGCAATGGCAATGGTGGTGCGGCCTTGCACCAGGTTGTCCAGTGCTTTTTGAATCACGCCTTCGGTTTCGGTGTCCACCGCCGACGTGGCCTCGTCCATGATGAGGATGCGCGGGTCAATCAGCAGCGCGCGCGCAATGCTGACGCGCTGGCGCTCGCCGCCCGACAAGCCCTGGCCGCGCTCGCCCACCAGCGAGTCGTAGCCGTGGGGCAAGCGCAAAATAAAGTCGTGCGCATGGGCCGCCCGCGCGGCCGCCACAATTTGCGCGCGCGTGGCCTCGGGCCGGCCGTAAGCGATGTTCTCGGCAATCGTGCCAAAAAACAAAAAAGGCTCTTGCAACACCAGGCCAATTTGCTGGCGGTAATCGGCCACGGCAAAACGGCGAATGTCCACGCCGTCCAGCCGGATGGAGCCGCCGGTGGCGTCGTAAAAACGGCAAATGAGGTTGACCAAGGTGCTTTTGCCGCTGCCGCTGTGGCCCACCAGGCCAATCATCTCGCCAGGCCGGATGTCCAGGTCCAGCTCGCGGATGACGCTGCGGCTGCCGTAGCGAAAACCGAGGTCCTTGAGTTCGATGTGGCCGCGCACCTGGGTCAGCGGCACGGGCTGAACCGGGTCGGGCACGTTGGAGACATGGTCCAAGATGTCAAAAATGCGCTTGGCACCGGCCGCCGCTTTTTGGGTGAGGGACACAATGCGGCTCATGGAGTCCAGCCGGGTGTAAAAGCGCCCAATGTAGGCAATGAAGGCGGTCAGCACGCCCACCGTGATCTCGTTGCGGCTGACCTGCCAAATGCCAAAGGCCCAGACCACCAGCAGCCCTATTTCGGTGAGCAGCGTCACCGTGGGTGTGAACAAGCTCCAGGTGCGGTTGAGCTTGTCATTGACCTGCAGGTTGTGGTCATTGACCGCCTTGAAGCGCTGGGCCTCCCTGGACTCTTGCGCAAAGGCCTTGACCACGCGAATGCCGGGAATGGTGTCGGCCAGCACGTTGGTCACCTCCGACCACACTCTGTCGATTTTTTCAAATCCGGTGCGCAGGCGCTCGCGCACGATGTGGATCAGCCAGCCAATAAAGGGCAGCGGCACCAGCGTGACCAGGGCCAGCCAGGGGTTGATGCTGAACAAAATCACAGCAGTCATCACAATCATCAGCACGTCGGTGGCGAAATCCAGGGCGTGCAGCGACAAAAACACGTTGATTCGATCGGTTTCCGAGCCGATGCGGGCCATCAAATCACCCGTTCTTTTAGCACCAAAGTAGTCAAGTGAGAGCCTGAGCAAGTGCTCGTAAGTGGTGTTGCGCAGGTCTGCGCCCATGCGTTCGCTGACCAGTGACAACAGGTAGGTGCGGGCCCAACTCAGGCCCCAGGCCAGCAAGGCCGAGCCCAACAAACCTGCCATCAGCCACATCACCAAGCCGGCGTCGATGTCTTTGCCATTTTGGAAAGGGATCAACACCTCGTCCATCAACGGGATGGTCAGGTAAGGCGGCACCAGGGTGGCGGCCGTCGATGCCAGCGTCAGCACAAATCCTGAGAGCAATGGCAAGCGGTAAGGCCGGGCAAAACGCCACAGGCGCAGCAGCACCCAGCTCGATGGGTTCACCGTCTCGCGGCTTTGGCAGGCTTGGCAGTCCTCGTCGTCCAGCCCATCGGGGGGGAGTGCCGCGCCGCAGCGGGGGCAGCAAGCGGTGTCGTCGCCGCTGGGCTGCCAGCGGCCGGACAGGCGGGCCTGCATGTCCTCAAAAGCCATGACAAAAGCACGGGAGGGCGCGCCTGGCACCAGGGTCAAACGCCACTGCGCCAGTCGGCTGTGGTCGTTCCACAACTCCAGGCAGCCCACGCCCACATGGTCGTGGTGGCGCAGCACAAGCTCAGGCGCGAGCAGCCATTCCTGCACATGGCCTTGGGCGTCCATGGCCAGAAGGCGTTGCTCGGTCAGCACCAAGCCCCCGGAAGCGGCCACCTTGAATTGTTTATCAAGGTCAACCGTTAACGAGGCCAGCGCGTTCTCACCCTCAGGGATGCAGGAAAAAAGGGACGACAGACGCTGATCGCCCGGGGTCCTAATGAATACTTTTGGATGTGACATGAACAATCAATACCGACCAAGTCGGCCGGGGCGCCGATTCTCGCGCATGTAGCAGGTTTGTTTGGTTGGAATTTATTTTTAAAAAGATTAGCAGCATCATGACCACCACCATCGCCAAGCCCCGCACCCCGGCCCGCCGCCGCCCCGCTCCTTTGACTATGACGCCAAAAAAGAATATCGAGCTGCTGCGTATCAATTACCTGCGTGGCCCGAACATCTGGACTTACCGCCCGGCTTTGGAGGTTTGGCTGGACCTGGGCGAACTTGAAGATTACCCCTCCAACCTCTTGCCCGGCTTCACCGACCGCTTGCTGGCCCTGCTGCCCAACTTGATGGAACACCACTGCGGCGTGGGAGAGCGCGGCGGCTTTGTAGAACGCCTGCGTGAAGGCACCTGGGCCGGCCATGTGCTCGAACATGTGGTCATTGAACTGCTCAACCTGGCCTGCATGCCCACGGGTTTTGGCCAAACCCGCAGCACCTCGCAGCACGGCGTTTACCGCATGGTGTTCAGAGCCCGTGACGAGCAGGTCGCCCGCGTGGCCCTGGCCCAAGGCCATGCCCTGCTGATGGCCGTCATCAACAACTTGCCTTTTGAGGTGGCGCCTGCCATCCAAGCCGTGCGCCAAAAAGTCGATGACTGCTACTTGGGCCCCAGCACGGCCGCCATTGTGGAGGCCGCCACCGACAGGCGCATTCCGCACATCCGCCTGACCAGCGGCAACTTGGTGCAGCTGGGCTATGGTGCCCGCCAAAGGCGCATCTGGACGGCCGAAACCGACCGCACCAGCGCTATTGGCCAGGCCATTGCCGGCGACAAAAACCTTACCAAAGAGCTGCTGGCCGCCTGTGGCGTGCCGGTGCCTGCAGGTCAGGTGGTGCACTCCCCGGCCGAGGCCTGGGAGGTGGCGCAAGAGCTTGGGCTGCCGGTGGTGGTCAAGCCCACCGATGCCAACCACGGCCGTGGGGTGTCGCTGGAGTTAGAGCGCCAAGCCGACATCGAGCAAGCCTTTGGCATTGCCGATGCCGAAGGCAGCGAAGTGATTGTGGAGCGCTACATCCGGGGCGACGAGCACCGCCTGCTGGTGGTGGGCGGCAAGCTGGTGGCCGCTGCCCGGGGTGAAAGCCTGTGGATCACTGGCAACGGCAGCCACACCGTGGCTGAGCTGATCGACAGCCAGCTCAACACCGACCCCCGCCGCGGCGAAACCGAAGACCTGCCACTGGAAACCATACGCTTAGAACGCGAGCCAGCCATGCGCCTCTTGCT
>CAMCUN010000118.1 GCA_945878995.1 Polaromonas sp. YR568 | reverse complement strand
CACAACGCCGAAAAAGCCAACGCCGACACCAGCGGCAAAGAGCCAGAGTTCTTCATCAAGACCGGTGACTGCGTGGTGGGCCCGGGCGCGGCCATTGAGCTGGACCGGGTGCTGACCCACAAGCTAGACGGCGAGGTGGAGTTGGCCATCGTGATAGGCAAGCCAGGCCGCCACATTCCCAAAGAGCGCGCGCTCGAGCATGTGTTTGGCTACACCATCGTCAACGACGTGACCGCCCGCGACCGCCAAGTGCGCCGCCGCCCCGACGGCAGCTACTGGTACGAGCTGGGCCGGGGCAAGTTTTTTGACACCAGCGCGCCGCTGGGCCCGTGCATCACCACCGCCGACGAGCTGGGCGACCCGCAAAACGTGGTGGTGCGCTCCTGGGTCAACGGCGAGTTGCGCCAGATCAGCAGCACCTCGCAAATGATCTGGACCGTGGCCGAGTTGGTGCATTTTTTCTCGGTCAACGTCACGCTGCGGCCTGGCATGGTCATCATCACCGGCACGCCCAGCGGCACCGCCTGGTCCACCGACGCCGAGCTGGGCGGGCGCTGGAGCGGCACAGACGGCATGGTGCCGGCCAAGGGCTACTTGCAAGACGGTGACCAAGTGGTCTGCGAGATAGACCGCATTGGCCGCTTGGAGAACGTGGTGCGCGAAAGCCGCTGAAGGCCCGCCTGGCGGGGCCTGCCCAGGCCCCGCTTGCTCAGGCGTTCTCAGGCGCTTGAATTTCGCTCGTTTTTAGGCAGTGCCCTGAGGCCCCGCAAAAAGCCCGCGGAGCCACAGCGCCGCCTCTTGCAGCGCCTCCTCGGCCCTGGGTGTGGGAAAGGCCAAAAAACCGTGGACCATGCCTGCATAGCGGCTCAGACGCACCGCCACGCCTGCGGCGTCCATGCGCTGGGCATAGAGCTCGCCGCCATCGCGCAGGGGGTCGAACTCGGCGGTGATGACCAAGGCCGGTGGCAATTGCGACAGGTCTAAGGCGGCCAGCGGCACGGCGAAAGGGTGGTGGCGGTCGTCCTCGGTGGCCAGGTACTGCTGCCAAAACCAATGCACGTCGGCGCCCGTGAGGTAGTGGCCTTCGGCAAATTCGCTCATAGAGCCAGAAGCCGGCGTGTGCCAATCGACGATGGGGTAGAGCAACAGCTGCCCGGCCAGCGCCGGCCCGCCTGTGTCGCGCAGGCGCAGGGCGGTGGAGGTGGCCAAGTTGGCCCCGGCGCTGCCGCCGCCAAGGGCAATGCGCTGGGGATCAGCACCCAGCGCAGCCGACTGAGCGTGGGCCCAGGTGAGCGCGTCAAACACATCGTCCGCCGCAGCTGGAAACTTGTGCTCGGGCGCGAGCCGGTAGTTGACCGACAGCACCCGGCAGTGCACCTGGGCACACAGCACGCGGCAGATGTGGTCGTAATAGCCTTGCAGGTCGCCAAAGACGAAGCCGCCCCCATGCACCATGATCAACAGCGGCAACACCGCTGGTGCTTGCTCGGGGGCATACAGGCGTGCCCGCACGGAGGCAGTGCGGGTGGGCACCTGCAGATCACGCACCTCGCCCACGGCTTGCTCGCTGGCGGGGTCTATGCGGTCGCGCACTTGCCGCAGGCTGGCCAGCGGGCGCTGGTGCATGGGCACTTGGGCGTGGATACCCGGCAGCAGCGCTGCAATTTCAGGCGCAAGGGGCATGCTTGGGCTTGAAGGGGGCGTTATTCCACCGTGATGTTGTTGTCTTTGACCACGCGCTCCCATTTGGCCAGTTCGGCCTTGATCAAGGCTTGGAACTCTGCCCGCGTGGTGGTGGTGGGCACCATGCCCTGGGCCAGCCAGCGCGCACTCAAGGCCGGGTCGCGCACCGCTGCGGTGGCGGCCTCGTGCAGCTTGTCTAAAACGGCCGGCTCGGTCTTGCTGGGCGCCAGCAGGCCCCACCAAATTTCAATGTTGAAGTCGCTCATGCCTGGCAGGCCGGACTGCGCGATGGTGGGCACGGTGGGAAAAGCTGCAAACCGCGCCTTGGAGGTCACGGCCAAGGGCTTGAAGTCGCCAGACCGAATGTAGGGCTCCACCGCCGCGGGGGTGCCAAAGAACACATCGACCTCTTTTTGCAGCAGCGCCATGGTGGTGGGCCCCGAGCCTTTGTAGGCAATGTGGACCAGCTCTATGCCCGCTTGTTTGTTGAACAGCAGTGTGGCCAGATGGCCTGGAGTGCCCACCCCAGGGCTGCCAAAGTTGAGTTTGGCCGGCGTTTTTTTGGCAAGGGCCACAAACTCGCTCAGGGTGTTGGCGGGCAATGATTTGTGCACCACCACGATCACCGGGGAGGTGCCCAGCAGGGTGACGGGTGCAAAGTCGTTGGCCAGGTCGTAGCCCGCGTTTTTATAAATGAAGGGGTTGACCGCCTGCGAGTTGTTGGCCACCAGCAGGTTGTAGCCGTCGGGGGCCGCGCGGGCCACCAGTTGCGTGCCAATGTTGCCGCCAGCGCCGCCCTTGTTGTCAATGACCACCGGCTGCTTGAGCCTCAGGGCCATGTCGGCGCCCACGGGACGCGCCAAGATGTCGCTGCCTCCCCCGGGGGCGTAAGGGATCACCAAGCGAATCGCTTGGGAGGGAAAGGATTGCGCGCCAGCCGTGGCGGCCAGCACAGTCAAAGCGACAGTCATGAAAAAGGGGCGCAGCACGGGGGGTCTCCTTGGGCTTGGGGTATTTAAAGGCGCGCAGCGCAAGGTGTGCTGGCTGCAGAGTCCATTCGCAGAGATTGCCACAAACGGAATGGCAGGTCATTGGTAATTTCCATAAATCGACAAAAAATTCGAAAATTGGAAATATATGACGTTTCATGGCTTGGCAATTCGTTCATTGCTCTAGTCAGGCGCCATGTCAGGCCATGCAATGCTTTGACTTTGTTGCATTTGTGGCCAGTGTCAAAGCCACTGTCTCGGACAGTTTTTCCCGAAAGACATGCATAAATGTTTCAGCCGAGCCAGGCGCTGAGCGCTTGTAGCGCGACAGCATGGGTGAAGTTGTGGTGCCCTCAGTCCTCCTGTGGGGGGCGCAAACCCAGCGCCCGCTTTAGTTTTTTGATATCTCCACCGAGCAGGGCCGATGGGTGCACGCCAACGCCGAGGTCAATCGGAGCCAGTCGTCCAACGACGTGTTCCCTTCGGCCATGAATCTGGCTGCCCTGCACGGGCTAAGCCACCAGTTCCTGCCAGCCTTGACAGCCTTGCAAGCGTGCTTACACGGCAAGGCTGTGGCCTATTCCGCGCTGGTCAAGGTGGGGCGCACGCACTTGCAAGACGCCACGCCCCTCACCTTGGGCCAGGAGTTCTCGGGCTACGCGGCCCAACTTGGTCATGGCGGGCGCGCCATCAAGGCCAGCCTGCCGCACCTGCTGGAACTGGCCGTGGGTGGCACAGCCGTGGGCACGGGCTTGAATGCCCCCGAGGGCTTTGGCGAGTTGGCGGCGGCCGAGTTGGCGAGGCTGACCGGCCTGCCGTGGGTGACGGCGCCCAACAAGTTCGAGGCGCTGGCCGCCTCAGACGCTTTGGTGCAGGCGCATGGCGCGCTCAAGGGCCTGGCCGCCAGCCTGATGAAAATTGCCAACGACATTCGCTGGCTGGCCAGCGGCCCGCGCTGCGGCCTGGGCGAGTTGGCGCTGCCTGAGAACGAACCGGGCTCGTCCATCATGCCGGGCAAGGTCAACCCCACGCAATGCGAGGCGCTCACCATGGTGTGCTGTCAGGTGTTCGGCAATGACGTGGCCATTAACTTTGGCGGCGCCAGCGGGAACTTTGAGCTCAATGTGTTCAGGCCCATGATGGCGCACAACTTTTTGCAAAGCGTGAGGCTGCTGGCGGGCGCCATGCGCAGCTTTGATGTGCATTGCATACAGGGCTTGCAGCCGCGCCCAGAGCGGCTGGCCGAGTTCTTGGACCGCTCACTCATGCAGGTCACGGCCTTGGCGCCGCACATAGGCTACGACCGGGCTGCGCACATTGCCAAGGCGGCGCACCAGCACGGGCTGAGCTTGCGTGAGGCAGCTCTCGCCTCGGGTGCCGTCAGCGCTCAGCAGTTTGACGAATGGGTCAATCCCACGCGCATGACCCTTGCGGGCTGAAAAGCTCAGTGCGCGTCGCGGTGCATCAGCTTGTCGGTGAAAGCAATGGCCAGCGCACTGAGCAGGAACACCGTGTGAATGATGGTTTGCCACATCAACACCTTGGTGTCGTAGTTGGCGGCGTTGATAAAGGTTTTGAGCAGGTGAATCGAGCTGATGCCAATGATGGCGGTGGCCAGCTTGACCTTGAGCACCGAGGCGTTCACGTGGCTGAGCCACTCGGGCTGGTCGGGGTGGTTTTCAAGCTCCATGCGGCTGACAAAGGTCTCGTAGCCGCCCACGATGACCATGATGAGCAGGTTGGAGATCATGACCACGTCAATAAGCGCCAGCACCACCAGCATGATCACGGTTTCATTGAGCGAGGTCAGCGCCACATCGGACTTGTAGCCAATGCTGGAGACCAGGGCCTGCAGCGCGGTTTGGCTGCCGAACACCGCCTCGATCAAGTGCGTCAGCTCCACCAAAAAGTGGTAGACATACACCCCTTGAGCCGCGATCAAGCCGATGTAGAGCGGCAACTGCAGCCAGCGGCTGGCGAAGATGAAGTTGGGAATCGGGCGCATGCCCTTGGAAGGGCGGCGGGGTTGGTCAGACATGGGGTGTGGGCTAGGCCCTGCATCGCGGACGGTGGCGTTGCAGTGACCAATTGAGAAAAAGAATCAATTGTAGGGTTGGGGACCATGCCCTTGCGACGAAATGTGGATCACCCTGCGGCCGCCTTTGCCTTGTTTGGGGCTTGGCTGCTGCCAAGCCAGAAGGGGCTGGGTAAGATCATTAAGATCATGCCTAGTCAGTGGCTTGTAAGTGCCTGCGCTGACAGTTCGCTTTTTGATTACATACCAATTTGAAGGAGACAAGGCCCATGAGCGTTGCATCGTCAGCCATTGAATCAACCTTGGTTGAAAACCGGGTTTTCCCACCTTCTGCGGCAGCTTCTCAGGCTGCCCGAGTCTCTGGCATGGCCGCCTACGAGGCCTTGTGCCAGGAAGCGGACACCGATTTAGAAGGGTTTTGGGGCCAGCGCGCCCGCGACAACCTCATCTGGAAAAAGCCCTTCACCCAGGTGCTCGATGAGTCCAACAAGCCTTTTTACAAGTGGTTTGCCGACGGCGAGCTCAACGCCTCCTACAACTGCCTGGACCGCCACCTGGGCACGCCCACCGAACACCGCGCTGCCATTATTTTTGAGGCCGACGACGGCCAGGTCACCACCGTCACCTTTGGCCAGTTGCACGCCAAGGTGTGCCAGTTTGCCAATGCCTTGCGCGCCATGGGTGTGAAAAAAGGCGACCGCGTGGTCGTCTACATGCCCATGACAGTCGAAGGCGTGGTCGCCATGCAGGCCTGCGCCCGCATTGGCGCCACCCACTCGGTGGTGTTTGGCGGCTTTTCTGCCAAGAGCTTGCAAGAGCGCATTCAAGACGCCGGCGCCGTCGCCGTGATCACGGCCAACTACCAAATGCGTGGCGGCAAAGAGCTGCCTCTGAAAGCCATCGTGGACGAAGCCCTGGCCTTGGGCGGCTGCGACACCATTCAAAACGTGGTGGTCTACCAGCGCACGGCCACGGCTTGCAACATGGTGGCCGGCCGCGACTGCTGGATGCACGAGGTCGCCCAGGCTCAACCCACCGTGTGCGAGCCCGAATTTGTGGGCGCCGAGCACCCCCTGTTTGTGCTCTACACCTCAGGCTCCACCGGCAAGCCCAAGGGCGTGGTGCACGCCACCGGCGGCTACCTGCTGTGGGCCAAGATGACCATGGACTGGACCTTTGACATCCAGCCCGCCGATGTGTTTTGGTGCACGGCCGACATCGGCTGGATCACCGGCCACACCTACGTGACCTACGGCCCGCTGGTGGCCGGTGCCACACAAGTGGTGTTTGAAGGCGTGCCCACCTACCCGGACGCGGGCCGCTTTTGGCAAACGATTGAGCGCCACAAGGTCACGGTGTTCTACACCGCACCCACGGCCATACGCTCGCTCATCAAGGCCGCCGATGGCGATGCCAAGGTGCACCCGAACAACTCGGACCTGTCCTCGCTGCGCATCTTGGGATCGGTGGGCGAGCCCATCAACCCCGAGGCCTGGATGTGGTACCACAAGAACGTGGGCGGCGAGCGCTGCCCGATTGTGGACACCTTCTGGCAAACCGAAACCGGTGGCCACATGATCACCCCGCTGCCGGGCGCCACCCCGCTGGTGCCAGGTTCGTGCACGCTGCCCTTGCCGGGCATTGCAGCGGCCATCGTCGACGAGCAGGGCAACGACATACCGCACGGCTCGGGCGGTATTTTGGTGGTCAAAAAGCCTTGGCCGTCCATGATCCGCACCATTTGGGGCGACCCTGAGCGCTTTAAAAAGAGCTATTTTCCAGATGAGCTCAAGGGCTACTACCTGGCCGGCGACGGCGCCGTGCGCAGCCTTGACAGGGGCTACTTCCGCATCACAGGCCGCATTGACGATGTGCTCAACGTCTCTGGCCACCGCATGGGCACCATGGAAATCGAATCGGCCTTGGTCGCTAAGAGCGACCTGGTGGCCGAAGCCGCCGTGGTCGGCCGCCCGGACGACCTGACCGGCGAGGCCATCGTGGCCTTTGTGGTGCTCAAGCGCTCGCGCCCCACCGGCGAGGAGGCCAAGGCCATTGCCAAGGTGCTGCGCGACTGGGTGGGCAAAGAGATCGGTCCGATCGCCAAGCCCAAGGACATTCGCTTTGGCGACAACCTGCCCAAAACCCGCTCAGGCAAGATCATGCGCCGCCTCTTGCGCGGCATTGCCAAGGGCGAGGCCATCACGCAAGACACCTCCACGCTGGAGAACCCGGCCATCTTGGAGCAGCTGGCGCAGAACAACTGAGCGGGCTCAGGCACAGCCTTTAGCCGTGCGGTGCACGCAAAAAAGCCCGCATGAGCGGGCTTTTTTATTGCTTTTTAGCTTCTTATTTTTGCGTCAAGACCCAAGCCACCAGTTGCTTGGCCTCGGCCTCGCTGACCTGGGGGTTGGCCGGCATGGGGACCACGCCCCAGGCGCCTGAGCCGCCCTTGATGATCTTGGTGGCCAGCTTGTCGGCCGCGTCTTTTTGGCCTGCGTACTTGGCGGCCACGTCTTTGTAGGACGGGCCGACCAGCTTGGCGGCCGCTGCATGGCAGGCCATGCAGTTTTTGGCGCTGGCCAGTTGTTGGTTGGCCAGGGCCGGGGCGGCCAAGGTGCCGGCCATCAGGCCCAGGGTGAGCAGCAGCGAAGTTTTCATGGTGTGCCTTGTGGTGAGGGGTGGGCTGGCAGCGGTGGGTAACGCATGGGTTTAACGCGCTGATTCAGCGCGAGGATGACATCAGGCTGTCATCCCCAGGCGCCTGCCAGACTGAGCTCAGTAGTTGTCCAGCACCGCGCCCTTGCTGGCGCTCGAAGCGTTGAAGGCGAACTTGGCCTGCACGCCGCGGGTGTAGCGCGGGGCGGGGGGCGTCCAGGCTTTTTTGCGCTCGGCCAGCTCGGCCTCGCTCAGCTGCACTTCAAGCAGCAGTTGGTGGGCGTCTATGGTGATGAGGTCGCCTTCCCGGATCAAGGCAATGTTGCCGCCCACGGCCGCCTCGGGCGCCACATGGCCGACCACCATGCCCCAGGTACCGCCAGAAAAGCGCCCGTCGGTGATCAGGCCCACGCTTTCACCCAGGCCCGCGCCTATCAGCGCGCCCGTGGGCGCCAGCATCTCGGGCATGCCTGGGCCGCCTTTGGGGCCGAGGTAGCGCAGCACCATCACGTCGCCGGCCTTGATCTTGCCCGCCAAGATGGCTTCCAGCGCCGACTGCTCGTCGTCAAACACGCGGGCCGGGCCGGTCATCACGGGGCTTTTGAGGCCGGTGATTTTGGCCACCGCGCCCTCGGGCGAGAGGTTGCCCTTGAGAATGGCCAGATGCCCTTGCTTGTACATGGCGTTGTCAATGGTGTGGATCACGCTTTGCTCGGGCGGTGCGTCGGGCACGTCTTTGAGCACTTCGGCAATGGTTTGGCCGGTGATGGTGATGCAGTCGCCGTGCAGCAGGCCCGCGTTGAGCAAAATCTTCATGACCTGGGGAATGCCGCCGGCCACATGCAGGTCCACGGCGAGCGCGCGGCCGCTGGGCTTGAGGTCGCACAGCACGGGGGTGCGCTGGCGGATGCGCTCAAAGTCGTCAATGCTCCACTCCACTTCGGCGGCGTGGGCAATGGCCAAAAAGTGCAGCACCGCGTTGGTCGAGCCGCCTGTGGCCATGATCACGGCCACTGCGTTTTCAATGGCCTTGCGGGTGACGATGTCGCGCGGCTTGATGTCTTGCTTGATGGCTTCGACCAACACACGGGCCGATTCGCGGGCAGACGTCACTTTTTCTTCGTGCACATTGGCCATGGTCGAGGAGTAGGGCAGCGAGATGCCCAGGGCCTCAAAAGCCGAGCTCATGGTGTTGGCGGTGTACATGCCGCCGCAAGAGCCCGAGCCGGGGATGGCGTGCATTTCGATGTCGCGCAACTCGTCGTCGCTCATGTTGCCGGCGGCGTTTTGGCCAACCGCTTCGAAGACCGAGACGATGTTGAGGTCTTCACCCTTCCATTTGCCCGGCAAGATGGTGCCGCCGTACACATAAATGGCGGGCACGTTGGCGCGCAGCATGCCCATCAGGCCGCCGGGCATGTTTTTGTCGCAGCCGCCAATGACGACCACGCCGTCCATCCACTGGCCTTGCACGCAGGTTTCCACGCAGTCGGAGATGACCTCGCGCGAGACCAGCGAGTACTTCATGCCCTCGGTGCCCATGGCCATGCCGTCAGAGATGGTGGGCGTGCCAAAAATCTGCGGGTTGGCGCCTGCCGCTTGCAGGCCTTCGACGGCTGCGTCAGCGAGCTTTTGCAGGCCGCTGTTGCAAGGCGTGATGGTGCTGTGCCCGTTGGCCACACCAACCATGGGCTTGGCGAAATCGCTCTCTTGGTAGCCCATGCCGTAGTACATGGAGCGGTTGGGCGCACGCGATTTGCCTTGCGTGATGTTGGCGCTGCGGCTGTTGATGGGCTGAATGGGGATGATTTTGTTGCTCATGTCTCGTGGGCCGGGTTGGGGTTGGGGGTTCGCCGGATTGTAGATAGCGAGGGAGGCTGTGGACGCGCCACCGTTGGTGCGGCGGGTTTGGGCTTGGGGCGGCCGGCTCATACTGGGCATACCAGAAATCGGCCGGGGGGCTTGCCCCAAACGCTGATCGAGTGGCAGGTGGCGTGCCTCGTTCTGGAGTTCGGGGTCGGGGTCGGGATCCCTGCCCCACGTTGCGCTGCGCCACCTCACATCGAAGTGGG
>CAMCUN010000117.1 GCA_945878995.1 Polaromonas sp. YR568 | reverse complement strand
ACTGCAAAGAAGATCATCAACGCTGGCCCAATGCATTCTTCGCAGACCTGGGACTGTTCACCATGGAGACAGCCTGGCGAGCGAGCCAATCCCGATGTGGAAACCACTGACTGGAGAGCCGTGTGCGGGAGAACCGCACGCACGGTTCGGAGGGAGGGGAGGGCCGGTGGTCCTTCTCTACCCCTATCAAATTCAAATGCCCGCTGGCAGTGAACGGTTTGCTTCCCTTGTAGGAGCCAGCCTGCTGGCGAATCGTCGCGATGAACAGGCATCACATCAGGCCAACATTCGCCGGCAGGCCAGCTCCCACAAATTCAAATGCCCGCTGGCAGTGAACGGTTTACTCCCTTTGTAGGAGCCAGCCTGCTGGCGAATCGTGGCGCTCAACGGGCAGTACCGCAGGCAAGTATTCGCCGGCAGGCCAGCTCCCACAAAGTCAAGCTGCCTTTCGCCCTCGGGGAATCAACTCTGACCCACGCCGACAGCCATCTCGCCTGTCCGCTGGATCAATTCAATCTTGTAGCCGTCTGGGTCGGTGACAAAGGCAATCACCGTGCTGCCGCCTTTGACCGGGCCGGCCTCGCGGGTGACCTTGCCGCCGGCTGATTTGATTTTTTCGCAAGCGGCATACGCATCGGGCACGCCCAGGGCAATGTGGCCATAGGCCGTGCCCATGTCGTAGCTCTCCACGCCCCAGTTGTAAGTCAGCTCGATTTCGGCATGTTCGGGGTTGCGCCCGTAGCCCAAAAAAGCCAGGCTGTACTTGTAGTCTGGGTTCTCGGTGGTGCGCAGCAGCGTCATGCCCAGCACATGGGTGTAGAAGTCGATGGAGCGCTGAAGGTTGCCAACGCGCAGCATGGTGTGAAGGATTCTCATATTTGCAATTGTGCCTTCCGCGCGGGCTGGGCGCTGGCGTGATTGGCGCATGGGGTTGCGGGTTTTTCGGGCTCCGCGCGCGCAGGCGGCTCTGCTAGCATGGCTTTTTTGAGTCCGGGCGCGCCTGCGCCCCAACGCCAGAGGCCTTTGCCATGAAACTGATTGACGCCATCGTTGCCGAGGCCGCCAGCATCGCCAAGCTGCGCCGTGAGATCCATGCCCACCCGGAGCTGTGCTTTGAAGAAGTACGCACGGCCGAGCTGGTGGCCCAACAGCTTGAAGGCTGGGGCATTCCCATTCACCGCGGCCTGGGCACCACGGGGGTGGTGGGCATTGTGCACGGCCGCGATGGTGGCGCCTGTGGCCGGGCCGTGGGCCTGCGCGCCGACATGGACGCGCTGCCCATGCAGGAGTTCAACACCTTTGCCCACACCAGCCAGCACGCGGGCAAGATGCACGCTTGCGGCCACGACGGCCACACCGCCATGCTGCTGGCCGCCGCCCAGCACCTGGTCAGACACCGCGACTTTGAGGGCACGGTTTACCTGATTTTTCAGCCCGCAGAAGAGGGCGGCGGCGGCGCCCGCGAAATGATCAAAGAAGGCCTGTTCGAGCAGTTCCCCATGCAGGCCGTTTTTGGCATGCACAACTGGCCCGGCATGGCGGTGGGCCAGTTTGCCGTGAGCCCCGGGCCAGTGATGGCATCGAGCAACGAGTTCAAGATCACGGTGCGCGGCAAGGGCGGCCATGCGGCTCTGCCGCACACCACCATAGACCCGGTGCCCGTGGCCTGCCAGATGGTTCAGGCTTTTCAGACCATCGTGACGCGCAACAAAAAGCCGGTGGACACGGCTGTGATTTCAGTGACCATGATCCACACCGGCGAGGCCACCAACGTGGTGCCCAACAGCTGCGAAATTCAGGGCACGGTGCGCACCTTCACCACGCCCGTGCTGGACCTGATTGAGCAGCGCATGGCAGACATTGCCAAGCACACGGCTGCCGCCTTTGGGGCCACCTGCGACTTTGCCTTCACCCGCAACTACCCGCCCACGGTCAACTCCGAGCCCGAGGCCGCCTTTGCCCGCCGCGTGATGCAAGACATTGTGGGCGAGGCCAATGTGAACCCCCAAGAGCCCACCATGGGCGCAGAAGACTTTGCCTACATGCTGCAAGCCAAGCCGGGCACCTACTGCTTTATTGGCAATGGCGACGGTGTGCACCGCGAGATGGGCCACGGCGCAGGCCCCTGCACCTTGCACAACCCCAGCTACGACTTCAACGACGAGCTCATTCCCCTGGGCGCCACCTTTTGGGTGCACCTGGCCACGCTTTGGCTGCGCGAGGCGCGTTGAGCGTGTGACCGGGTGGTGGCGCGGACAGGCGCGGCTCAGCGCTTGAGGTCCCTGGCGCAGCGAAAGCCGATGTAGACCACGGCCGTGTCGGTCGGTTTGCTTTGCTGGTGGCTGTCCTGCATGGGACCCGCGCCGTACCACCAACTGCCGCCGCGTGTGCGTTTTTCTGCCCCTGGCCCGCTGTCCACCCACTCCCAGAGGTTGCCTCCCATCTCGTAAAGGCCGTTGACCCCTGCGCGTGTGCTGCCGGCCAGCGCGTGGCCCTGGCCTCGGCTGGTCACCGCATGGCCCACGGGTTGGACCTGGCCGCAATCGCCCAAGCAGTTGGCGCCTTGCGGGCTGTCCCCGGTGGGGTAGCGGTAGGTTTGGCCGCGCACAAAGCCTGCGGGCGGCTGGGCGCGGCGCTCGGTGTAGGCCGCTTCACCCCATTCGGCGTCGGTGGGCAGGCGCTTGCCCGCCCAGCGGCAAAAGGCCTGGGCTTCCGCAAAGTTCACATGGGCGGCGGGCTCTTGGGGCCCCCCGGCTTTGCCATAGGGCGCGTGCCACACCCAGCCCCGGCGCTGCTCCCAGCCCGCCTCAAAGGTGCTGCCGCCGCCTGCCCGCTCGGCCTGTGTTGGCGTGCCAGTGGCCTGCACAAAGCGGCGGAACTGCTCAATGGTGACCTCGGTGCGGTCTATCTCAAAATGGCTGATGGGCTGCATCCCGCCGGCCAAGGCTTCCAAATGCAGCAACAAGCCGGCCGCGAGCGCGGCCCAAAAAGTGGTCCAGGCGGAGGGGTTTTTCTTCATGGGCTGGAGCATGCCGCAAGCGCCCAAGCCAGGCTGTGGGCGGGGTTTTTCTGCTTGACCAGCTCAGGCGCTGCAGTTCAGCGCCATGCGCCTGCCATCGCAGGGTGCTTGAGATTCATGCCTGCAAGGTGGTGCTTGTCGCCCAAGCTTGCGCCCAACGCTGGGCTTGCCGCTCCGCCTCCAGGGCCGACTGGCCAGGCCGTTTCACCGCCTAGCCTAGACCTAAGCCACAGGCGCCCGCCTGGCGCCAGTGGGCCAGGTGCTTGGGCTGTATGCCGCCCACAGGCAGCAGCACAGCCACCGGCTTCCAGCACGCCCATCTTGACCTGCTCGGCCAGCACCCTGATATGCGAATTGCAGGGCGTCAGTTCACTGAAGGTGTTGCAAATGCCAATGACGGGTCGGCCGTCGAACTGGTCGTTGGGGATCCCCAGGGCTTTGAGCCAGCTGCGGTAGGCAAAGCCGTCGCGGTCTTGGCGGCCAAACCACTGTGGGCTGCGCAAAGGTGCTCGAGAAGCCTCGTTCATCGGGTAAGTCCTGTATGGCAGAGCGAATGCAGTGGGTCTACGATGCCTCCAAAATTGCAAACTAATGTCAAAAAACCTGCACAGCAAGACGCTTCACCACCTGGGCGAAGCCATCGTGGCGGGCCATTACCCGCGCAACAAGGCCGTGCCGCCTGAGCCGGTGTTGTGCGCCAGCTTGGGTGTCAGTCGCACGGTGCTCCGGGAAACGGTGAAATCGCTGGTAGCCAAAGGGCTGTTGAGTACAGGCCCCAAGGTGGGCACCCGCGTGCTCTCGGAAGACCACTGGAATTGGCTGGACCCTGACGTGCTGGCTTGGCAGTTTCGGGTGGGTTTTTCCCGCGAGTTTTTGCACAGCGTGTGTGAGCTCAGGCGGGTGGTGGAGCCCCAATGCCTGCGCTTGGCGGCCGAGCGCGCCACCGAGCAGCAGTTGCTCGAGCTGCAGGCGACTTTTCAGCGCATGCAGCTGGCGGTGGCGGCGGGCCTGGACGACTTGAGCGCAGACTTGCACTTTCACCGTTTGCTGCTCGAAGCTGGCGGCAACCGCTTGCTCGGCCACATGAGCCGGCTCTTGCAGGCCTTGCTGCGGGCATGCTCCGAGCGGCTGGGCCGCAGACCCGCTGTAACTGATGTTCAACTGCCCTGGCACTCGGCTGTGCTGGCTGCGTTGGTGGCCCGCGACCCGCAGCAGGCCCAGCAGGCCATGGGCGCGCTGATTGATGCCCTGGAGGCGGACATGCTCGAGTATTTCAAATCTCGACCGCCCCATTCGGCCCCTGCCATAGCGGGGGCTGCCGCGGTTTAACTTGAGCGATCGGGTCTGTGCGTTTGCCATGCCCTCATCTCACCACAGGCCCTGGCCGCTGGGAGACCTGATCCGCGGCCTCATTTGCAAGCAGCCGTAGCGCAGCCGCAGTTGATCTGGGCGATCCGAGTCGACAATGCACAGCTTTTGAAAGCCAGTTGCCATGACTGAATTGACCAAAACCGTGTTGTTCACCGACAGCGATGGCCGCGCCCGCTTTCGCCAAGAAACCTTGAGCTTGGACGAGGGCACGCCTGACTCCCGACTCTCGGCCGTGTTTGCCTCTGCGGGCTACCAACTGCGCGTCAGCCCTGTGGGCTTTCGCAGCAGCTTTCATTGCACGGGTCAGCCCCAATGGGTGTTTATTTTGGGTGGGCAGATGGAAATCGGTTTGCAAGGGGGCCAAAGCCGGCTGTTCAAGCCCGGCGAGCACTTTTATTCTGCTGACCTCTTGCCTGCAGGCGCCCAGTTTGACCCCGCCGTGCACGGGCATTGGAGCCGTCAGGTGGGTGAGCAGCCCTTGGTGACTTTGTTTGTCAAAGACCTCTGAGGCGCTGCCAGCTGACTGGCCTGCTCTGGCGCAGCCAGGGTAGCTTGAGCTTCAACGCGCCCAGAAAAAAAGGCACCGAGGTGCCCTTTTATTGCAGCGCGGTGAGAGCGGTTCAATAACCGCCACCGGAGCGACCGCCGCCTGAGCGGTTGCCGCCAAAGCCGCCGCGACCACCACCACCGCCGCCGCCACCACCGCCACCGCTGCGTCCACCGCGAAAGCCGCCGCGGTTGCCGCCGCTGGGCAGTCCAGAGGAGGGAAAGCCAGAGGACAGGTGGGACGCTGGTTGGGCCTCGTCGTCATGGCTGCCCTGTGGGCGCGGCGCGCTGGCGTGTAGGCGGGGCTGGCCTTGGACTTGCCCTAGGCCTTGAGCCTGCTGGCGTGGTGCCGGGTGGCCTTGAGCGCCACCGCGAGGGCCGGGGGCATGGCGTTGGCCATCCCGGGAGGCACCTTGGCCTGTGGCTTGCCGCGCGGGCTGGCCCCCTGCGGCGCCGCTGCGGGCGGGCTGCGCTCCGGCGCGCTGACCACCGCCTTGGCCGCGGGCAGGCTGCGTGCCTTTGTTGGTGCGGATGCGGTCCATCATTTCACCGCGTGCGGCCTTGGCGGCGGCCGCCATCACCTCGCGGCTGGGTGGTTTGCCCAGGCCGCCCCACAGGGTTTGCCGGCCCATGGCCAAAGGCTCGGCCTTTTCGCCAGGCTCTGGCTCAAAACCGGGGACTTCGACTTTTTCAATGTTTTGCCTGGTGAAGCGCTCAATGTCGGCCATGAAGCCTTCTTCGTCCAGGCACACAAAGCTGATGGCTTCACCGCTGTTGCCCGCCCGGCCTGTGCGGCCAATGCGGTGCACATAGTCTTCGCTGATGTTGGGGATTTCGTAGTTCACCACATGCGGAAGCTCGTCGATGTCAATGCCGCGGGCGGCAATGTCGGTGGCCACCAGGGCGCGTATGTCGCCGGTTTTAAACCCAGCCAGCGCCTGCGTGCGCGCGCTTTGGCTTTTGTTGCCGTGCAGCGCCATGGCAGGAATGCCGTTTTTGCTCAGGTGCTCGGCCACGTTGTTGGCGCCGAACTTGGTGCGCGTGAAGACCAGCACCTGGCTCCAGTTGCGCTCGCTGATGATGTGCGTGAGCAAGGCTTTTTTCTTGCCCCGGCCCACCAAGTGCATGGTTTGCTTGATGCTTTGCACCGTGGTGTTGCGCGGCGTCACCTGAATGTGTTCGGGCTCGCGCAGCAGGCCGTTGGCCAAGTCGCGAATCTCGTCGCTGAAAGTGGCCGAAAACAGCAGGGACTGTTTTTGCTTGGGCACCAGGGCCAGCACTTTTTTGATGTCGTGAATAAAACCCATGTCCAACATGCGGTCGGCCTCGTCGAGCACCAGGATTTCAACCTTGCCCAAATCCAGCGTGCCTTGGCCCGCATGGTCCAGCAAGCGGCCAGGGGTGGCCACCAAAATGTCCACGCCGCTGCGGAGCTGGGAAATTTGCGGGCTCATGCCCACGCCGCCAAACATCACCATGGACTTCAGATCCAGGTACTTGCCATAGGTGCGCACGCTTTCTTCCACTTGCGCAGCGAGCTCGCGGGTGGGGGTCAGGATGAGGGCGCGCACGGCGTTGGCACCCCGGCGGTCTTTGGTTCGCTCGCGGCCAGAGAGCAACTGCAAGAGCGGCAGCGTGAACGCGGCCGTTTTGCCGGTACCCGTCTGGGCGCCGCCCAACAAATCCCCCCCTTTGAGCACAGCCGGAATGGCTTGTGCCTGAATGGGGGTGGGGGTGTCATAGCCTTGCTCAAGCACGGCTTTAAGAATGGCCGGAGCCAGGTTCAATTCTTCAAAGGTCATTGGGAAAGCGCCCTACCGGGCGCGGGGTTCGGCTCATCCGACTGCGTTGCAGTCGCCAGAATTGGCCGAAGGGGTCAAAAAGAGGAGGGCTTGCTCGGGCGTGGCCCGAATCCTCCCAGCAGAAGTGCTGATATCCGCGGCAACTGGAGGCCAACGAATTAAGTATTGTGGCATGGAACTTGTTGGGTTCTAAAAAAGCCACCTCATACGGCGGCATGGCTGCCAAAACTCCCAGTGAGAATCAAGCTTTTGGGTGGGAGTTGCCCTTTCGAGCAGTCGCCCTTTTCACTGAGCTTGGCAAAATTCAGATGACGCGAGTACATTTTCTTTCTTCGTTAATTTCATTCAATCTTTGGAACTCTCCATGAAAAAAGTCCTTGCCCTGATTTTGGCCCTGTCATCTGGCGCTGTGCTGGCACATGGCTGCCCAGGCGAGATGCGTGCCATTGATGCCAAGCTGTCTTCGGCCGCTTTGGCCGAGCCGCAAATGAGCCAAGTCAAAGCATTGCGCACCAAAGGCGAGCAGTTGCACAAGGACGGCAAGCACAGCGAGTCCATGGCTGCCCTGGCTGAAGCCAAAAAGCTGCTCGGCCTGTGAGCGCGCCAGACCCCCGCTGCTGCGGCACTGGCACGTGCATCATTGACGCCGAGGGCCGCTGCTGGTGCGGTCAGCGCTGGGATGGACAAAAAATGTGCAGACCTGCCTTGCCTGACGACTTGCCTGAGGCTCAGACTTCGGAGCCTTCCGTCCCCGTGACTGTTTCCAACCCTACACAACCCACATGAGTTTTCTTAATTCTTTTATCCACGGCGACGCATTGGCCAGTATGTTTCTTGAGGGCCACAACCCCAGTGCCAGGGACAAATTGAGCGAGTCTGATGTGGACGCTATGCGCCAAAAGCTGCAGACCAGCGAGACCTTGCTGGCTTATGCGGTGGGTCGCATTGTGGGCGCCGGCCAAGGGGTCTGGCTGCTGACCGATCAAGCCGTGGTTTTGCGCAACAGCGGCCACAAGGGTGCTGAGCGTTTGGTCTTGAACCAAGTCAGCCATTTTGAGTCGGTGCGCGGCCGTTTTGGCCATGTGGTGAGGCTCAAGGCGCAAGGACGCGCGCTCAGCCTGTATGGCGTGGACCGTGAGTTGGCGGCGGCCATGCACAGCGCTTTTGCGGGTCTGGGCGTTCCAAGTTCTCACGAGGACAAAGAAGCGCGAAGCTGGTTTTGGCGTGATCCAGCCACGCCAAACTGGGCCCAAGACGGCTTGATAGATGCCAAGCGCCGGCTCAGCCTGGCCTGAGCCAAAGTCTCAGTCTGGCTTGTGCAGCGCCCGGCGTATGCGCTGGGTCATGCGCCAAACCCCCCAGAGCACCACTGGCACGGCGGCACCCACAGCGATGTTCGGGTTGATCGGCAGGCCTGCTTCTTGCGCCGCTTTGGTGGCGTACAGCAGCAAGCTGATCACGTAATAAGTGATAGCGGCAATAGACAAGCCTTCCACCGTGGTTTGCAAGCGCAGTTGCAGCTCTTGTCCGCGGGTGAGTTTTTCAAGCAATTGCCGGTTTTGCTCCTCGGTGGCAATGTCCACGCGGGTGCGCAGCAAGCCACTGGCGCGTGAAATCCTTTCGGCCAAGGACTCCAGCCGCTGGGCCGTGGCCGCCACCGTGGCCATGGCCGGTGACAGCCGTTTGCGGATGAACTCGCCCAAGGTTTGCGTGCCGTGCACCGGGCTCTCGCGCAACTCGGCCAGCCGCTGCTCGACCAGCGACGCATAGGCCTGGGTCGCTGAAAAGCGGTAATTGTGTTCGGCGGTGGCCCGCTCGACGCCTGCGGCCAGCGAGGCCAGCTGTTCAAGCAGCTCTCGGTCGGTGGCGCTTTTGTTCTCCAGCCGGCAGGTGATGTCCAAGAGCTGATTTTCAGAACGACCCAGCTCAGGGCCGAGTTTTTTGGCCACCGGCAAGCCGCGCAAGGCCATCAAGCGGTAGGTTTCTACTTCCAGCAGGCGTTGCGATATGCGGCCCGCCCGCTCTGGCGAGATGCTTGACGGGGCCACCACCAACATGCGCTCAAAACCGTCTTCACCGAGCTGGAAATCGCTGACAGCCCAGGAGTGCACTCGGGCGCCCATCATGGAGGCGACCACAGCGCCGTTGCCAAACCATTGGCGCGCCAAGGCCAAGGTGTCTTCTTGCTGCGAGGTGTCGCCCTGCACCATGGCCAGTTGCACCGCGGCCATGGTTTGGCCGGGAATCTTGGCCAGCCAGCCTGGTGGCACCATCAATTCCGACAGAAGGTCTGGCCGGTTGGCGCCCAGGTAGGCGTGTTCGGGCAGGTGTTGCACGATGGAGTAGCGCGTGAATTCGGTGTGCCGCTCCCATTTGACGGTGTGCGTTGCAAAGCGCAGCCTCAAGAAGTTGCTCGTCAACAGGTCAGAGGCCAGGTGCCCCTGGCCGGGCAAGCGCCTCAAGTGCGCACTTTCTTGTTCGCGGCTCACGCCTTCGTTGAGCACGGCCACGTAGACCACCAAGGCCGGAATGCGGATGCGTGCCGTCGGTCTGGCATGCAGCTCGTTGTGCAGCACGCTGCGCTGCGCATGGTCGGCTGGCAATAAGTTGGAGCGGCTGGCAAGTGGCAAGAGGCTGGCTGACATGGGGCTATCCGTCGATCAGAGGCAAGCCTGCGCTTGCCGTGGAAAAATACAAAGGCCCAGCGCACAGACTGGGCCAGGAGTCAAACATGGGCATGTGGATT
>CAMCUN010000116.1 GCA_945878995.1 Polaromonas sp. YR568 | reverse complement strand
ATCGCCTTCAAACGCCCATACTTATCGGCTGTAAATTTTTAATGATCCCGACATCTCTTCGCATCCGCTCAAGCACCTCAGCGCCTTAACCTCTGCCTTCAACATCTTCCGCTGTGATCAGCGAAGCCTTGCAGTATATACCGGTTTTTGTGTCTTGGTCAAGCTTTGAGTCATTTTTTTGACTTCCTGACTTCGTCAACCTGTACAACCCACTGCCTGAAGTTCATGACACTTTTGTGTCTGACTTTCAAGTAGCGCAGCTCTCCACTATAGCACTGCATTTTTCGCAGATCAACAGTCTTGCCAAAAAAATGTTGCCTGGTCCTGATCCCACGAGCTAAGCATTCTTTGTGGGCTTGCCCTTCATGCGGCTTGCCTCTTTTGACTGCTTCGATCCAAAGACCGCCTTGCACCTCAACACTGGCACTTGAAGCCTGTTGCTGCGTCAGCACCCATAATTCGCCGCTTCACTCTTGACCTCTGTATGGCACTGATTACTCTTTTAAACGCTCAACTGGCCTTTGGCCACCTGGCCTTGCTTGACCACGCAGGCTTTTCACTGGAGATGCGTGAGCGCATTGGCTTGATCGGGCGCAACGGGACAGGCAAGTCTTCATTGCTCAAAATCTTGGCGGGTCTGGACAAGCCTGACGATGGCATTTTGCAGGTTCAACAGGGCACTCGCATCGCTTATGTGCCTCAAGAGCCCCAGCTTGATGCCGCCCACACCGTCTTTGAAGCGGTCAGCAGCACCTTGTCTGAGGCCATAGACCTGATTGAGCAGTACCTTTCAGGCCAGGAAGGCACAGACTTGGACGCCTTGCAGTCTCGCATTGAGTTTCTTGACGGCTGGACCTGGGAGCAACGGGTGGAGGAAACGCTGCACAGGCTTCACCTGGACAAAGAGGCGCTCATCGGCTCGCTTTCTGGCGGCATGCGCAAAAGAGTGGCTTTGGCGCAGGCTTTGGTCGCCAAGCCGGATGTGCTTTTGCTAGACGAGCCCACCAACCACCTGGACCTGGACTCCATTGCCTGGCTGGAAGAGTTGCTGATTAACTTCAAGGGCAGCATGATCACCATCACCCACGACCGCGCCTTTCTAGACCGGGTGGCCACCAGCATTGTGGAGTTGGACCGGGGACAGCTGCGCCGCTACCCAGGGAACTTTGCGCAGTACCTGGTGCAAAAAGAAGATCAGATGGCTCAGGAAGCAGTGGTCAGCGCCAAAGCCGACAAACTGCTGGCCCAAGAAGAGATATGGATTCGCAAGGGCGTTGAAGCCCGCCGCACTCGGGCGGTGGCGCGCATCAAGCGCCTGCACGACCTGCGCGCCCAGCGCTCGGCGCGCCGTGATGCCGTGGGCCGGGTCAGCCTGGACGTGTCCACGGGCGACCGCAGCGGCAAAATCGTGGCCGAGTTGGACAATGTCAGCAAGAGCTTTGAAACGGCATCAGGCATCAAAACAGTGGTCAGCCGCCTGAGCTGCACCCTGCTGCGCGGCGACAAAATCGGTCTGGTGGGCTCCAACGGTGCCGGAAAAAGCACCTTGCTCAAGCTGATTCTGGGCGAGTTACAACCCGATGCGACCACGCCACCGGGCACAGTCCGCCAAGGCAGCAACTTGCAAGTGGCCTACTTTGACCAAATGCGCGACGCCCTGGACCTCGATGCCACGCTGGAGGACTTCATCAGCCCAGGCAGCGAATGGGTGGAGATCAACGGCCAGCGCAAACACGTCAAAAGCTACCTGGGAGACTTTTTGTTCTCTCCCGCCAGGGCCCTGTCCCCCGTGCGCACGCTGTCGGGCGGGGAGCGCAACCGCTTGCTGTTGGCCCGCCTGTTTGCCAGACCGGCCAACGTGCTGGTGCTCGACGAGCCAACCAACGACCTGGACATCGACACGCTGGAGTTGTTGGAGGATTTGCTGCAAAACTACGACGGCACGGTCTTTTTGGTCAGCCACGACAGACGTTTTTTGGACAACGTGGTCACCAGCATCTTGGCCCATGAGGGCAGCTCGGACAAGCCAGGCTTTTGGCGCGAATACGAAGGCGGCGTGAGCGACTGGCTGGTGCAGTCCGCCCGTGCGCAGCAAATCGCCGCCGATGCCGCCAAAGGCAAACCGGTGCAGCAGGTGCGTCAAAGCGCCAGCCCCGCCAAAAGCGAGCCCAGCAAAACCAGCCCCAAACGCAAACTCAGCTACAAAGAGCAGCGCGAACTCGATGCGCTTCCCGGCCGCATGCAGGCGCTGGAGCAAGAACAAAAAGACATTGAACAGCGCTTGAGCGACACCCAGCTCTACACCCGCGACCCGGCCCAGGCCAGCGAGTTGGGGCAACGGGCCGCCCTCATTGAAGAAGAGTTGCTGGACGTGCTGATGCGCTTGGAAGCCTTGTCCAGCTGATCAGGGTTCTCCGTCTAGACCGCGGGCTTGCCTGACTGAAGGAGGCGGCCTTGGCTGGCCATTCGCACCTGAAGCGTGAACTCAGATGGGACGCAGGATGCGGATGGAACCCCCGGTGTGGCGCCAAGCTTGAAAACTGATCAGAAAAACCACCTGGGCATGGCTGGACGATCACGCCCCCAGCATGGGCGCGGCCATCTCTTACTACACGGTGTTTTCTATTGCGCCTTTGCCGCTGATCGTGATGGCGGTGGCCGGCTTCGTCTGGGGCCAGGCGGCCGTTGAAGGCGAGATTGCCCGCCAACTCACCGGCTTGCTGGGGCCAGAGGCGGCGCAAAGCGTGCAAGCCCTGCTGCGCAGCGCCAACCACCCCACTGAAGGCTTGGTCGCAGGGCTCTTGAGCCTGCTGGCCTTGCTCATTGGTGCGACCACCGTGTTTGCCGAATTGCAATCGGCCTTGGACCGCATATGACAGGTGCAGGCCCAGCCCCGTCCAGACGGCTTGTGGCCCATGGTGCGCACGCGCTTGCTGTCCCTGGGCTTTGTCTTAGGGCTGGGTTTTTTACTGGCGGTCTCGCTGCTGGTCAGCAGTGGCCTGAGTGCCTTTGGCCGCTGGGCTGAGGGCTGGCTGGCTGCCAGCGAGAGGCTGCTTTACGTGGCCCACACGGCGCTGTCCATGGGCATCGCCACCGTGCTTTTTGCCATGATGTTCAAGCTCTTGCCCCGCGCCAGCGTGGCCTTGAAAGATGTGTGGACAGGCGCGGCGGTCACGGCAGCGCTGTTCGGGCTGGGTTAAATGCTGATTGGCCTGTACCTGGGCAATAGCAGCCTGAGCTCCTCTTACGCTGCGGCCGGCTCGCTGGTGGTGCGGCTGGTGTGGGTGTATTACTTGGCGCAAATTTTTCTGCTGGGCGCCGAATTCAACTGGTTGTATGCCCACGAACACGGCTCCAGGCGTGGTGTGGTGTGGCCCTGCCAACACCCCCGACACACAGCCTTGCACACCTGCCAGAGCAAGCGCCAACTGAAGCACGCGCTTAAAACCGCTCGTGCGCCGCCAGGTAGCGCCACTGGCCAATGGGCAAATTGCCCAGCGTGACCTGGCCAATGCGAATGCGCTTGAGCCCCGTCACGCTCAGGCCGACCTGCTCGCACATGCGGCGGATTTGCCGCTTGCGGCCTTCGCGCAAGACAAAGCGCAGCTGCTCCGGGTTTTGCCAAGCCACCACCGCCGGCTTCAAGGCCTGCCCGTCCAAGCTCAGACCATGCAGCAAAAGACGAAGTTTGTCTTGTGGAAACACCGACTGCACATCCTGCGTGCGCTCGCCCCAGCTCACCCGCACCAAGTATTCTTTGTCGACGGCAGAGTCCTCACCAATCAAGGTGCGGGCCACGCGGCCATCTTGAGTGAGTACCAACAGGCCAATAGAGTCGATGTCCAGGCGGCCCGCAGGCGCCAGACCCTTGAGCTGCTCTGCACCCCAGCGCATGCGGCTTGCGCACTCTTGCCAGCGGTTGCCAGGCTGAATCAAGGTGGCCGCCGGCTGGTGGCCGTCTTCGGCCTGACCGCTGACATAGCCCACCGGCTTGTTGATCAAAATGGTCACTTGCTGGCGCTGCTGCTGCTGGGCTTGGCGGTGCACCTCGATGCGGGCATCGGCAGGCACGGGCTGGCCCAACACAGCAACTTGCCCGTTGACCTGCACCCAGCCTTGGGCAATCCAGTCGTCGGCCTCGCGCCTGGAGCACAGGCCGAGCTCGGCCATGCGCTTGTTCAAGCGCACCAAGGCCGGCGCACCTGCTGGGGAATCAGCCGGGGCATCAGCGGTGGCGGTAGGCGCTGCGCGAACACGCACAGCTGTCGCTCGGGGAGGAGGTTTAACAGGGGGGTGGGACATCACAAGGCGGGAAAAACAAACCAGCGCGGATTATGCGGAGAAAACACCTGAACGAAGCGCCTCTTCGTCCAGCACGCGCAGGCCACCGTACTCGACCCGAATAATCCCTCGCGCCTCCAAGGCCCGCAGCGCCTCGTTCACGCGCTGCCGCGACAGCCCCACCAAGTAAGCCAGCTCTTGCTGGGTGATGCGCAACACCTGACCGACGCCGGGAAACAACACCGGATTGAACAAGGCCGCCAAATTGCGCGCCACCCGCAAGTCCGGGTTGGTCAGTCGGTCTATCTCACGCGCTGCAATGAACTGGGCCAGGCGCTCGTTGAGCTGCCCCATGACAAAGCGATTAAAACCAATGGAATTGTCCAGCAACCAATGAAAAGTCTCCACCGGCAAACCCGCCACCAAACTCTTGCGCAAAGCCAGCACGTTGTAGCGGTAATCCTCACGCTTGAACGCCGTGCCCTCGCCAAACCAGCCACCGGGAGGCAGGCCGGTGAAAGTCATGGTCATGCCCTCAGCGCTGTCTGTGCTCATTTTGAGCAGGCCCTCAATGACACCGAACCAATAGGTCACGGGCCGGCCCACGCGGCAAATGTGGTTGCCGGCCTCGGCCTCAGACACCACCAACTCGGCCAGTGCACGCTCGCGCTCCTTGTCCGTCAAGCGGGCCAACCAAGGAATGCCTGCGCACTCATGCGAAGTGGGCGAGCGCCTGCGCTGATGAAGAGAAGATTCGTTGCTCATGGCGGGGTGCTTTCTGACAGCTGTCTTGCGGCCCAAAAGGGGGCACTAGGGAAAGTCCTAGGCAGGCAAGCCCCTGAATTGTCGTCGTAACGACAAGAGAACGTCAAACGCCAGCCTAGCATGCGTGTCATTTCGTCAAACCCCTCAAGGGCACGACACAGCGAGGAAAGCAGCGCCCATGCAAACCACCTTCCCCAAGCTCATGCTCACGCATGCGGCCCAACGCCCCTTGGCCGCCGCCATGCGGGAAAAGGAATACGGCATCTGGCAGGCCCACACCTGGGCCGACATGGCCACGCAAGTCCAGCGCATTGCCTGCGGCCTGCATCTGCTGGGCCTGCAGCGCGGCCAGCACATGGTGGTGATTGGTGCCAACCGGCCGTGGCTTTACGCCAGCATGCTGGCCGTGCAAGCTTTAGGCGCCATTCCGGTGCCGCTGTACCAAGACGCCGTGGGCGGCGAGTGCGTGTTTCCCATCAACAACGCCGAGGTGCAACTGGCCATGGTGGAAGACCAAGAGCAGGTGGACAAGCTGCTTGAGATTCGGCCGCAATGCCCGCAGATTACCCACATCGTCTACACCGACCCGCGCGGCCTGCGCAATTACGCCGAACCCGGCCTTCAGTCCTTGGCCTTGGTGATTGAAAGCGGCGCCGCCTACGCGGCCAAGCACAAAGACTTTTTCCAAGCAGAAGTGGACAAAGGCCAGCCCGACGACGTGGCGGCCATGTTTTTCACCTCTGGCACCACCGGCAACCCCAAGGGCGTGGTGCACAGCCACCGCAGCTTGCTCGACCGCGCTCAAGCTGGCGCCGAATTTGACAAGCTCAGCAGCGCCGAAGAAGTGCTGGCCTACCTGCCGCCCGCCTGGGTGGGGCAAAACATCTTCAGCTACGGCCAGTGGCTGTGCTGCGGCTACGTGGTGAACTGCCCAGAAGACGCCAGCACCGTGACCATCGACCTCAGGGAAGTGGGGCCCACCTACTACTTTGCGCCACCCCGTGTTTTTGAAGGCATGCTCACCAGCGTGATGATCCGCATGGAAGACGCAAGCAGCCTCAAACGTGGGTTGTTCAAGTACTTCATGGACCTGGCCAAACGCGTGGGGACTCAGCGCATGGATGGCAAGTCCCTGGGCTTGGTGGACAGCCTGCTTTATAAGTTGGGCGATCTGAGCATGTACGGGCCGCTGCGCAACACACTGGGCTTTTCACGCGTGCGCGTGGCCTACACCGCGGGCGAGGCCATAGGCCCGGACCTTTTTACCTTTTACCGCTCTATAGGCATCAACCTCAAGCAGTTGTACGGCTCTACCGAGACCGCCGTGTTCGTCTGCCTACAGCCCGACCACGAAGCGCGCGCCGACACCGTGGGCGTGCCCATACGCGGGGTAGAAATCAAGCTGGCCGACAACGGCGAAATTTTGGTCAAGTCCGCCGGCCTGCTCAAGGAGTACTACAAAAACCCCAAGGCCACGGCCGAGGTGCTGACCGCCGATGGCTGGTACCACACCAGCGATGCGGGTTTTTTGGACAGCCACGGCCACCTCAAAATCATTGACCGTGTCAAAGACGTGGGCCGCATCAAAGGCGGCGCCAACGACGGCGCCATGTTCGCGCCCAAGTACGTGGAAAACAAGCTCAAGTTCTTTCCCTTCATCAAGGAGGCCGTGGCCTACGGCGACGGGCGCGAGCGGGTCTGTGTCATGGTCAACATCGACATGGAGGCCGCAGGCAACTGGGCCGAGCGTCGTAACCTGCCTTATGCCGGCTACACCGACCTGGCACAAAAGCCCGAGGTCTACGCCCTCATCAAGGACTGTGTCGAGCAAGTCAACGCAGACCTGGCCGCCGACAAGCTGCTGGCGGGCTCGCAAATCAGCCGCTTTTTGGTGCTGCACAAAGAGCTGGACGCCGACGACGGCGAGCTCACCCGCACCAACAAAGTCAGGCGCGGCTTTATTGCCGACAGGTACCAACCGCTGGTCGATGCGCTTTACACCGACAAGACCGAGCAATTCATAGAAACCGTCGTGAAATTCGAAGATGGCCGAACTGGCCAGGTCAGTGCCACCTTGAAGATCAGCGACGCCAAAACATTTGACCCCGTGCAGGCTGCCGCATGAGCACCAGCCTCAGCCCGCAAGCCATCCAAGCTTCGAAAGCCGCCACGATGCAAAAGAAAATTGGCGAGGTCATCCTCGACGTGCACAACATTTCGCTGAGCTTTGGCGGGGTCAAGGCACTGACCGACATTTCATTTGATGTGCGAGAGCATGAAGTCAGAGCCATCATTGGACCCAACGGCGCAGGCAAAAGCTCGATGCTCAACTGCATCAACGGCGTCTATCAGCCGCAAAAAGGCAGCATCACCTTTCGCGGGCAAAAATTTGCGCACATGAACAGCCGACAAGTGGCAGAGATGGGAATCGCCCGCACCTTCCAGAACTTGGCCTTGTTCAAGGGCATGAGCGTGATCGACAACATCATGACGGGCCGCAATTTACACATCAAGAGCAATCTGTTCTTGCAGGCCCTTCGCATCGGCCCTGCCCAGCGCGAAGAGGAAAAGAACCGGGAATTTGTCGAGCACATCATTGACTTCCTCGGCATCCAGCCCCACCGCAAGACCCCCGTTGGCCAACTGCCTTATGGCCTGCAAAAGCGAGTCGACTTGGGTCGCGCTTTGGCCATGGAGCCGCAAGTGCTGCTGCTCGACGAGCCCATGGCCGGCATTAACATGGAAGAAAAGCAGGACATGTGCCGCTTCATCTTGGATGTGAACGACGAGTTCGGCTCGACCATCGTACTGATTGAGCACGACATGGGCGTGGTGATGGACATCTCTGACCGCGTGGTGGTACTGGACTACGGCAAAAAAATTGGCGATGGCACGCCCCAAGAAGTGCGCAATAACGAAGAAGTGATCAGTGCTTATCTGGGCACCCGCCACTGAGGAGAACAAGACATGGCATTTTTTCTGGAAGCTCTGCTCGGTGGCCTCATGGCCGGCATGCTCTATGCGCTGGTGGCATTGGGCTTTGTGTTGATTTTCAAGGCCTCGGGGGTTTTCAACTTTGCGCAAGGGGCAATGGTCTTGTTCGCGGCCTTGGCCATGGCCCGCTTCTCTGAGTGGATACCCGGCTGGCTGGGCATAGAGGACAAGTTCTTAGGCAACCTGATCGCCTTTGTTTTGGCGGCTGCCGTGATGTTTATGCTGGCCTGGCTGGTCGAGCGACTGGTGCTGCGCCACCTGGTCAACCAAGAGGGTGTGACCTTGCTCATGGCCACACTGGGCATCACTTACTTTTTGGATGGTTTGGGTCAAACGATTTTTGGCAGCGACATCTACAAGATTGACGTCGGCATGCCCAAAGACCCGGTGTTTTGGTTCGACTCGGTGTTTCCCGGCGGCGTTTTGGTCAACTTGGAAGACGTTTATGCAGCCTGTATCGCGGCTTTGCTGGTGGTGGTCTTGTCGCTGTTTTTCCAAAAAACCAGCACGGGCCGGGCCCTGCGCGCAGTCGCCGACGACCACCAAGCTGCGCAGTCTATTGGCATCCCCCTCAACCGCATTTGGGTGATCGTGTGGTTCGTGGCCGGCATCACGGCCTTGGTGGCCGGCATCATTTGGGGCTCTAAGATGGGCGTGCAGTTCTCGCTGACCACGGTGGCTTTGCGGGCTTTGCCGGTGATCATTTTGGGCGGTTTGACATCGGTGCCCGGCGCCATCATTGGCGGGCTCATCATCGGTGTGGGTGAGAAGTTGTCCGAGGTCTACCTGGGCCCTTACGTGGGCGGCGGCATTGAAATTTGGTTTGCGTATGTGCTGGCGCTGGTGTTCTTGCTGTTCCGTCCGCAAGGCCTGTTCGGCGAAAAAATCATCGACCGCGTGTAAGGAGAAGACGCCATGTTTTACAGAGAAAACGGTCAGTTCAAGACCTCTTACCGCAGCGACCAGCAAATTTTTGCCATCGCGCAAGACCGCTGGGCCATTTTGGCGTTCATCGCCTTTGCCTTCGTCGGCGTGCCCTTCCTGGTCGACGAATACATGTTCCGCGCCATATTGATCCCTTTCCTCATCTTGTCTCTTGCGGCATTGGGGGTGAACATCTTGGTGGGTTACTGCGGCCAAATCTCGCTGGGATCGGGGGCCTTCATGGCAGTGGGCGCTTACATGGCCTACAACACCTACATCCGCATCGAAGGCATGCCATTGATCATCGCTATTTTGGCGGGTGGCTTTTTTGCCACCTTGGTAGGGGTGTTGTTTGGCATTCCCAGCTTGCGTGTCAAAGGCCTTTACCTGGCGGTGGCCACTTTGGCCGCGCAGTTTTTTTGTGATTGGGCTTTTCTGCGCATTGGTTGGTTCACCAACAACAACGCCTCAGGCTCGGTGTCGGTGTCCAACCTGAACGTGTTTGGCCTGTCTATCAATTCACCCTTGCAAAAGTACCTGTTCTGCTTGGCCTTTTTGGTGGTGTTTGCTTTGCTGGCCAAAAACTTGGTGCGCTCGGCCATTGGCCGTGAATGGATGGCCATCCGCGACATGGATGTGGCCGCGGCCGTCAT
>CAMCUN010000115.1 GCA_945878995.1 Polaromonas sp. YR568 | reverse complement strand
AATGGCAATGGCCAGGCGCGCTTCGGTGACCGTGTCCATGGCCGCAGAGACCAGGGGCAGGTTCAGGCGAATATGGCGGGAGAACTGGGTCGCAAGGGACGTGTCCTTGGGAAGGACTTGCGAGTAAGCGGGTACGAGAAGAACGTCGTCAAACGTCAGCGCTTTGCCGAGGAGGCGCATACATGAAGCTCCAAAAACACGATTGTACCTAGCGTGCATGAGCGATTTGGCGCATCAGCATCATCAAGCTGACACGGAACAGCCAGGCTCAGTAACCCGCCTTGGCGCCCGGACGGCGCTTAGTGAACAAGCCGGCCGTGCGTACGCCCTGCCCTTTGAATCGCTCTCGCCGCGCCACCTTGGGGTCCACCCGCAGGGGGCGGTAAATTTCCAGCCGGTCGCCGTCTTGCAGCAGTTGGGAGGACGGGCAAGTGCGACCCCAAATGCCCACCTCCAAAGTCGCGCCCTGGAGTTCGGGAAAAGCTTGCAGCAAACCGCTGGCCTGCAGCGCTTGCAAGGCGGTGGCGCCCAGGGGCACCTCGAAAACCCGTTCGTGCACCACCCGGGGTGCAGGCGAGTAGAGCGCCTCAATCTGCAGAACGCCGGGCTCAGTCGTCGCCATAAACCTGATTGGCGCGTTTGACAAAGGCGTCCACCAAGCTGCCGGCGATTTTGTCGAACACGGGGCCGACCAAGGCAGCCAAGGCCATAGAGCTGAAGTCGTAACTCAGGCTGAACTCCACCTTGCAGGCGCGCTGGCCCTCGGCCAGAGGAGCAAAAGACCAGTGGCCATTGAGCTTGGAAAAAGGGCCTTCGACCAATTCCACATGAATTTCACGGCCAGGCACATGGGTGTTGCGGGTGGTGAAACCTTGTTTGAGCCCGCCAAACGCAATACCCACCCGCGCCGTGACCGTGTCGCCCTGCTTTGACAACACGCTGGCCTGGTCGCACCAAGGCAGAAACTGGGGGTATTGGTCAACGTCTGTGACCAGGTTGAACATCTCTTGGGCAGAGAACCAGATCAGAACGGACTTGTGGACGGTTTTCATACAATCAAAGGCTCTGATCCATTGTATTGCCCGGTGGACAGCTCAACAATTCATTGATGTCCACCAAATCCACGAGCGCTTCCAAGCCAAGTTCCACCGACAAGTCCAGCAAAGGCAAACGCGCCGACCCGGGCGGCCGCATCGCAGAAAACAGACGCGCGCTCTACAACTACCACATTGAAGAGCGTTTCGAGGCGGGCATGGTGCTTGAAGGCTGGGAGGTCAAGGCCGCGCGGGCTGGCAAGGTGCAACTGACCGACGGCTACGTGGTGATCAAAAATGGCGAGCTCTTCATCATTGGCTGCCAAATCAACCCGCTGGGCACCGCCTCCACCCATGTGAACCCTGACTCGGTGCGGACCAAAAAGCTGCTCATGCACAAAGAGGAAATCAAGCGCCTGGTGGGCAAGACCGAGCAAAAGGGCTTCACCCTGGTGCCGCTCAACCTGCACTGGAAGGCCGGCCGCATCAAGTGCGAGGTGGCTCTGGCCAAAGGCAAGGCCGAACACGACAAGCGCGACACCATCAAGGAGCGCGAAGGCAAGCGCGAGGTGGAGCGCGCCATGAAGTCGCGCAGCAGGTAAGCCTTAGGCGTTGGAGGTGGTTTTTACAAGTGCTTGAGCGGGTGTGCGTCGGCCGGCCAAGGGCTGTCAAAAAAGGCCTCTACTTCACGGGCGTCCACGACCTCCAGGCGCGCGGGCTGCCACTGGGGCTGGTGGTCCTTGTCCACGGACAAGGCACGTATGCCTTCGACCGTCTCGCTGCGCTGCACAGGTCGGTGGTTAAAGCAGCGCCACACCATGTCGCGCTCCATGCGCAACTCGTCGGCCAAGCCCATGTGGCGGGCGCGGCGAATTTGCGCCAAGGTGACATGCAGCATCAAGGGGGAACGCTGGCGCAAGGCCTGGGCCGTCTGGCCAGACCACTCGTCGCTGGCTTGTTCGAGCACCTGCATGATCTCCAACATGCTCGGCTGGCTGAAGGCGTGCTCCATGGCCGGGTGCGGTGCAGCGCTGGACGCGGCCAGCGGCAAACGCGCCTCAAGCCACTGGCGGGCGGCCACGGCGTGGGGCCAATTCTGGACAGACAAGTCTTGCCACAGCGCGGCTTGGTCGGCCACCGGGATCAGCACATCGGCCAGTCCAAAAGCCATGGCTTGCTCGGCGCCTATTTGCTCGCCGGTGAGCGCCAGGTACTCGCCCACATGGCCGGGGCAGCGGCTTAAAAAATGGCCGCCACCCACGTCGGGAAAGAGACCAATCTTGGTCTCTGGCATGGCCATTTTGGTTTTGGGCGTCACGATGCGCCGCTCAATGCCCTGGCACAAACCCATGCCGCCGCCCATGACCACACCGTCCATGAAGGCCACAATGGGCTTGGGGTAGGTTTGAATCAAGTGGTTGAGGCTGTATTCCTCGGTGAAGAAATCATCCAGGCTGGCATCACCGGCCAAGGCTGCATCGTGAAAAAAGCGAATGTCGCCGCCTGCACAAAAATGGCCAAACCAGCGCTCGGCTGTGCCAGGCGCGCCCGCCTTGTTGCTGCCGCGCATGGCCACCAGCGCCACCGAGGCATCGTCCCGAAAATCCAGCAGCGCCTGCGTCAAGCGGCGCACCATGCCCAGGGACAGCGCATTGAGCGCCTGCGGCCTGTGCAGCGTGAGCAGGCCCGCACTGGCGCCCCGCTCCACCAACACCTCGTTGTTGTCTTGTTCCATTGTCGTCATGCGCTTTGTCTCCAAGCCCAAAGTTCGTTCATTACCAAAGCCCCCAGCACCAGGGCGCCGCCTTGCCACACGCTTGGCGCAGGCACCTCGCCCGCGCCAACCCAGGCCAGCATGATGCCAAAAATCACTTCCAGCAAGGCCAACAAAGCAATTTCAGGCGCCTTGAGCACCCCGGCGCAGCGCACAGACAGCACGCAAGGAATGGCCAATTGCGTGAGGCCCAAGACCGCAAGCAGCGCGATGTCGTGCCCCGAGGCTGAAAAAGGAAAAGCCAGCGGCAGCGTGAGCAAGGTGGAGATCACCGCGCCCATCAGCACGGCAGGCACCAGGTCTATGCGCTCACCATGGAGTTGGCTGCGCTGCACCACCGTCCAGTTGATGGCGCCCGCCAAGGGCACCAGCAAAGCCACCAGAGTGCCCACCATCTGCCCACCAGCGCCCAGGCTGAACTGCTCGCCGTACATCCACACCATCCCCATGCCTGCCAGGGCAATGGCCAGCCAGGTGCGCAAGGCAATTCGCTGGCCCGCATACAGCCACGCCAGCACCGCCGTGAAAAACGGCCCCACCGCCATGGTGACCAGCACATTGGCCACGCTGGTGAGCGTGAGCGCGACCATGAAAGCCGTGAACATCACGCTCCAACACAGGCCAGACAACCACAGCGAGCGGCCGGCCCGGGCCATGCGGCCAAACACCTCGCGGCCCTGAAACAGCGGCAAGATGACCAACAAAGACAGCACCGTGAAAAAGCTGCGCCAAAACGTCACCTCAAAGCTCTTGGCCTGCTCCAAGTGCCGCGTGACCATGCCTGCGGTGGACCACAACAAAGTGACCAAAACCATGAGCCAAACGGCGCGGCGGTGGGTGAGGGTCATGGGGTATATCTGCGCAAACGCTCGTAGCTTGAGCGCTAAAAAAATTTTTACAGCTGCTGTGCACCCGCCAACTTGGCCAAGGTTTTGTCAAAGGTAGCCAGTGGCAAGTGCCCCGCTTTGCGCGCAATTTCCAGCACCAGGCAGTCTGAAAATCCGAGGGCCGGCTTGGCTCGGAACTGGCCCAAGGCAGCGCTGACGGTGTCAGCGTCCTGCAACACCAAACTGTCGTGCACCAGCAGGACGTCCAAGGCGGCCATCAACTGCGACGAGGTGCGGGCGTAGACCGCATCGAGAACCCAAACTGCTTCGGTCAGCACCAGGTGTGAAACCCAGGCCCCTTTGGCAACAGCCTGGTCTGCGGCAAGCGCTTGCTCAGGTTCATCGCGCACCAACAGGCGCACGAGCACGTTCGTGTCAATCGCCAGCATGACGATGGCGCACATGCTGGCGGATGCCCTGCTTGAGTTCAGCCAAGGTTTTGCAAGGGGCCGCATCCGAAGGTGAGCCTTCAGAAAACAAGGCTTGGTGTGCGTCCAAGGTGCTGTGGCGCGTGGCGCGCTGCACCACAATCCTGTCGCCCTCTTGCGTCCACTCCAGGACCGAGCCTGGGATCAGGTGAAGAAAATGGCGCACAGAAGCTGGCACAGAGACCTGCCCTTGTGAGGTGAGTTTGGTTTGCGACTTGAGCATGCAGTTATTCTAGTTCTTTACCCTGGTAATGAATGGCAACATGAAACAGTCGCTCGCATAAAAAAACCGCGTTGATGGACGCGGTTTTTGAAGGCTGTCAACTCAAACAAGGCAGAGGCTTTTGCTGTTGGGCCAAAGCACCCCATCAAGCATTGAGCCCTGAGCCCCACAAAAGGCTCAGGCGCAGAACAAAGCATCAAAAGAGCCTTGAGCTCAAGCTTAGCGAGAAGCGCGCTTGCGCTCGTGCTCTTTGAGGTAGCGCTTGCGCAGGCGAATGCTCTTGGGGGTGATCTCAACCAGTTCGTCGTCCTCAATGAACTCCACACCGTACTCCAGCGTGCAGTCAATCGGGGGGGTGATTTTGATGGCGTCTTCTTTGCCGCTGACGCGGAAGTTGGTCAGCTGCTTGGTGCGGGTGGCGTTGACCACCAGGTCGTTGTCGCGGTTGTGGATGCCGACAATCATGCCCTCGTACACCGGATCGTTGGCCTTGACGAACATGCGGCCACGGTCGTCGAGCTTGCCCAGGGCATAGGTGAAGATTTCACCGTCGTCCATGGAGATCAGCACGCCGTTTTTGCGACCCCCAATGTCGCCTTTGTGCGGCTCGTAGCTGTCAAAAATGTTGGAGATCAAGCCCGAGCCGCGTGTCAGGTTCAAGAATTCGTTGGTAAAGCCAATCAGGCCACGGGCGGGAATGCGGTACTCCAGGCGCACACGGCCACGGCCGTCCGGTTCCATGTTCACCAACTCGCCCTTGCGCTCGCCCAGGGCTTGCATGACGCCGCCTTGGTGGGTTTCTTCAATGTCGGCGGTGACCATTTCAATAGGCTCGTGGCGCTCGCCGTCGATGTCGCGGAACACCACGCGCGGCTTGGACACAGCCAGCTCGTAGCCTTCACGGCGCATGTTTTCCAGCAAGATGGTCAGGTGCAGTTCGCCCCGGCCCATGACTTCGAACACGCCTTCTTCGTCGGTTTCTTTCACGCGCAAGGCCACGTTGTGCTGCAGCTCTTTTTGCAGGCGGTCCCAAATTTGCCGGCTGGTGACGAACTTGCCTTCTCGGCCGGCCAAAGGGCTGGTGTTGACGCAAAAATTCATGGTCAGCGTGGGCTCGTCCACCTTGAGCATGGGCAGCGGTGAGGGGTTGGCCACATCGGTGATGGTCACACCAATACCGATGTCAGCAATGCCGTTGATCAGCACAATGTGGCCAGGACCGGCCTCGGTGACCTGCACGCGGTCCAGGCCTTGGAAGGTCAGCACTTGGTTGATGCGACCCTTGATGGCTTTGCCGTCCGGGCCTTCCATGACCACCACGTCTTGCATGGGCTTGATGGTGCCCTGGCTGATGCGGCCCACGCCAATGCGGCCCACAAAGGTGGAAAAGTCCAGCGCCGAAATTTGCAGTTGCAGTGGTGCCGCAGGGTCGCCCTGCTGGGGCGGCACATGCTTGAGCACGGTTTCAAAGAGGGCTGACATGTCAGGGCCCCACTGCTCTCCGGGCGCGCCTTCGACCAAAGAAGTCCAGCCGTTGATGCCCGAGGCGTAGACCACGGGGAAATCGAGCTGCTCGTCGTTGGCGCCCAGCTTGTCGAACAAGTCAAAAGCCGCATTGACCACAGCGTCTGGCTTGGCGCCAGGCTTGTCGACCTTGTTGACGACCACAATGGGTTTCAAGCCCAGGGCCAGCGCCTTTTTGGTGACAAAGCGGGTTTGCGGCATGGGGCCTTCTTGCGCGTCAATCAGCAGCACCACGCCATCGACCATGGACAGCGCACGCTCGACCTCACCGCCAAAGTCCGCGTGGCCGGGGGTGTCCACGATGTTGATGTGGGTGCCGTTCCAGGACACGGCGCAGTTTTTGGCCAAGATGGTGATGCCGCGCTCACGCTCAATGGCGTTGTTGTCCATCACGGTGTCGACGATTTTTTCGTGATCTGCAAAGGTGCCAGACTGACGCAACAACTGGTCCACCATGGTGGTTTTGCCGTGGTCAACGTGGGCAATGATGGCGATGTTTCTGATTTGCTTGCTCATGCTCTTGTTCCTTTCAGGCCGCAGCTGCCAGGGGGTCCTGGTGGCTTGGCGTATGTTCCAAAATCTGTTGAATTTCTAAGGGGCTCAACAAACGCCCCGGAATCAATTCGCCGGCCTTGACATGGGCCGAGCCCAGCAAAGCACGCGGCTGCTCGCCATACACGGCCACCTGCTCGGTGTCAGGCCATGGGCCCCGCCGGCGCAGGCCACTCAAGAAGCGCCCCGCATTGTCTGCATCCAATGTGACGGGCACATGGCCGGGCAGCAGGCAGTCCACCGCCCGCACTGCCGCCATGCGCTGGTCCTCGCTCCAAGCTTCAAGCTGCGCCAGGCTGACGCAATCCGCAGCCGCAAAGGGGCCGGTGGCGGTGCGGCGCAGCAAGCTCAGGTGTCCGCCACAGCCCAGCGCCTGGCCAATGTCTTCGCCCAAGGTGCGGATGTACGTGCCTTTGCTGCAGCGCACGCGCAGCCGCACAAAGGGCGTATCGCCTTGGAGTTCGGCGTCCAGCAGCTCCAAGTTGTAAATCACCACCTCGCGGGCCTCGCGCTCTATGGTTTGGCCTTCGCGGGCGTATTCATACAGGGCTTTGCCGTCTTTTTTCAGGGCGCTGTACATGGGCGGCACCTGGCGAATGGGGCCTTTGAAGCGCTCCAACACCTGGGCCACCTGCGCCAAACTGCAGTCGACGCCACGCTGCTCCAGCACCTGGCCTTCGGCATCGGCCGTGCTGGTGGTCACGCCCAGGCGCACCACGGTGTCATAGCTTTTGTCGGCGTCCAAATGCAGCTGGCTGAACTTGGTGGCCGCGCCAAAACAGAGCGGCAGCACGCCAGTGGCTAACGGGTCCAGCGTGCCGGTGTGGCCGGCCTTGTCGGCGCGCAGCAACCACTTGGCTTTTTGCAAAGCTTGGTTGCTGGACAAACCCAGCGGTTTATCGAGCAGCAACACCCCATGCACAGGGCGCCGCTGCACCCTGGTGCGTGGCGAGTGCATGGTCAGTCGTCCTTGGCGCGAGAAGAAACCGCCTTGGCAATCAAGGCGTTCATGTCCGAGGCGCGCTCTGGCGTGCGGTCAAACATAAAGTGCAAGGTGGGCACGGTGTGGATCATCAGGCGTTTGAACAAGCCGTTGCGCAAAAAACCTGCCGCCTGGTTTAAGGCGTCTTGGGTTTCTTGCGCATCCCCTGTGAGCACGCTGAAAAACACCTTGGCGTGGGCGTAGTCGGGCGTGACCTCGATGGACTGCACCGTGACCATGCCCACGCGGGGGTCTTTGAGCTCGCGCGCGATCAGTTCCGTCAGATCGCGCTGGATCTGATCGGCCACGCGAAAACCGCGGTTGGGGGTGGATGATTTCTTGCGCATGAATGCCGGGCTTGGGCTCAAAGAGCCGCCCAAGACCAGCTTGGGCGGCTTTTCGAGAGTTAAGCACTCAGGGTCCGAGCCACTTCCTTAACGTCAAAGAACTCGAGCTGATCGCCCTCTTTGATGTCGTTGTAGTTCTTGAGCTTGATACCGCACTCAAAGCCTTCTTTGACCTCGCGCACATCGTCTTTGAGGCGCTTGAGGCTGTCGATCTCGCCGGTGTAGATGACCACGTTGTCGCGCAGCAGGCGGAAATTCGCGCTGCGGGTGACGGTGCCCGAGGTGACCATGCAACCGGCCACAGTGCCGATTTTGGAGGCCACAAACACGGTGCGGATCTCGGCCATGCCGATGACTTCTTCGCGTTTTTCAGGCGTCAACATGCCCGACATGGCCGCACGCAGCTCGTCCACCGCGTCGTAAATGATGTTGTAGTAGCGCAGGTCAATGCCGTTGTTCTCGGCCACCTTGCGGGCCTGGGAGTCGGCGCGCACGTTAAAGCCAATCACCACCGCCTTGGACGCAATGGCCAAGTTGATGTCGGACTCCGAAATACCGCCCACCCCCGAGTACACCAGTTGCACGCGCACTTCTTCGTTGGACAGCTTGATGAGGGACTGCGCCAGCGCCTCTTGCGAGCCTTGCACATCGGCCTTGATGATGATGGGCAGGGTTTTGACCCCAGCACCGCCCGCCGCCATGTCGGAGAACATGGTTTCGAGCTTGGCTGCTTGTTGCTTGGCCAGTTTGGTGTTGCGGAACTTGCCTGCGCGGTAGGTGGAGATCTCGCGCGCACGGCGCTCGTCGGTCATCACCATGAACTCGTCGCCAGCTTGCGGCACCTCGGTCAAGCCTTGAATTTCCACCGGAATGGACGGGCCAGCCGACTCGGCCTTGCTGCCGTTTTCGTCCAGCATGGCGCGCACGCGGCCATAGGTTTGACCGGCCAACACCACATCGCCCACCTTGAGCGTGCCCGACTGCACCAGCACGGTGGCCACAGGGCCCCGGCCTTTGTCCAGCTTGGCTTCAATCACCAGGCCTTTGGCCAACGATTGCACCGGGGCTTTGAGCTCCAACACCTCGGCTTGCAGCAGCACGGCTTCGAGCAATGCGTCGACGCCCTGCCCTGTTCGGGCCGACACGGCCATGAAGGGCGAGTCGCCACCGAACTCCTCGGGCACCACTTGCTCGGCCACCAACTCGCTTTTCACGCGGTCCAAGTTGGCGTCGGGCTTGTCAATCTTGTTGATGGCCACCACGATGGGCACACCCGCCGCCTTGGCGTGCTTGATGGCCTCTTTGGTCTGCGGCATCACGCCGTCGTCGGCGGCCACCACCAAAATCACAATGTCGGTGGCCTGCGCGCCACGGGCACGCATGGCCGTGAAGGCCTCGTGGCCCGGGGTGTCCAAAAAGGAGATCATGCCGCGCGGCGTCTCAACGTGGTAGGCGCCAATGTGCTGAGTGATGCCACCGGCCTCGCCTGAAGCCACTTTGGCGCGGCGAATATAGTCCAGCAGGGAGGTTTTGCCGTGGTCCACGTGGCCCATCACGGTCACCACAGGGGCCCGGGTCACAGACTCGGCGACCAGGCCTTGCACGTCATCGTCGGTGAAGGCTTCAGGATCGTCCAGCGCCGCCGTGACCGCTTTGTGGCCCATTTCTTCCACCAAAATCATGGCGGTGTCTTGGTCCAGCGGCTGGTTGATGGTGGCCAGCTGGCCGAGCTTCATCAGCTGCTTGATGACTTCAGAAGACTTGACGCTCATCTTGTGCGCCAACTCAGAGACCGTGATGGTCTCGGGCACATGCACTTCAATGACCTTGAACTCGGCGGTGGCGGCAAAGCCTGCGTCTGCGCGCGCATCGCGGTCACCGCCGCCACGGCGACCTGCGCCCCGGGTGGGCGCGCGCCAGTTGCCGCGGCCAGGCACAGGGGCAGCGCCACGGGTTTTGATCTCTTTCTTTTTAGCGGCGTCGTCCTTCCAGGTGGACGAGAGGTTTTCACTCTTGACCTCTTTGCGCACCCCAACCGCACCTGCGGCAGGT
>CAMCUN010000114.1 GCA_945878995.1 Polaromonas sp. YR568 | reverse complement strand
GTGACCTTTGAAGACGCGACCGCCGCCGGCGCGATTCAGTTGCATGAAGCGGCGGCGGGCAACACGTCGGTGGTCTTTGAAAACGGTGACCGGGCCGCCGTTGATGCGGCCTTTGCACGCGCCGCCATGACCTCGAATGTGAAGGTGGTCAGTCAGCGTCTTATTCCTGCACCCATGGAGCCGCGGGCTGTGCAAGCATGGCACGACGCTGCGACCGGCCTGACCCATGTGCGCACGCCCACCCAGGGGCTGCTAAGCATGCTGGGCATGTTTACCGCCATCACCGGTTGGGCAGCCGATTCCATTCGGGTGCATACCCAGGATGTGGGTGGCTCTTTCGGCCTGCGCGGCACCGCCACCAGCGAGCACGTTTTGCTGATGCTGGCCGCGCGTACTTTGAACCAGCCGGTGCGCTGGATCGGCAGCCGCTCCGAGACCTTTTTGAGTGATTGGCACGGCCGCGCCTTGACCCTGCACGGGCATATCGCGCTCGATGCACAGGGGCGTATTCTGGCTATCCGCTTCGACAATCAGGTCGACGCCGGCGCTTTCAATGTTTATTTCAGCACCCATATCGGTGCGCGCAACCTGGCTGTCACCATGGGCGGGGTCTACAAGGTGCCAGCGCTGCACATGCGCTCGCACATTTTTTTCACCAATACAGTGCCGGTGTCGGCCTATCGGGGCGCCGGCCGGCCTGATTTGGCTTACGCGATCGAGCGCCTGGTCGACCATGCCGCTCATGAGCACGGCCTAGATCCGGTGGCGCTGCGGCGCTTGAACTTTATCGCCCCCGCCGACGTCCCCTACACCACCGCCAATGGCACCGTTTATGACGACGGTCAGTTCGAGCGTGTCATGGATTGTGCGCTGGCCGATTCGGACTCGGCTGGCGTCGATCAGCGGCGTGAGCGGGCTCGTTCACGCGGCCGACTTTTTGGCCGAGGCTTGGCTTATTACCTGGAGTCCTCCGGCTCCGGTGCTGCGGCCAAGGACCAAGTACGTGGCCGGATTGAAGGCGGCGGGCTCACTTTGCATGCGATCTCAGGCGCTTCGGGTCAGGGCCATGAAACCTCGTTTGCTCATATCGTTGAGCGTGAGCTGAGTCTGCCCTCGCAGCGGATTCGCTTTGTGGCTGGCGAGGTGGGCCGCGACTTGGTGGGCAATTCCACCGGCGGCTCTCGTACGCTTTACGGCCTGGGCAGTGCCATTGTGAACTTGTGCAGTCAGTTCATGGAACATGGCAGGCCGCAAATGGCCCAGCGCTGGGGCTGCCTGCCAGAGCAGGTGTTGATCAAAGGCGGACGCTGGCTTCATGCCAGCGATGTCAGCCTTCATATGAGTTTTCAAGCCTGGCTCGACCAAGCCGGCGCTGAAGGGGTGGAGCTGATTGGCCAGGCCTCATCGGGTGCGACCTTCCCCAATGGCTGCCATGTCGCCGAAGTAGAGATTGACCCGCAAACTGGCGTTTGCGACTTGGTGGGTTATTGGGCAGCCGACGATATGGGTGAGGTCATCTCGCCCAAGCAGTTGGTTGGGCAGGTGCACGGCGGCGTGGTGCAGGGACTCGGCCAGGCCTTTGGCGAGCATGCGGTCTATGACCGGGAGACCGGTCAACTGCTTAGCGGCTCCTTCATGGACTATTTCATGCCCCGAGCCGGGATTTTGCATAGCTTTCACCACCACAGCGTGCCTGTGCCTACCAAGCTCAACATTCTCGGCGCCAAAGGCGTGGGCGAGTCGGGCTGCTCTGGCTCACTGCCGGCCTTGGCCAATGCCGTGATTGATGCCCTTCGCCCCCTGGGCGTCACCCAGGCCGACATGCCATTTTCGCCGGCCAGGCTATGGGATTTGATCCACTCCGGCCGCCACTAGACGGCTTGGCAACAGCCCTCGCGGCGATGCGGTGGGTCGCTCGTTGGAGCAAGATTTAGGCCGCCATGGAGACGAGGCCCACCTCCGCTGGGCAGGCTCAGGCTGTCTCTTCGAAGGGCAAACCCACGAAGTTCTCGGCATAAGTTAGAGCGCCGGTTGGGTTGGTGGTCATGTACCTGAGCCGCTCCTTTTGGGCGCGCCAGTTGAATTCGCTGGTGTTCGGGAAGCGGTGCAATAGCGTGCACATATCGGCAGAAAAGCGCTGAACCTGCCAGACGCGCTTGAGCGCGGTTTGCGAATAACGGTCCAGCGGTGCCCGGTCGCCGCGCTGGTAAAAAGCGCTAAAAGCTGGCGCCAAGATACTGATGTCAGCCAAGGCTGAGTTAAGGCCTTTGGCACCTGTGGGAGGGACAATGTGGGCTGCGTCCCCTGCCATGAACATTTGCCCGTACTGCATGGGCTCAATGACAAAGTTCTTCATCGCGGTCACACTCTTTTGTGTGATCTGCCCTTCAACCAGAGGAGGGCGGTCTGGCACGTCCATGCGGGTATGCAGCTCGCTCCAAACACGGTCATCTGACCAGTTGTCGGCTTTGTCTTCGAGCGGGCATTGCAGGTAGAGGCGACTGACCTCGGGCGCCCGGAAGCTGCTCATCGCGAATCCGCGCTCATGACAACTGTAGGCCACGTCCAGCGATGGTGGAGCCACTTCGGCCAATATACCCAGCCAGGCAAACGGGTAGTTCTCCTCGTAAACTTTGAGAACGCCCGCCGGGATGGCCGCCTTGCATGGGCCATGGTAGCCGTCGCAGCCTGCAATAAAGTCGCAGCTGAGCACTTGCTCCTCGCCATCTTTTAGAAAATAGACGTGAGGCTGTGCGCTTTCGACGCCAGTAATTCGGGTGACTGGCGTGTCAAACAGGATCTCCTGGCCGGCTTTGGCATGGGCTTGCAGGAGATCCGCCACGATTTCATACTGGGGATAGATGGTAAAGCAGCGCTGGGTCATGGCCGCAAAATCGACCCGGTGTCCCTGTCCGTCAAAACGGAAGTCGGTCTGCTCGACGATCAGCCCGATGTCTTTGAGGCGTTGACCCAACCCCACCTTTTCAAGCAGGGCCACCGCGCCGTGCTCCAGGCCGCCAGCCCGCATGCGGGTACCCACATGGTCGCGGTTGCCCCGTTCCAGGACCACCGAGGAGATCCCGGCCAGCCGCAGCATGTGCGAGAGCAAGAGTCCCGCTGGTCCGGCGCCAATAATGGCCACTTGAGTTTGCATCATGTGTTTGTTTTCAATGAATGCTCAGTCCAGCTTGGCGCCGGAATCTTTGACGACTTTGCTCCAGCGGGCCAGTTCGATCTGAATGTATGCCCGAAATTGGTCCGGGGTGTCGCCGATCGGCACCGAGCCGATTTCTTGCATGCGGGCCAGGAAGGCAGGCTCGCGGACGATTTTTTGGGTGGCTGCAGCCAGGCGGCTGATGATCTCTGGCGGGGTTTTAGCCGGCGCCACCAGGCCGTTCCAGGGGCCCGATTCATAGCCGGTCAGTCCCAGCTCTGCGAGGGTGGGAACGTCAGGCAAAGGAGCCTGCCGGGTGGCGCTGGTCACCGCCAGGCCGCGCAGTCGGCCGGAGCGGATGTGCGGCAAAGCGTCGTACATGTTGTTGAAGGAAATCGGAATTTCGCCGCTGATCGAGGCCACCGCCAGCGGTGCGCCGCCCTTGAAAGGCACATGGATCATGTCGACCCCGGCCATGGTCTTGAACAGTTCGCCCGACATGTGGGTGGTGCTGGCCACCCCGCCCGAACCGAAGGCATACTTGCCGGGCTCTTTCTTGAGCAGGGCAATCAACTCGGGCACTGTCTTAGCGGGAAATGAGGCGTGAACCAGCAGCACCTGCGCGTTACTTGCCACATTGCTGATGGGTGCTAAATCGCGCACTGCGTCGTAGGGGATCTTGGGCATCATCGCCGGCATCACTGTGTGCGGTCCGGTGGAGGACATCAGCAGGGTGTAGCCGTCGGCCGGCGACTTGGCCACGAAGTCGGTGGCGATCACCCCACCTGCGCCGGCCTTGTTTTCAACCACCACGTTCTGACCCAGTAGTTCTTGCAAGCGTGTGGCCGTTATCCGCGCCACCGCATCGGTATTGCCACCGGCGGGGAAGGGCACCACGATCTTGATGGGCCGGCTGGGCCAGTCCTGTGCAAAAGCTGCTCCACCCAGGGCCGATGTGACGGCCCAGACAAGCAGAGCCGTCCACTTTGAAAAAGTCATGAGGCAGTCTTTCTTGGCAGTTGCGCCAAACGTTTCACTTTTTAATAAATTAATTATGAAGCAAATCCTGGAATCTCAAGACCACCTGTGGCGGGGGTTTTCCTGGGTCTTTGAAAGCGCAGGACGCCCCGGTTCTTGCCAGTGGCATCGTGTCCAAAGCCAGTAAGAGCGCCGCTGCTTGCATGCAATTGCGGTGCCTGCGCCAGACGTGCCTTGTATGGCAGCGCTAGCCCTTGACTCACAAGCCACGGACAGCTATTTCAACCACATGAGGCCAAGCATCGGCCCTTGGAAGAGCCCTCACCCCATGCTGTCTCGCAGCGGCGCGATGTCGTGAGACCAGGTGGGGCTGGGTGGACAAGATTGCCAAGGAGGCTCGCAAGTTCGGGATCGCCTTGCTTGCAGCCAGCCAGGCGCCCGGACACTTTTCACAAGACTTCCTGGGCAATGTCGGCACCAAGGTGCTGCTGGGGCTCGATGGCCAGGGAGGAGGCATAGGCGTTGGCAATCCAGATGGTCTCCGCTGAAACCACCATGTAGTCACCGATGTTTTTCAGCGCAATGATCGGATCGACCATGACCTCTGACCCGCCAGAGCCGTTAGCGCCGAGCTCAACGATCTTCTTGGTGAGGTACTGGCCAAGCGAGCAATTCCCGGTGTCTGTTCCAAAGCCGCCAAAAGAAACAGCCGAGCCCAGAGCAAATGACCCGAAGGAGCTGTAGCCCCCTGCACATTAAACGTGCGCGGCGCGTACTCGCCAGACCCGAATGATTGGCCGCCATCGGCAATGCCTCTAACCTCGCGCTCGAACTGGGGTCAAGCGCGGGCACAGGCAGACCACACCTGTTGATTGATCCCCTCGCAGTTGACGCTCTAGTGCAAGGGTTTGAACAAGGCTTTGGCTTTGTCCAGCAAGGCCTGGTTGTCGCTGGCGGCGCCTGCCGCTGTAGCAGCCAACAGCGCCAAACTGCATACGGGCATTGCCGTTACCGAAGAAATCAACCATGCCAATTTACGCATCGCAAGCCTTTCAGAAAAACCTAATTAGAACAAACCGGTGATGTTGCCTAGCGCATCCACATCGATGGCATGCGCAGAAGGCACTTTGGGCAGGCCGGGCATGGTCATGACGTCGCCACAAACCATGACGACAAACTCCGCGCCAGCGGCCAAACGGACTTCACGAATATTCATGGTGTGGCCCGAGGGCGCACCCAATAATTTGGGGTCTGTTGAGAAAGAGTATTGGGTTTTGGCAATACAAATCGGGTAATGCCCATAACCCTGCTCTTGCAATTTGTCGATTTGCCCACGTATTTTGGCATCCGCTGAAATACCTTGGGCGCCGTAGATTTTTTGCGCCACAGTTTGTGCCTTCTCCCACAGGGTGGCGGTTTCTGGGTAAACAAACTGAAATTGGTTGGGTTTGTCGCACAAAGCCACCACCGCGTTGGCCAATTCGACAGCGCCTGCACCGCCCTCGGCCCAGTGCTTGGCCACCACCACTTGGGCGCCATAGGCCGCGCAAGCTTTTTCTAGCAAACTGATTTCGGCTGCTGTGTCTTCGGTGCGGTGGTTGATGGCCACCACGCAAGGCAGACCGTAATGGTTTTTGATGTTGGCCAAATGCCGCTCCAGATTGACCATGCCTTTTTGCAAAGCCTCTAGGTTTTCTGCGCCCAGTTCTTTGACGCCCACGCCGCCGTGGTATTTCAATGCGCGAACGGTTGCCACCAGCACCACCGCCGAGGGTTGTAAATTGGCTTTGCGGCATTTAATATCGATGAATTTTTCAGCGCCCAGGTCGGCACCAAACCCCGCTTCGGTGACCACGTAGTCAGCCAATTTCATGGCCGTGGTGGTGGCGATCACCGAGTTGCAGCCATGGGCAATATTGGCAAATGGGCCGCCGTGGATGAAAGCGAGGTTGTTCTCCAAAGTTTGGGCGATATTGGGGGCCAATGCGTCTTTGAGCAATGCCGCCATCGCGCCGTGCGCTTGCAAATCGCTGGCCAGCACCGGCGTGCCTTCGCTGGTGTAAGCCACCACGATGCGACCCAAGCGGGTTTTCAAGTCGGCCAAACTGGTGGCCAAACAGAAAATGGCCATCACTTCGGAGGCCACCACGATATCGAAACCGTCTTCACGTGGCACGCCGTTGGCTGAACCGCCCAAGCCCACCACCATTTGCCTCAATGCACGGTCGTTCATGTCCATCACCCGCTTCCACACAATGCGGCGGGTATCGATGTTGAGGGTGTTGCCGTGGTGAATGTGGTTGTCCAGCATGGCGGACAACAGGTTGTGCGCCAGCGCGATGGCGCCGAAGTCGCCGGTGAAGTGCAAATTGATGTCTTCCATGGGCACCACTTGCGCCATGCCGCCGCCTGTGGCACCGCCCTTCATGCCAAACACCGGCCCCAAAGAGGGCTCGCGCAGGCAAATCAAGCTTTTCTTGCCTATCTTGCACAAGGCGTCACCTAAGCCCACGGTGGTGGTGGTTTTGCCCTCACCGGCAGGCGTAGGAGAAATAGCGGTCACCAAGATGAGCTTGCTGCCCGCTTTGTTGGGCATGGCGGCAATGTGCTTTAAAGACAGCTTGGCTTTGTGGTGGCCATAGGCGTACAAATGGCCATCATCAATATGCAGATGTTGTTTCACCAGCTCGGGGATTCGTTTTAAGCTGGCGGCTTGGGCGATTTCAATGTCACTGCGCATGATTGGCTCAAAAAAATTTTTTATAACGACAATCTTACAAGCTAGCGCACCAGCCGCTCCAGGGCGGCACGATCTTTTGCTTCGATGCGCACACCGGCATCGACCGAAACCCGCTGTGCGGGTAGGCCAGCATCTTTTTGGCGTCAGCCTTCTCGATCAGGCCTAGGTCGACGAAAGCGCGCAGGATACGGCGGCGTAAATCTGCCTGCACCTGGGCCACAGCGGGCTGACCGACAGCACTGGCTGGGTGGAAGGCAATGCCCGGTGGTAATGATTGGGCATCGGACTCGCCCTCCACCGCCACAGACACCTCCTTAAACACTCCATTGAGCGCGCGCACGTGAAAGTGCATATGCCCGTTCAGGCTGGAGCCTAAGCGGATGATGAAAGCGATTGCGCCAATGTGCAGCGCCGCCTTGTCCGCCTGGGCCGCACCGGGGCCGTGAGCCTGCAGGCTTTGCGCAATGACCCGCAGGAAGATGCGCAGCACCATGTTGGGCGTGGCCCCATCTCGCTGCATGAAGCAGCGCAGCCGCTTGGGCACAGACAGCACCCACTGGCGCACCGGCAGGCGGGGCAAGACCTGATCGCAGAGGCACTCCGCCGTCTGTGCCATGCCCCGGGTGTTGCACGATGGGCAGACGCCCCGACCTTTGCAGGAATAGGCGACGAAGTAGTCGTGCCCACATCCGTCACACCACACCCTGGCAAAGCCGTAGGCAAAGATGCCGCATCCAGGAATTTGCGAAGGGCTTGGCGGACGCAGGGCTTGGGGGTGTGGTGGTCGCCCTGGCCGTCGAATTTGACGCAACTGGCCAACTCAAACCAGGTCTTGAAGTGTTCGGCTTTGGATTGGTAGAGCAGAGTCCGCTCGGGGTGGCGCAGGTTGTAGAGCTTGGGCTTTGCACCCGCTTGCCCGCCCGCGTGTGAATGCGCTTGCGTTGGGCTTGCAGTGGCGGACATGGGGCAGTGCCAGCTTGGCCAGGGTGCCTGATGATAGCTAGCTTGTGTTGAGGAGCGCAGTTGATCCTGTCCCAGTTGCTCTGGTGCTTTGAGTTAGAGGCGAGGGTAAACACTTCGATCTCTGTCAGAAAAAGTGTAAACTTGGATCAAAGAATAAATAATCTCAAGAACTCAATTACTGATAGTTGTTTAAATCATATGTTCTGGCGCCTAAACATCCTGTATCTGATCGTGGCGTAGGAAATGTTAGTAGAACTCTTGTATTGCAGCGTATCTGTAGTTCCTCTGCTTACTAATGGAGATTTAGACCACATATTGATTTCAGCACGCCGACGTAATTTAGAGGAGGGCGTCACTGGTTTGCTGATCTACTACAGAGGCGAATTTGTTCAAATCTTAGAGGGTAGAAAAAATTCGGTTGAAAACGTTTATACGAAATTTATCGGCCCTGATCTAAGGCATACAGCTTTAAATAAAGTATATGAAAATACTATTTCGCATCGCAGCTTTGGCTCATGGTCTATGGGTTTTGTAGGCGCTCAAGAAATCGAAACACATATACCATCATCTTCCATTGGAATTTTAATGAAAATGCTAACTGAAGAGGCTATGTTAAAGCCCCTCTCAATGGGTCTAAGTGCGTTCGTTTCAATCTACAACCAGATGCGCAAGTCGCCTTACATGTAATTTTATAAATACTTATTAGGCAATTGACTGATTTATATAAGTGCTTTATTTTTTATGAAATAAAAATTAATACATTGCAAGGTAATTCCTCTACTAAATTTCAAGAGGTTGATAGCGGACAGGTATTTCAACCACATGAGGCCAAATATCGGTCCTTGAAAGAGCCCTCACCCCACTTAGAAACGCGCACCGCGCCCGCAGTCAGGCCGAGCCTGGCCGATCCACCGCCAAAATGCGCTGTTCATAAGAGGGATTGGCGGTGCTCCGGTTTGGCGGGCGCTCAACTGGCCAAGTGCGGGCTGATCGCCCTTGAGGCTGGCTTGCGGTGGTCTACCCCCTAGAAACAAGGTGATCTGGCCAAGCTTTGCCTGGCCATTGATTCGGCCCCAACCTAGGACTTGAGCGCCGCCTTGAGCTGCTCGATCCGGTCCTGCCCCCAAAACATCTGCTCGCCCACAAAAAACGCGGGCGCTCCAAAAACGCCTCGATCAACCGCTTGCGTGGTCACGTCCTTGAGCCTGTCTTTGGTAGCCTGCTCGTTGGCGATGACCAGCAACTCCGCCGGGTCGAAATGGGCTTTGTTCAGCACGCCGGCCACCACGTCCGCATCGTTCATGTTGAGGCTGTCTGCCCAGATCGCCTTATAGATCGCGTCCATGAAATCATGCATGCGGGCGTCTGAACGCATCTGCAGGCCAGTGAGCATGCGCATCAGGGTGGTGGTGATGATGGGAAAGTGCGGGTTGGTGTTCAGCGGAAGGCCGTAGCTGTCTGCAAAGCGCTTGAAGTCGACAAAGATATATTTGCCTTTGGCCGGGACGCTCACCGGCGAGACATTGCCGGTGGCCTTGAACACTGCGCCCAGCAGCATCGGCAAATAAACCGGGCTGGCGCCGGTTTCGGCCTTGATGTTCCCCAGCTGGCTATGGGCCAGGTAGCTGGCCAGGCTGCCAAAGTCGAAATAATAGTCATAGGTCTTGGTCATGATGTCGCTCTTTCCTGTGATTCAGAATTTTTCCATACAGGGGCGCAGATCGAGTTCTTGCGTCCATCGTCTCGGGGTTGCTGGTGGGGCATCCAATAGGCGTCGGTAATGTGTTCAGGGTCGAGTATCCCGCCTTGGTCTCTCATGGCGTAGCGCTCAGGAAACTGGCTGCGAATGAAATGCGTATCGATGGCGCTGTCGATGATGGTGTGCTCCACATAGATGCCCATGGGGCTGAGTTGACGGGCCATGCTCTGCGCCAGGCTGCGCAGCGTCATCTTCCCGTCGGCAAAGCCTGCAAAGTTTGCGCTGCCCCGCAGGAAGGCGCTGGCGCCGGTAAAGATGATGGTGCCCTTGAGAAGGCGGCCCTTGGGGGAACTCGTCGACGGTCTTGACCCTGGCGACCATGCCCTTGGCGACCTCGCGCCCCGTCAAAAAACCCGCCAGGCAACACATCTCCCAGATCTTGGTGTGGCGCTGCGCGGTATTCGTCAGGATGTTGTTGGGCGAGTTCCTGCCGATGTTCAAGACCATCGCTTCTATCGGACCGATATTGCGGTCGATGTGTTCGACCAGGGCGACCAGCTCGTCTTCCTTGCACGCGTCAGATCCAAAGCCGTGTGCCGTGCCGCCGGCCTGGCGTATCTGGGCCAGCAGCGGTTAACCTAAATCCGGCAGTTGGGCGCGGACTAGGGGCTGACGAAGCAGGTCTCTGGCTAGGCGCGAGTGCCCCCCGGACTGTTAATCCGTAGGTCCCTGGTTCGAGCCCAGGTCGAGGAGCCAAAACCCCTTTAAAAACAACGACTTACCTCGTTGTTTTTATTTGATTTGTTAATTACACGGTTATTACACGAATAATTAATCTGCCGTTGGTTGCTTTTTCTGAAAAGTCGTTGTAAAGTGCTGACATGCGTGT
>CAMCUN010000113.1 GCA_945878995.1 Polaromonas sp. YR568 | reverse complement strand
CCCCTCTGGGGGAGGGCCGGGGTGGGGGCATCGCGTGGCACCATCGTTTCCTCACGCGTGGCACCACCGTTTACTCACGCGTGCCCCTCTCCCCAGCCCTCTCCCCCAGGGGGCGAGGGAGCCAAGCCGGGTGCCCGAATTCACTCCCTCCCCCTCTGGGGGAGGGTCGGGGTGGGGGCATCGCGCGGCACCACCGTTTCCTCACGCGTGACACCACCGTTTCTTCACGCGTGCCCCTCAACCCAGGGTCAAGCCTGAGCCTCGCGCCAGCGCGCCTCCTCCTGCAGCCTGAGCACGCGCCGCTGCACCTTGCCGGTGGTGGTCATGGGCAGCTCACTGATGAACTCCACCTCTTTGGGGTATTCATAGGGTGCGAGTTGGCCACGCACATGGGCCTGGAGATGGGCGCTCAGCTTGGCCTCAAACGCCGCGCGCGCTGCAGCGCTTGCCGGCAGCCGCGCTGCAAACTCGGGTGACAACACCACATAGGCCTTGACCAGCGCGCCGCGCTCGGCGTCGGGCTTGGGCACCACGGCGGCGTTGGCCACGGCCGGGTGTTTGACCAGGCAGTTCTCAATCTCGCCCGGGCCTATGCGGTAGCCGGCGGACTTGAACACATCGTCGGCCCGGCCCTCGTACCAGAGGTAGCCGTCCGCGTCGCGCCGCGCCAAGTCACCCGTGCGGCACCAGTCGCCGGTGAACTTGGTGCGGGTGGCGTCCTCGCGCTTCCAGTAGCACAAAAAGAAAATCGGGTTGAGCTGGCCATGCACATCCAGGCGGTGCAAGGCCACGTCGCCCGGCACGCCCACCGCGCATTCGCGGCCTTCGTCGTCGATCACGGCCACGCGGTGGCCGGGGTAGGCGCGGCCCATGCTGCCGGGTTTGGCGGGCCAGAGTTTGGAACAATTGCCCACGATGTAGTTGATCTCGGTTTGCCCAAACATTTCGTTGACCACCACGCCCAGTTGGTCGCGGCAGTAGGCAAACACCGCATCACCCACGGACTCGCCCGCGCTCATGATGGCTTGCAGCTTCAAGTTGAACTGCGCGCGCGGCTGGGGGCAGGCTTTCATCATGGCTTTGAGTGCCGTGGGGAACAAAAAGGTGTGCGTCACTCCCTGGTACTGCATGAGTTCCAAGGCCATTTCGGCGCCAAAGCGCTCCCCGCAAGCCACGATGGGCCGACCGAAGTACAGCGTGGGCAAAAGCGCATCCATCAGCCCGCCTGTCCAGGCCCAGTCGGCGGGCGACCAAAACACTGCCTTGCTGTGCGTGTTGTGCACGCCGTCAAAGCCAAACCAGTTTTGGCTGCAGACAAAGCCGGGCAGGTTGCCTAACAAGGCGCGGTGCGGGATGAGCGCGCCCTTGGGCGGGCCGGTGGTGCCGCTGGTGTAAATCAGCACCGCTGCCTCTTCAGCCTTGGTGCGCACGGCTTGAAATGCCCCGCGCTGCTGGGCCAGGGCCGCTGTCCAGTCCACATCGCCTGCCAGCTGGCCCAGCGCCACCACTTGGCGCAGCGCCGGGCAGGCCGCACGCAGGGCTGGGTCGTGAAAGTGCGCCATGGCGCGGTCGTCGGCAATGGCCACCACCGCCTCGCTGTCTTGCAAGCGGTATTGCAGCGCCTCCGGGCCGAACAGCACCGACAAAGGCATGGCCACCGCGCCCATTTGCAGCACGGCCATGTAAGCCACGGCGGTTTCAAAGCGCTGGGGCAAGACAATGGCCACGCGGTCGCCGCGCTTGACGCCCAAGCCGCGCAACACCCGGCTCAGGGCGTTGGCTTGGTCTTGCAGCTGCACATAGCTCCAGCGGCCAGGGCGCTGCCCCGGCCGGTGCTCAATGATGGCCGTGCGCTGCAGGGCCAGCGGCTGGGCTGCATCTTGGGCCGCCCAGCGGCGGGCGCAGACCTCGGCCATGTTGAAGTGCTCGTCCACTTGCCAGCCAAAGCGGCGGTGCAACTGGCCATGGTGGTCGGCCTGGGGCGGGGTGTCTTTTGATCTTGAGGGGCTGCGCGGCAAGGCCTGGTCTCCTGATGTACTTATGATTTAAGGCTTAGTTTTTAAGTGGCCAGCCCGAAGGCGGCCACGCCAAGCAGCTCAATGTACAAAGAAAAACACCTCTCCCGCAGCGCGTTTGTCCCGGTGCGGGGCCTGGAGTACCATTTTTTAGAGTGGCAATTCGGCCCTTTGAACCCCAAGCTGGCGCCCTTGGTCATGTGGCACGGCTGGATGGACGTGGGCGCGTCTTACCAGTTCATGGTCGACGCCTTGTCTGACGGGTTTTTGCAGGGCCGCCGCCTGCTTGCGCCCGACTGGCGCGGCTTTGGCCTGACCGCCATGCCCCCACAAACAGACAATTTTTGGTTTGCAGACTACCTGGCCGACCTCGACACCCTGCTCGATGCGCTGGCCCCCGGCCAAACCGTGGACCTGCTGGGCCACAGCATGGGGGGCAACCTGGTCATGGCCTATGCGGGCATACGGCCAGAACGCCTGCGCCGCGTGGTCAACCTCGAAGGCTTTGGCCTGGCCGCCTCCCGACCCAGCCAGGCGCCTGGCCGCTATGCCAAGTGGATGGACGAGCTCAAAGCCATGCGCGCAGGTGAGGTGGCATTCAAAAGCTACGACAGCGCAGACGGCGTGGCCCAGCGGCTGATCAAAACCAACCCCCGACTGAGCGCCGACAAAGCCGCCTGGCTGGCCCAGCGCTGGGCCCAGCCCGACGCCCAAGGCCGCTGGCAGATATTGGGCCACCCGGCGCACAAGGTCACAGGCGCCCTGCTCTACCGCTGGGACGAAATGGCCGAGCTGTGGAAGCGCATCACCGCCCCGGTGCTGGCGGTAGAGGCCTCGGACGATTCTTTGTCGCAGTGGTGGAAAGGCAGCTACACCCTGGCCGACTACCACGAGCGGCTCAAGCTGGTGCCGCGCGCGCGCGTGGCCCAGGTGCAAGACGCCGGCCACATGCTGCACCACGACCAACCGGCCGAGCTGGCCCGGCAGATTGAGGCCTTTCTGACCCCCTGAGCGCAGGCCTCAGCACCGCTGGGCGCAGCTGCGCCCAGCCATCGATGGTCAGGTCATGGTCAAGCAATGTCCAAGCCATGACCAGGCGCTGACCGGTCCATGAGAAAATCAATGCATCGCCGCGCCAAGCCGCGCGGCCTCACACAAACTCACAGGTGATATTCATGGAAGCAGAACGCAGCAACGCCATCATCAACGGACTCAACGACCTGAACCGCCGGGTCGATGAGTTACGGGGGTATCTTTGACTACCCTGCCAAAGAAAGAAAACTCCACGAAGTCAACGCCGCACTGGAAGACCCCAAGGTCTGGGACGACCCTAAGCGCGCGCAAGAATTAGGCAAAGAAAAACGCAGCCTCGAGAACGTGGTCCAGGTGCTGGACAGGCTCACGCAAGAGCTCACCGACAACCTCGAACTCTTTGAGATGTCGCATGATGACGGCGACGAGGCCGGCCTGATCACCATCGAAGGCGAAGCCGCCAAAGTTGCGACCGAGGTGGAAAAGCTCGAATTTCGCCGCATGTTCAGCAACCAGGCCGACCCGCTGAACGCGTTTTTGGACATTCAGGCCGGCGCCGGCGGCACCGAGGCCTGCGACTGGGCCAGCATGCTGCTGCGCCAGTACCTCAAGTACGCCGAGCGCAAAGGCTTCAAAGCCACCATGGAAGACGAAACCGCAGGCGACACGGCAGGCATCAAAGGTGCGACCATCAAGATCGAAGGCGAATACGCTTTTGGCCTCTTGCGCACTGAAACCGGCGTGCACCGCTTGGTGCGCAAGTCGCCGTTTGACTCCTCAGGCGGGCGCCACACCTCGTTTGCCTCGGTCTTTGTGTACCCGGAGATTGACGACTCGATTGAAATCGAGATCAACCCCTCTGACGTGCGCACCGACACCTTCCGCGCCTCGGGCGCGGGCGGCCAGCACATCAACAAAACCGACTCGGCCGTGCGCCTGACGCACATTCCCACCGGCATCGTGGTGCAGTGCCAAGACGGCCGCTCCCAGCACGGCAACCGCGACGTGGCCTGGAAACGCCTGCGCTCGCGCCTGTACGACCACGAGCTGCGCAAGCGCCAGGCCGAGCAGCAAAAGCTTGAAGACACCAAAACCGACGTGGGCTGGGGCCACCAGATCCGCAGCTACGTGCTGGACCAAAGCCGCATCAAAGACCTGCGCACCAACTTTGAAACCTCTGCCACACAAAAAGTGCTGGACGGCGACCTCGATGCCTTCATCGAAGCGTCGCTCAAGCAAGGTGTTTGACCCCATTTCAAGGAACAGCCATGCTCATGCGTGACGCCAGCGCCCCCGCCACCGCCATTCACCGCGCCGACTACCAGGCCCCGGCCTTCTGGGTTGACACGGTCGAGCTGTGCTTTGACCTCGACCCGCAAAAAACCCGGGTGCTCAACCGCATGACCCTGAGGCGCAACCCCGAGGTGCCCGCCCAGCCTTTGCGCCTGGACGGCGAGGAGCTCAACCTCGCCCGCGTGATGGTCAACAAGCAAGGCAGCTCCTTCAAAATGGACGCGGGCCAGCTGGTGCTGGAAAACCTGCCCGAGGGCCACGAGCCCTTTGAGCTGGAGATTTTCACCACCTGCAACCCGTCTAAAAACACCAAGCTGATGGGGCTGTACGTCAGCCAAGACTCGTTTTTCACGCAGTGCGAGGCCGAAGGCTTCAGGCGCATCACCTACTTTTTAGACCGCCCCGACGTGATGGCCAGCTACAGCGTGCTGCTGCGTGCCGACAAGGCCAAGTACCCGGTGCTGCTGTCCAACGGCAATTTGGTGGAGCAAGGCGAGCTCGACGACGGCCGCCACTTTGCCCGCTGGGTAGACCCGCACAAAAAACCTTGCTACTTGTTTGCGCTGGTGGCCGGCCAGCTGGTGAGCCGCGAGCAGCGCATCACCTCCCGCGCGGGCAAAGACCACCTGCTGCAGGTTTACGTGCGGCCGGGCGACCTGGACAAAACCGAGCACGCCATGAACTCGCTCATGGCCTCTGTGGCCTGGGACGAGGCGCGCTTTGGCCTGCCGCTGGACCTGGACCGCTTCATGATCGTGGCCACCAGCGACTTCAACATGGGCGCCATGGAAAACAAGGGCCTGAACGTCTTCAACACCAAGTACGTGCTGGCCAGCCAGGCCACTGCCACCGACACCGACTTTGCCAACATTGAAAGCGTGGTCGGCCACGAGTACTTTCACAACTGGACGGGCAACCGCGTCACCTGCCGCGACTGGTTCCAGCTCAGCCTCAAAGAGGGGCTGACGGTCTTTCGGGACCAAGAATTCTCGCAAGACCTGTGCGCCAACCCCTCGGCCCGCGCCGTCAAGCGCATTGAAGACGTGCGCGTGCTGCGCACCGCCCAGTTCCCCGAAGACGCAGGCCCCATGGCCCACCCAGTGCGGCCTGACAGCTACGTTGAAATCAACAACTTCTACACCGTCACCATTTACGAAAAAGGCTCAGAGGTCGTGCGCATGATGCAGACCCTGACCGCCAGCCCCGCCGACCCCTTGGGCCGCGCCGGCTTTGCGCGCGGCATGGCGCTCTACTTTGAGCGCCACGACGGCCAAGCCGTGACCTGCGACGACTTTGCCCAGGCCGTGGCCGACGCCAACCCGGCCTCAGACCTCGCCCGCTTGTTGCCCCAGTTCAAGCGCTGGTACAGCCAGGCCGGCACGCCCCGCCTGCAGGCCCACGGCCAGTACGACGCCGCCGCCCACACCTACACCCTCACTCTGGCCCAAAGCTGCCCCGCCACTCCCGGGCAAGACAGCAAAGCGCCCTTCGTCATTCCGGTGAGCTTGGGCCTGGTGGGCGAGCAGGGCCAAGATGTGCCGGCGCTGCTGCAAGGCGAAACCGATGCCCTGGCGGCCCGCACCTTGGTGCTGACTGAGGCCGAGCAGCAGTTTGTGTTCACGGGCGTGGCCAGCGAGCCCGTGCCCTCGCTGCTGCGGGCTTTTAGCGCCCCGGTGGTGCTGGAGTTTGACTACAGCGACACCCAGCTGCTGCACCTGCTGCGCCACGACAGCGACCCCTTCAACCGCTGGGAAGCCGGCCAGCGCCTGGCCATTCGTCTGACGCTGCAGGCCTTGGGCCACGAGCGCACGGGCGATTTGCTCAGCCCGGCCTACGTGCAGGCCATGCGCGAGGTGCTCAGCCACCCCGAGCTTGATGCCGCCTTCAAGGAGCTGGTGCTCACCCTGCCCTCAGAGGCTTACCTCGCCGAGCAAGCGGCCGTGGTGGACCCCCAGCGCATTCACGCGGTGCGCGAGTCCATGCACCTGCAGCTGGCGCTGGCCCTGCGCCCCGAGTGGCAGCAGGCCTGGCAGTCCAGCCAAGACACGGGCGCTTACGTGCCCGATGCCCACTCCTCGGGCCGCCGCGCCCTGGCGGGCCAGGCACTGACCCACCTGTGCTTGGCCGATGTGGCCGAGCAGCAAGACAGCTGGCCGCAAACGGCTTTGCGCGCTTTTGATGGCGCAGGCAACATGACCGTGCGCTTCAACGCCCTGTCGGCCCTGGTGGTCAGCGGCCATGCCCTGGCCGCCACCGCCTTGCAACGCTTTCATGCCCTGTTCAAAGACGAAGCCTTGGTCATTGACAAGTGGTTCAGCCTGCAAGCCGCCGCGCCCGACCGCAGTGGCAACGTGCTGCCCGCCGTGCGCCAGCTCATGAAGCACGCCGACTTCAGTATCCGCAACCCCAACCGCGCCCGCAGCCTGATTTCAAGCTATTGCCAGGCCAACCCCGCGGCTTTTCACCGGCCAGATGCGGCCGGCTACGTGTTTTGGTGCGAGCGCGTCATTGAGCTCGACGGCATCAACCCCCAAGTGGCCGCCCGCTTGGCCCGCGCCCTGGACCGCTGGAACAAACTGGCCGAGCCCTACCGCAGCGCAGCCCGCGAGGCCATTGCCCGCGTGGCCGCCAAGCCCGACCTCAGCCGCGACGTGCGTGAGGTCGTCACCCGCGCCCTGGCCGGCTGAAGCCCCACACGCTTTAGCCCACGCCGTACACACACCGCAGGAGCCCCATGAAAAAGATTTTATTCACCCGCTACCTTGTTGAGCAGCAGCGCGACCACGGCCACATTCCCTCGCAGCTGCGCTTGCTGCTGGAGGTGGTGGCGCGCGCCTGCAAAGGCATCAGCCAGGCCGTCAACAAAGGCGCGCTGGGCGGCGTGCTGGGCACGGCCGGCAGCGAGAACGTGCAAGGCGAGGTGCAAAAAAAGTTGGACATCATCGCCAACGAGGTGCTCATTGAGGCCAACGAATGGGGCGGGCACTTGGCGGCCATGGCTTCTGAAGAAATGGACGGCATCTACGTCGTGCCCAACCGCTACCCCCAGGGCGAATACCTGCTGCTGTTTGACCCGCTGGACGGCTCCAGCAACATCGACGTGACCGTGAGCAGTGGCACCATTTTCTCGGTGCTCACCAGACCCGAAGGCGCCTCGGGCGTGGAAGAAAAAGACTTTTTGCAGCCCGGCCACCAGCAAGTGGCCGCCGGCTACTGCGTGTATGGCCCGCAAACCACGCTGGTGCTCACCGTGGGCGACGGCGTGGCCATGTTCACCCTGGACCGCGAGCAAGGCTCCTTTGTGCTCACCGAGGAAAACGTGCGCATCCCCGAGGACACCAAAGAATTCGCCATCAACATGAGCAACATGCGCCACTGGGACCAGCCCGTCAAGCGCTACATCGACGAGTGCCTGCAAGGCAAAGAAGGCCCGCGCAGCAAAGACTTCAACATGCGCTGGATCGCCTCCATGGTGGCCGACGTGCACCGCATCCTCACACGCGGCGGCGTCTTCATGTACCCCTGGGACAAGCGCGAGCCTGAAAAAGCCGGCAAGCTGCGCCTGATGTACGAGGCCAACCCCATGGCCTGGCTGATCGAGCAAGCCGGCGGCGCCGCCACCAACGCCCGCCAACGTATCTTGGATTTGCAGCCCACCAAGCTGCACGAGCGCGTGAGCGTGGTGCTGGGCTCCAAGAACGAAGTTGAGCGCATCACCCGCTACCACACCGAGGCCTGAGCCCAGCGGCTGGCACCTGCGCAGCCGCTATAATTTAATGTTGTCGCCGGTGTAGCTCAGTCGGTAGAGCAGCTCATTCGTAATGAGAAGGTCGGGTGTTCGATTCATCTCTCCGGCACCAATGAAATCGAGCACTTAGCCCAGCCCACAAGGTTGGGCTTTTTGCTTGCTTGACGGCAAGGTAACTCAAGCACTTTGGTCAACCTGCCCAGGACCCATCCACATCACCGGTCAGGACACCAACGAGTTTGACTGATGAATCGACTGTCGACAAGGCGTCCGTAGCCGAACCAGCACTCCATGCCTTGTGATTCAGCGGCTGAGTGGCGCTATAGGTACTGGCAAGCTTGGCCTCATCAAAGTACTTCCAGGTCGGCGTAGGCGCTGCCAGTCCCACCACCATCTTGAGCACACCAATCGCATCGCTGAGTTCCACCGCGCCGTTTTGGTCAAAGTCGGCGGCAATTGCTTGGTAGGGTGACAGTGGCACGTTGATGCTGTTGACGTTAAGGCCCACGATCATTTTGAGGATGGCGATCGCATCGCTCAGGTTCACCGCCTCGGTTTTCTTGGTCTCGCTGGGGGGTAGTGCGTTGTTCTTCCAAAACTTGGCCACCTCAGGCACGGCTACTTTGCCTACAAAACCTGCAATGCCGCCTGTTTGGTCAGCAAACTTCAAGTTCTCTATGTTGAGCAAGGTGTCCGTGCCTTCTGCGCCTTTCTTGGCCACTACTTGAAAACCCCCTGTGGCCAGGCTTGTCACCATGTATTGACTGGCAGCCAAGGCGTAGGCCGCCGTGTCTTGGCCCTCTCCGCCGTCCAGGGTGTCGTTGCCCGCGTGGCCGGTGATGGTGTCGTTGCCTGTGTGCCCGTTGATGAAGTTGGCCGCGGCGTCACCCGCCAAAGAGTCGCCCGCTTGTCCGCCTATAAGGTTTTCAATTTCAGACAACTTGTCGGTGCCAATGTCTTGGCCGTTGGCCATACCTTCCAGGAGGTTTACCAAGATGGTGTTCACGGCGCTGGTGTACCTCACGGTGTCTGTGCCGCTCCCGCCCACATAGGTGTCATTGCCAGCCCCATTGCCACCCACAATCAGGTCGTCCCCCACGCCAGCATCTACGCTGTCGTTGCCAGAGCCTGACTCCAGCGTGTCATTGCCCGCGCCACCGACCAAGGCGTTGTCAGACGCATTGCCCTTGAGCGTGTTGTTCGATGCATTGCCCGTGATTGAGCCGTTGCTGGCGCTGTCGTTCAAGGTGGCGTTTTCAATGCCCTGGCCCAAGATGACTGGCGAGCTGAGGTAGCTGGCGATGAACAACACATCTATGGCGTTGTCGCTTCCAGTGTCAAGCACCACATCGCCTGGGTTGTCTATGTAGTAGGTGTCTGCGCCGTTGCCCCCGTCCATGGCGTCGGCGTCTTCCCCGCCATTGAGCACGTCATCTCCATCGCCGCCGGACAAGTTGTCGGCGCCTGTGCCGCCCTTTAAGTTGTCATTGCCTGCGCCGCCGATGAGTTTGTCGTCACCTTGCTCGCCTTCAATCTCGTCGTTGCCCTCGTCGCCTGCCAACACGTCATCTCCATAGCCGCCGTAAATGCGGTCGGCCCCTTTGCCGCCTGACAGGTCGTCTCGGCCGTATCCGCCATACAAATCATCCGCGCCGGGGCCGCCTACAAAGACATCGTTGACGTCGGTTCCTATCCAGTTCAGTGGAATGTCGTCGTCCACATTCAAGACGGACACATTGGTGGTCGCCAAACCTTGCGCATTGCGCAGACCGTCGTAGTTCAAATCCAGCGAGCTGACTTTGGTGCTGATGGTGTAGGCCACATCACGGTCGTATTCCTCGTCGTCCACGCCTTTGATCAAGACGTTTTGCGCCAAGAACCAGTTGTTTGGCGTGAACACCAGGTCTAGCGTGGCCGTGCCCGTCAATACAAACACACCTTCAGTGGCATCGCTGATGGTGAGCGTGAGCGTCACATCTTTGTTGGGCGCCTTGTCCAGCACGGCGCCATAGGTGGCGGTGGTGCCGCTTTCGCTGGTGCTCAAATTGCTGGCGTTGGACCAAGTCACGCCTGCGTTCAGCGAAAGAACCGCAGTTGTTGGGGCACTGGTCACGCTTTCGGCCGTGCCTTGCTGGTCGGTGTAGCTGGCCTTGACGCTGATGGCTTTGCCCACTTGGGCCTGGGACAGCGTAAAGCTAGCACCTGTGGCGCCGTTGATGTTGACACCATCGGCCAGCCACTGGTAGGCCACCGCGCCCGCGCCACTTAATGGAATGACATCAATATCGTTCAGAGTGTTCGTAGCAGTCAGCAACTGGCCTTGGGTGGTGGTGCCGGAGATAGTCACGCT
>CAMCUN010000112.1 GCA_945878995.1 Polaromonas sp. YR568 | reverse complement strand
CCCTCCCCCAAAGGGGGAGGGAGAAAGTCGGGGTGGGGATGGTGCGTCGCCAAGCTGGCTCAGCTCTTGAGAAAGAGCTTGTAAACCGGGTTGTCGGTTTCTTCCACACAGGGGTAGCCCAGGGTGGCCAAGAACTGTTTGAAGGCCGGGTTGTCGGCCTTAGGCACCTGCAGGCCCACCAAGATGCGGCCGTAATCGGCGCCCTGGTTGCGGTAATGGAACAGGCTGATGTTCCAGCCCAGCCGCATGGTCGAGAGGAATTTGAGCAGCGCGCCTGGCCGCTCGGGGAACACAAAGCGCAAGAGCCTCTCCTCTTTGGACAGCGGCGAATGACCGCCCACCATGTGGCGAATGTGCTCTTTGGCCAACTCGTCGTGCGTGAGGTCCAGCGCCTTAAAACCGTTCTTGGTAAAAAGCTGAGCGAGCTTGGCGCTCTCGCCCCGGCCCTGCGTGGTCAGGCCCACAAACACATGGGCCTGGGCGCTGTCGCTGATGCGGTAATTGAACTCAGTGACGTTGCGCGGCCCGCCGGGCAAAGCGCCTATGAGCTCGCAAAACTGGCGAAAGCTGCCGCGCTCTTCAGGAATGGTGACGGCCAGCAGGGCCTCGCGCTCCTCGCCCACCTCGGCGCGCTCGGCGACAAAGCGCAGGCGGTCAAAGTTCATGTTGGCGCCGCACAAAATGGCGGCGTAGGTCTCGGTCTTTTTCTGGCCTTTTGGGCGTGGCCGCGCGGCGTACTGCTTGATGGCCGCCACTGCCAGCGCGCCTGCGGGCTCCACAATGCTTCGGGTGTCCACAAACACGTCTTTGATGGCCGCGCACACGGCGTCGGTGTCCACGGTGATGAATTCGTCGACCAAGGCGCGGCTGATGCGAAAGGTTTCTTCCCCCACCAGTTTGACCGCCGTGCCGTCTGAGAACAATCCCACGTCGGTCAAGGTCACGCGCTTGCCTGCGTCCACCGACTGCATCATGGCGTTGGAGTCGTTCATTTGCACGCCAATCACCCTGATCTCTGGGCGCACCGCCTTGATGTAGTTGGCCACGCCCGAGACCAGCCCGCCCCCGCCTATGGCCACGAACACGGCGTCCAGGTCCAGGCCCATGGCCTGCACCTGCCTGAGCATCTCCATGGCCACCGTGCCTTGGCCGGCGATCACGTCCGGGTCGTCAAAGGGGTGGACAAAGCACAGGCCTTTTTTCTTTTCCAGCAGCACCGCGTGTTGATGGGCGTCTGAGTAGCTGTCGCCGTGCAACACCACCTCGGCGCCCAGGGCGCGCACGGCCTCAACTTTGAGCTGCGGCGTGGTCAATGGCATCACCACCACCGCACGCGTGCCCAGCTTGCGGGCACTGAGCGCCACGCCTTGCGCATGGTTGCCGGCAGAGGCGCAGATCACGCCCTTTTTGAGCTGCGCCGGGCTCAGGTGCGCCATTTTGTTGTACGCCCCGCGCAGTTTGAAGCTGAACACCGCTTGCTGGTCCTCGCGCTTGAGCAGCACCGTGTGGCCCAGGCGGGCGCTAAGGTTGCGGGCCGGCTCCAGCGCCGACTCCACCGCCACGTCGTAGACCCGGGCCGTGAGAATTTTCTTAAGGTAGTCGGCCGGGCTCAATGGTCGAGCAGCCAGGCGGTCAGCTTTGCGCGCTTGCGCGGCCAGGTCAGATTTTGCTGGTGTGGAAGTCTTGGTCATCGGTGTCAAAAAGTGCTCAAGAATCATAAGCCCCACATCCAAGCGTTTAAGCGCCTGAACGCTGGCCCAGGCCAAGACCGTGACTGTGAGGGGCGTGCCAAAATATCCGTATGCGTTTGTCGCCCTCTCAAGTAGAACTGATTCGCTGCACGGCTTTGCAGGTGCTTGGCGAGCACGCGCAAGTGATTTTGTTTGGCTCGCGTGCAGACGATGCGGCCTTGGGCGGCGATGTAGACCTCTTGGTGACCGTGCCGCACGCGGTGGACGAGCCCGCCGTGCTCAGCGCCCGCATGGCCAGCCGCATTTCACGGGCCATGGACGGCCGCAAGGTGGACGTGGTCTTGCAAGCGCCCAATTTGCTGCCTCAAGCCATTGCCCAAGTGGCTAGACAAACCGGAGTGCGGCTGTGAAGCTGGATGCTTGACATCAGCCACAAGCCTGCTTTTCAATAAAAGCTAAAGGTGCGGATGAGCCCACACCCCAAAAAAGCACAGAAAAAAGGCCCAGACTTTGCAGCCTGGGCCTGTAAATCCACTCTTTTCAGAGGAGTGGAGGAGACAAGTGGTACAACAATTCAGAGGCTTTTAGGGCCAAACTTCATTGATGCGATGAATAAATTATAGCCATTGATTGCTGCAACGCAACATCACACAAGCCCTCTCGGCACACATTTGCTGATTTTTTACGATTCATTGACAACTTGAAAGACAGCCATTCATGGAATGCACAGTCAGTTGGAGCGGCCCCCAGAGCACCCCTCACCAAGGCTCGGCCATGTCCTTTACGGCCCTGACCGGCAGCGGCCACACCCTGGTGATGGACGGCGCGCCCGATGCCGCCAAGCCCGAGAACGGCGGCGCCAACCTGGCCCCCCGCCCCATGGAAACGGTGCTGGCCGGCACCGGTGGCTGCACCGCTTACGACGTGGTGCTCATCCTCAAGCGCGGCCGGCATGATGTGCGCGGCTGCACGGTCAAGCTCACCAGCGAACGCGCCGAGATCGACCCCAAGGTGTTCACCAAAATCCACATGCACTTTGTAGTGACAGGCCTGAACGTGCCCGCCGTCGCTGTAGAGCGCGCCATTGCCATGAGCCACGACAAATACTGCTCGGCCACCATCATGCTTGGCAAAACGGCTGAAATCACCACCAGTTTTGAGGTCTTGCAAGCCGAGTGAGGTGGAATCAAGGATGGCGCTGGACTGATCGAGAAACCAGCGCCCATCTCGCTTACTCTGACGAAATGAAGATTTCTGCGCTTACACGTAATGCGCCGTCGTCGTCATCACCTTGGCCGAGGCCTTCATCAGCGCCTTCACCGGCCCTGGCAAATCACGGGCGCCCGCCTGCACGGCTTCGCTGGCGTGGCGGGCTTCGTCGGCCTTCATTTGCGCCACGATGGCCCGTGACGGGGCGTCGGCTGCGGGCAAGCGGTCCATGTGATCGGCCAGGTGAGCTTCTACTTGGCGTTCGGTTTCCTTCAAAAACCCCAGGCTCACCGCATCACCCAAGCGGCCGGCCACCAGCCCCAGGCCAAAAGCGCCGGCGTACCACAGGGGATTGAGCAGCGAGGGCCGCGCGCCCAATTCATCAAGTCGCTGGTGCGTCCAGGCCAAGTGATCAGCTTCTTCTTGCCCGGCCTGCGCAAACTGCTGGCGCAGCTGCGCGTCGCGGGTGCTCAGGGCCTGGGCCGCGTACAAAGCCTGGGCGCAGACCTCACCCACATGGTTGACCCGCATCAGGGCGCCAGCCAAAGCGCGATCTTGCGCCGACATGTCCACGGGCTGCGCCTGGTCGGCTGGGCTGACCCGCCTGGCCCTGGGCTGGGCAAACAAGGTGCGCAGGGCGCCGTCGGCAGCGATGAGCAGGGAATCCAAAGAAGGGTTCATGGTGATTGGGCTTAGAAAATTGGGCTTCAGTCTAAGTGCAAGGCGATGGCCGACCGGTGTGCATGGCCAGACCGTCAAACCTATAAATGTCATTGAAACGTGAATAAGCCACCCAAATCTGTTGCGGCCCGACAACGAATCAAGCCCTAAACCCAGCAATTCCTTTGCGCAAGCCACAACGCTCTGTTGCAATAGCTACAGCTTCCAAATCGGAGGTTGGCCCGGGGCCTGAAGCCCAGGAGCCCGATGTTTAACCTTGGAGATCTCTCAAATGAAAAAATCCCTGATTGCTTTGGCTGCTCTGGCCGCCACCGGCGCCTTCGCCCAGTCCACCGTCACCCTGTACGGCCTGGCTGACATTGCTTACGGCGCACAAAAAACCACCGGCAACGCTGGTCGTTCTATCAAGTCCAGCGGCGTGCAAGACGGCGCCAACGCCGGTAGCCGCATTGGTTTCCGTGGCACGGAAGACCTGGGTGGTGGCTTGACCGCTCAGTTCGTGATCGAGCAAGGCATTGCTCCCACCAACGACGAGTTGTTCGGCACGCGCGCTGCTGCTGCTGGCCACCAGGTTGACGGCTTCTCTGCCGGCGGCAGCGCTGCTGCTTTGGGTGGTACTGCTGGCGCTTACTCCAACGGCACCAGCCGCCAAGCCTATCTTGGTCTGAGCAACAAAGGTATGGGCACCTTGCGCGTTGGTTACCAGTACACCAACCTGTATGAGTTGTCTTCCCTGTCTGGCTTCGTTCTGGGCTCTGAAGGCATTCCCGGCGCTGACAAAGGCCACCTGCACGGCAGCGCTGCGGCTGGCGGCACCCGTGCCAACGCCATCACCTACATCTCGCCCGCTTTCAGCGGCGTGACCGTGCAGCTGCAAACCGGCTCTGGCTCCGCTGGCCGTGACACCTACGAAGCTTCTGCTATCAACCCTGCTTCCCAGCTGAGCGTTGACAAAAACCAGCGCACCAGCTTCATGGCCAAGTACACCGCCGGCCCATTGAGCGCTGCAGTTGCTTTGACCAACAACAAGGTGACCCAGTCGGCTCGTGCTGCTGGCACGCAAACCATCAGCGCCTACGGCGTCATCAGCGCTGCTTCTTCTGCCGCTACGACCAACGCTGCTACGCGCACTGGCAAGCTGACGCAAGTCGCCGCCAGCTACGACTTCGGCGTGGCCAAAGTGGCCTTGACCGTCAATGACGGCGAAAACGGTGGCACGACCACCAGCACCCAGGTCAGCAGCATGACTGGTTACAACCTGAGCGTGAATGCACCCTTTGGCGCACTGGTTCCTTTCGCCAGCATGGGCAAAGCCAAGACCAAGAACGACACAACCGGTGTGGTTACTGAAGACTACGACATGACCCAGTTCGGCGCACGCTACTCCCTGAGCAAGCGCACCACGGCTTATGTCATGGTCGGCACGACCAAGAACGACGCTCCTGCAGCCGTTGCTTCTGGCTTCACCAAAGACACCAAGACACTCGTGGGCGTGGCTCACTCCTTCTGATTCCCCGCTGGCACACGCCAGCTGAGAGCCTAGAAGCTTAAAACCCCGCTGAGGCAACTCGGTGGGGTTTTTTTATGGGTGTGGCCTTGCCTCCAGGGCTTGCATGCCCAACTGCAGGGGCAACCCTGGTAGGGGCCTTTGATGACCCTGAAAGCGCATCGTTTGGGCGCATGGGGCAGGCCCTGTTAGCCTCAAGTCCTGGTTTTTCTGGCTGGAAGGTCTGCCTGAAAAGGTCTGTTTTTGACCTTTTTAAAAGTGTTTTTTGTTCTATAGTTTACAACTCACTATAAAAAATCATGCTTTTTGACATTTCAGTGGGTCTTTGTCATTTGCAATAAATAGTCAATTTTTATTAGTTTTCTAGTTCATTGCACAGACGAGATCTGTCGCTGCAGAAAAAACAGCGGCATAAACTTATGTATTCAATGAACACACATTTTCTTGCCACCGCTGTGAACGATGCCGCCTTTGGCCCGGCTCAGAGGGGGCGCACGGTGCCCATTCCAGAGACCATCACCGCCGTGCCTGGCTATCCCAGCAAGCTGGTGCTGTTCAAAATGCCAGCGAGTCGCTTTTGGCAAGTTCGCTGCTGGTTCAAGGGCAAAACCTACAAGCGCAGCACGCACAGCCAGTCTTTGCACACAGCGCAAATGGTGGCGCGCCATTTTTATGCGCAGCTTTCAGCGGATGTGTGGCAGGTGTTGCCAGAGGATGCACCGCCGCCTTCACAAACTGCAGCACAAGTTTCAGCACACACCCCTGCGCAAACTCATGCGATTGAGCCCGCAGCTTTACCTGCACCTGCGCCCGCACCAGCCGCCCAGCTTGCGCCCATTGCGGAACTTGCGCCGCTGAAGGAACACACTTTTGCGGCCCTGGCCGAGCGCATGTTTGCGGGCGAGCAAGCCCGGGTGGAGCGCGGTGAACTGGCCCGGGGAAGCATGCAGGTGCTGCGCAACCGGCTTGACGCCCACCTTCTGCCGCGCTGGGGCCGCCAACATGTGGCAGACATAGACTACGCCCAGCTCATGGCCTTTGTGGACTACATGAGCAAAACCAAAAGCTCCACCACCATTGGCCAGTATTTGGTGGCCATTCGCAAGGTGCTCAGCCACGGCTTGCGCATGGGCGTCATCTCCAAACTGCCTGAAATGCCCAAGGTGAAGGTTAAAACCGCCTCCAGGGGTGCTTTCACGCCCACCGAATACTGGCGCATTTTGCGCACGGCACGTTCGCTGCGCGGCCAAGCCCACCCGGACAGCCAGCAAGCACTGCGCAAAAGCCACAAACTGCTGTTTAAAAACGCCATCATGCCGCCAGACCTGGCCTGGGCGGCGGTCTTCATGGTCAACAGCTTCATTCGGCCCAGCGACCTCAAAACCTTGAAGCACCGGCATGTGGAAATCGTCAAAGGCAGCCACACGTATTTGCGCCTGACCTTGCCTGAAACCAAGCGCCATGACGCGCCCATCGTCACCTTGTATCCGGCGGTGCGTGTTTACCGCCAACTCCAAAAGCACCACAGCGCCCAAGGCCAAGCCAAGCCCGACGACTATTTGTTTTTGCCCGGCCTGCGCGACAGAAACTACGCCCTGGCCGTGATGGGCCTGATGTTCAATTGGGTACTGGCCGTCACCGGCTTCAAGCTGGGCGCCCATGGCCAGTCCCGCAGCCTGTACAGCCTCAGGCATTCGGCCATCACCTTCAGGCTTCTGTACGGCCAGGGCATAGACCTGCTGACCTTGGCGCGCAACGCCCGCACCAGTGTGGAGGTGATCAACAAACACTACGCCAGCACGCTGAGCGGGGAGCAAAACATTGGGCTGCTGCAAAGCCGGCGCAGCCGGGTGAATGGGTCTGGGGGGTGAGGGAAGGTGCGGGGGCTGAGGCATTTGGAAATGTGTATCTGACCCCCATTGATTTGAACCTGCTTATATTTTTCGTCGTCCAATAAAAAAACCCGCCGAGTTGACTCGGCGGGGTTTTTAAGCTTCTAGGCTCTCAACTGGCGTATGCCAGCGGGGAATCAGAAAGAGTGAGCCACGCCCACGACAGTCTTGCTGTCTTTGGTCCATGCAACGCCAGGAGCATTGTTCTTGGTCGTGCCGGCCATCAAATAAGCCGTGGTGCGCTTGCTCAGGGAGTAGCGTGCGCCGAACTGGCTCAGGCTGTAGTCTTCAGTAATCACACTGGTGGTGTCATTCTTGGTCTTGGCCTTGCCCAAGCTGGCAAAAGGCACCAGAGCACCAAAAGGTGCAGACACGCTTAGGTTGTAACCGGTGAAGCTGCTGATTTGCGTGCTGGAACCCGTACCGCCGTTTTCACCGTCATTGATGGTCAAACCGACTTTGGCCATGCCAAAGTCGTAGCTGGCGCCAATTTGAATCAGCTTGGCTGCACGTTCAGCGGCGTTGGTGGTGGCTGAAGCTGCGGGCAAAGGTGCGCTGATGGCGCCATAGGCGTTGATGGTTTGCGAACCCGCAGCTCGCACAGACTGGGTGATTTTGTTGTCGGTGTATGCCAGGGCTGCGCTCAATGGACCCGCGTCGTACTTGGCCATGAAGCTCATGCGAACCGCTTTGTCCACGCTCAGGTTGGAGGCGGCATTGGCAGTATTCTGCTCAAAAGTGTCGCGGCCAGCAGAGCCCGAGCCAAACTGCGCACGCACAGTCAGGCCGCTGAAGGAGGGCGAAATGTAGGTGATGGCGTTGGCACGGGTGCCGCCTGCTTGCGCGTTCATGTGCAGGTGGGCCTTGTCAGCGCCTGGAACGCCTTCAGAACCCAGGGTGTAGCCAGCCAGGCTGGACAGCTCATACACGTTGGTGTACTGGTAACCAATGCGCAGGGTGCCCAGGTCCTTGCTGCTCAGACCGAGGTAGCTTTGGCGGTTGGTGCCGTTGGAGTAGGCGCCCGCAGAACCAGACACAGCAGCAGCGCCACCACCGGCCGAGAAGCCGTCAACTTGGTGGCCACCAGCAGCCGAGCGCGTGCCGAACAACTCGTCGTTGGTGGGGGCAATGCCTTGTTCGACCACAAACTGAGCGCTCAAGCCACCGCCCAGGTCTTCCGTGCCACGGAAACCAATGCGGCTGCCGGCGTTGGCGCCGTCCATGACGCCACTGGACTTGATGGAGTTGGTACCGGTACCTTTGGTTTTGTGCGCGCCGTAAGCAATGTCAGCCACGCCGTACAGGGTGACGGTGGACTGGGCGAAGGCGCCAGTGGCGGCCAGAGCAGCCAAAGCACTCACGGGGCAAAAGCTCAAAAGAGCTCTTTTATTTATAAGTAAAACTTAGTAAATTTTTTGATCAGCTTAAGTTTGAGAATTCGAGAAAATAAAATTTTTCACGGGTTTATATTAGTAAAAAAATATTAAAAAAACAAATGCCTTCTGATTATTAGAAATTATCATTAATAAAATTGGTGGTTTTTGTCAGGAAACCTCCGGAACTCCGCTCCTAAGCTGGGTCTGAGCCCCAAAACCGCTGAAAGGGCCCAGCATCAGTCAAACCCGCAAAGCGGAGCCAGCTGCCGGCTACAGTGCTTTTTAAACGCAGCTTGAGAATTCGCCCGCACCGCAGGGCGGCTGAAGACAGATTGAGCGACCAGCCGCCACCAAGTGCTGGCCCATGGCCGGCAAATTGCTTGCCAAGCCAGGCTTGTGCCGAAAACGGCACGCCGCCCTCAAGCCATCGATTCGTCCAAGGTGTCAGCGTCCAAATGCGCGGTATCCCCCCAGCCCACCAGCGCCAAGCCTTCAGGCGACCACAGCAGCCGGTTGATGGCGGCGTTGCCCAGGTGCCAGCTGCGGGGGGCTTGCACATCCAGCCGGGTGGCGGCGCGGTAAAGCGCGTCCAACACGCCGCCGTGGCCCACCAGGGCAATGAGCTCGCCTGGGTGGCGGGCGGCCAAGGTGTGGGCGGTGGTGGTGACGCGCTCAAAGAGCTGCACCAAGGATTCACCGCCTTCAGGCGCGAAATGCGGGTCGCGCTGGCGCCAGCGCCTGGCCAGCTCCGGGGATTCCAGCTCCACCTCGGCAAAGGTGCGGCCTTGAAAAATGCCAAAGCAGCGCTCGCGCAGGCCGGGCTCGGGCTGCACCTGCACGCCGGTGGCCCGCGCCACATGCTGGGCGGTGTCCCAGGCGCGGCTCAAGTCGCTGGCGTAAATGGCCGTGATGGGCTCGCCCGCCAGGGCTTGGCCCAGGCGTTGGGCCTGCCAGTGGCCGGTGGGGTTGAGCCCGATGTCGAGCTGGCCCTGGATGCGGCTGTCCACATTCCAGGCGGTTTCGCCATGGCGAAGGGCAATGAGGCGAGTGGACTGGGGCATGGCTTTGAAGCTTAACGGGGAATCTCGACGTTCACGCGCCTGGGGCCTGCCGGTGGGTTGGGAAATCCGTTGAGCGCCGCGTCCATCATGGCCGGCCAAATGGCGCGGGCGTCGGACCACACGCCGCTGTGCCTGGCCCGGGTTTCGTAGACCACGGCGTGGCTGCGGCTGTCACGCATGATGACGCTGAGATCGCGCAGGTAGAGCGGCGGCTCGGTGCGCATGACGGGAAAAGACAAGCCAATAAAGCTGCCCGCCGTGCCCGTGCCCACCGTCACGCCCGAGCCGCCATACAAGCCCTGGCTGAAAGAGGCAGGTTGCACCACGCCGGTGGTGCGCAATTGCACCGTGAGCAGGGCCGCATCGGGCCTGTGCACCAGGCCAAATCGCTCGAGCTTTTGAATGGCCAGGGCTTCGAGCTGGTCTTGGCTCAGGTCCCTGGGGTGCGCTGGCTGGGCCTGCTGGGAGGGCAGCCGTTCAAAGCGGTAGGTGGTGCCGGGCGCGCCGCTGGCGCCTTGCCATGGTGAAAAAGTTTGGACATCGCTGTCCACCACCCGCATGGCAGAGCAGCCTGCGAGCACAAGCGCCGCGAGCACGAGCAGGCGGCGGGAAAAGCTGAGGAGTGGGTTCATGGCTTGCAGGGTAAACACTTTGGGCGGGGATTACTGTAACTGCCGCACACACAGTTACAAGCGTGTGTGTGGATGGGCCTGGTCCGTTGGCTTTGGGGTTGGGTGGCGTTGGGCATGGGAGTTTGCCGGCGCCATTCGCCAGCAGGCTGTCTCCTACAAAGTGCGGGGATGAGACGGGCGTTGTGGTGAGATGGCCTCACGCGTGCCCCCACCCCGGCCCTCCCCCTGAGGGGGAGGGAGGGAATCGGGAACCCGCTTGGCCGCCGGGCCCTCTCGGTAGGAAATCGGGGTCCCGCCTTACTCCCTCCCCCTCTGGGGGAGGGTTGGGGTGGGGGCAGGCGTGGCACAACCCATTGGCTGGCGGCGATAGGTGGCGTGTGGCCATGGAGGTGATCCGGCACGAATCGCCAGCAGGCTGGCTTCTACAAAATGCGGGGATGAGACGGGCGTTGTGGTGAGATGGCCTCACGCGTGCCCCC